>CAILUI010000207.1 GCA_903837355.1 uncultured Victivallales bacterium
GCCGCGCTTTGGACTGCGGCGGCTGGACGCCGCTTTGGCTCCAGAGGAGCCGGCTGCGAGCCTAGTGGTTCTACTTTATGTAGTTGCAGAACAACGAGATGTGTAGTACTTAATAGACAAACAAGTTAGCGCCCATGGGCGGATGCCCCGCTGAGCCGTTCCGTAGCGCGCCTGCGCGCTCCACCTCTCACTCTCATCCCTGCCGCCGGCCCGTCAAGGCGGCGCCGTCGGCGTTGACTCTCCCGAATCCGCTTCCATCTTAACCGCGGGCACGGCGGCCGTCGGCGGCCGCGCGGCCCGCGTCGAAGCCGCAGCCGGAGCGCGTCCCTCATGACCAGGCGGGCCATGATCATCGGTCTGCTGGGGGTCGTGTTCGTCAGTGCCGTCTGCTACTTCTTCGACGAAGTCATCCGCCAGGGGCTGTTCATCTCCTCGCTGATGCCGGTGGCGGTGTACGGCAGTCTGGTGCTCTTCGCGATCGTGGTACAGCCCCTCCTCTGCCGCCTGGGCAGCCGCGTCCGCTTCTCCGGTTCCGAGTTGTCGGTCATCGTCTGCTTCGTCCTGCTGGCCTGCGGGATCCCCGGGCTGGGTCTGATCCAGTATCTGCCTCCGGCGGTCATGCTGCCGCACCACGACGTCCGCCAACGTCCCGGCTGGGCCAACGAGAACGTGGTCGAGATCGCGCCGCCGCAGATGCTGGCTGATGTCAAGGGCAACGAGAGCCGTGCCCTCGATGGCTACGTCACCGGTCTCGCGGTTGGTGACCGCCACATCTCGCCCTTCGCGGTGCCCTGGTCGGCCTGGACCCGTACCCTGGCCTTCTGGCTGCCCTTGCTGCTCTCGGCCACCGTCGCCATGCTGGCCTTGGCGGCGGTCTTCCACACCCAGTGGTCGCGGCACGAGCAACTGCCCTACCCGATCACCACCTTCACCCTGGCCATCCTGCCCGATGCCAGCGGCCGCCCGGCCTTTCTGCGCCAGCGGTTGTTCTGGATCGGCTGCCTCTTCGTCTTCCTCATCCACCTCAACAACTACCTGATCCGCTGGCTGCCGGACGTGCTTATCCAGATCCGCACCGGCTTCGACTGCTCGGCCTTGCTGCCCCTCGTCCCGGTGCTCGCCGAGGGCGCCGGCAGCATCCTGTTCCACCCCGAGATCTGGTGGCCGGTGCTGGGGCTGGCCTACTTCCTGCGCACCGATGTGACCTTCACCCTGACCGTCACGCCGTTCCTCTACTGCGCCATCTTCGGGATCTTTGCCATGTACGGCGTGCCTTTCCGCTGCGGCCGCATGCTCGGACCCAGCCTCGAACAGTCCATCTACGCCGGCGGCTATTTCGCCATCCTGGTGATGCTGCTCTACACCGGCCGACACTACTACCAGAGCGTCCTGCGCCGTAGCCTTGGCCTGACCTCCGGTGACGCGGTCGAAGCGCACGCCGTCTGGGGGATGCGCGTCTTCCTGCTCTGCACCGCCCTCTTCGTCGCGCAACTCGTCCTGGTCGGCCTGGACTGGCAACTGGCCATCGTCTACACCCTGCTGGTCTACATGGTCCACATCGTCATCAGCCGCATGAACGCGGAGACCGGCGGCTTCATCATCGGTACCTACGTCTACCCCTGCGTCATGATCTGGGCCTTCTGCGGCACCGCGGCCCTCGGCCCGCGGACTCTGCTCACCATGTTCCTGGTCTCGACGGTCCTGGTGAGTGGGCCAGGCTGGGCCCCCATGCCCTTCTTCTCGCAGGCCCTGAAGCTGGGCGATACCTGCGGGCTGAACCTCGCCCGCCTGGCCAAGTGGGGCGTTGCCATTGTCCTCCTGGCCACGCTGGTCGCCGTGCCCTGCACCCTCTACTGGCAGTACGACCGCGGTGCCCCTCGCGAGGGCTGGCCCCGGGCCACGGCCTGGTACTCCTTTGAGAACATGGTCGAGGTCAAACAGAAACTGCGCGCCCACGACCGCCTCGAGACCGCCGACGCGGGGCGCGGTTGGGACCGCGTCGCCTCCCTCTCGCCCGACCGCCCGCAGGTCCTGGCCTTCTTCATCGCCATGGGCATCGCCTTGGCCCTGGCCTTCGCCCGCCTGCGCTTCGCCTGGTGGCCGCTGCACCCGATGGCCTTTGTCTTTCTGGGCGGCTACCCGTCCTTCTACACCTGGTTCACCTTCCTGCTCGCCTGGCTGCTCAAGGTCGGAGTCACCACCTACGGCGGGGCACGGCTCTATGAGCGCCTGAAGCCGCTGATGATCGGCATCATCGCCGGCAGTGTCCTCGGCAATCTCCTGCCGATGGTGGTCGGCTCGGCCTACTACTTCATCGCCGGCCGCCCGCCGTGAATCGTCTGCCTACTCGCCCCGGATCCAGTCGATCTCGACCTTCGCGCCGGGCGCCGTGCCGCCCGTGGTCGGGTCCAGGCGAATCCCCCGGATGCTCTGGCCCTGCCAGCGCGCGTGCGTACCGACCGGGATCGCATACTCGTGCCACTGACCATCGGGCTGGATGGCGACGTTGAGGTACTTGTCGTCCGCGAAGGCAGGCTCGTCACGGGTGGTCCAGAAGAACTGCCCCTCCGGGTTGCCGTTCTCCAGGCGCATGCGGATCCTGACAACCGTATACTGGTCGGGAGACAGGTTCATGAAGGTCCGTACCAGGAACGGGTCACTGCCGGTGAAGCTCAAGGTCAGGGTGCCGTCGCGCACCACGGGCTCGGCCAGAGAACTGAACCCACCCCAGCCCTCCAGATCATCGGCGGTATCGAAGCGGAAATCCAAAGCCACCAGGGGTTTAGGCATGACGGGATAGGCAAAACGCGTGCTCAGCCGGAACAGCCGCCCGCCGCCGGCCTCCAGGTTCACCGTGGCGGTGCCCGCGGTCAGTGCCACCGGCGTATCGGTGCCGTCGACAGCGCTGATCTCGGTGAGCGCGGTCACGTGTGGCTTGAGCGTCAGCGTCGCCAGCACCGGTCCGGCATGGTCACGGTTCGCCAGCAGGGCAAGCTCGCGCCCCTGCGGGTCCGTGAAGAAGCCGATGAGCAGCGGCAGTTCACCCGGGAGCCGGATCGGTGCGTCTACCCCCAGGCGGGTGCAGCCCGACGGGATCGCGCCGGTGTGGTAGACCCCCGTCGAGGTCAGCCCCAGCAGCGTCCGGCCCAGCACGCGCGTCTCGCCGTTCAGTTGCTTGACGATGGGGTACAGCCGCGCCGGCTCGCCCTTGGGGTTGACAATGGCCGTGCCCCCGAAGTCCCGCTCCCACTCCGGCATCGTCCAATAGGTGAACCACATCAGCCCCTTGATGCCGTAGGCCAGCGAGGTGTAGACCTGCCAGCGCATCTCCGCCGCCGTCGGATCGCGGTAGCTCAGGTGCGGCAGCGAGAGGATGATGTTCCACGGTGGCACGCCATAGCGCTGGCCGTACTCGCGGATCAGAGCCAGGTTCTCGAAGTAGTCCGCCCGGTCGCTGCCATCCTTCAGCAACGCGTAGTGGTCGTAGCTGAGCACCGCCGGCTTGACCAGGCGTAGGAAGGTGTCCAGGTGCTCGGCGTAGGTCGGGGTGCCCAGTTGCTCGGGCGACGCATAGGTGGGCAGGAGGTTGATGTAGGGGAGGTGCTTGGGGTCCTGGCGCTGCAGCTCCTGACTCACTTTGGCCAGCGCCGGAAAACGGTCCGCGCTGGGCTCGTCCACGATGTAGTAGCCGTAGGTCGCGGGGTGCGAACCAAAATCGGCCACCAGGCTCTTGATGCGGGCGACGTGGTCGTCCAGGAAGGTCGCTTCCCAACTGGTCCGTCCGTCGACGATCATCGCCTTCAGGCCCAGTTGCGCGCAGACGTCGAGCATCTGCCGATTGTCCGCCACCGAGTAGCCCCCGTACTGGCCACAGACGGTGAAGTTGCAGTCCTTGACCGTCTGCCAGGTCGCCAGCGTGTTGAAGGCCCGCGGCGGCCCGACCCAGTAGCTGATCGGGTACTCGTCGGGCTGCCACGGGGTCTGCGCCAGCGCCCCAAAGCAGAGGAGCAGCGGGATCGGAGCCAGCGAGAAGAAACGCATGCTCGGGACCTCCATAGTGCGGCGGCAACACAACCCCGGACCCGAATCCGGAAACGCAAGATGCCCCGAAGCAAAAACCTAACAGTCTACAGCCTGAGTACCTAACCGTCTTGGCATCCTGTGGGACGTCTGTGAAACCCGGCCCCCGCTCTCAGGGCTTGGCCGGCGCCTCCTGCGCCCGCACCAGCACGACCGCCGCCCAGACGCGCGTGCGCAACGCCGGCCCGCGCCGCAGATCGTCGGCCGGCGGCAGGGGCGCCGCCAGGAGCTTCTCCGCCGCCGGCCGCGAGGCCGCGTCGCCGCGCCCCGCCAGCGTCTTCCAGGCGTCGATGGCCGTGCTGCTGTTCGTGCTCCCCAGACCGCTGCGCACCCCAGCGAGGGCGCTGTCATCGCCCAGGACCGCCAGCGAAATGGCCGCCTCGGCGCGGACGTCGGGGTGGTCATCGCCCAGCGCCTGCCGCAGCGAGGGCAGGGCGGCGGCGTCGCCGACAATCCGTAGCGAGCGCGCGGCCTGGGCCCGCGTCGAGGCATCCTCACACCCCAGCAACTGGTCGAGCCACAGGAGCACGGCCGTGTTGCCGCGCATGGCCAGTCCGGCCGCGACTTCGTCCGCCTCAAACCAGTCGTCGGCCGCCGCCAGATCCAGGACCCTCTGCCCGCCGTCGTCACCCAGGCCCTTCAGCGCCCCAGCCGCCGCCCCCAGCACCCTGAACCCCCACGCCTCCACGCCTCCGGCCAGGATCGAGCGCAACTGCGCCACCGAGGTCCCGGCCTTCAGCACCGCCGCTGCTTGCAGCACTGCCGCAAGGTGATCCTCGTCATAGTCCTCAAGCGGCGCGCCCAGCATCTGGCGCACCGCCGCGCCGCCGGCCTCTGCCCCCAACCAGGAGGCCGCCTCGGCGGCCGCGCCGACGCCCTCGGCCTCGGTCGGATTTGGGTAAGCCCGCAGCCACGCCGTGATGGTCTCGCCCCCGTCTGCCTGCCCCGCCCGCAGGCGCAGCCGCGCCGCCAGGAGCCGCTCTGCCGACCAGGAGTCCGGCTCGCCGTCGCCCGCGAGCGTCTGCTGCAGCAGCGTCGCCGCCTTCTCGGGGTCGACCAACGCCAAGGCCTCGAGCGCGTCGCTGCGCAACTCCGGAAAGAGGTACGTCGTCTGTCCCGGCTCGACCACCGCCGGACTCGCCTGCGTGGTCAGAAAGGCCAGGAGCCCCGCACGGGTCAAGAGGATCGACCCGCCGGCCGGCCCTGCACCCGTGCGCTCCGTCGCGGCTACAGGCGGTGGCTTGGGCTCCCCCCCCGCCCGGCCCTGGCCGCCCCCCGAGCGCAGGCCGAGATAGATGGCCAGGACTGCGGCAACCACCGCGGCGGCACCCACAACCAGCGAGCGGCTCCGATCCGTCATGTTCCGTCACTCCTGCTGCTGAAACCAAGGTCGTCGAGCCGTTAACCATACCGTGGCCAGAGGGAGACGCAAGACGCGCCCGCCGTGGCCTGCGCGCCTTGACTCTGGTGCTGTAACCCAATAGTGTGTTGTGTCATTGCGGGCGGCTATCCGAACCCGCATGCGAGGTCACGAAGACGACGATAGGAATAGTCTATGGCTCGAGTGTTGATCGTTGACGACGAGAGGAGTGTGGGCCGGACGTTGGGCGAGTTCCTGCGCAGTGACGGGCACGACGTGACCGCCGTCGAAGATGCAGATGCCGCCCTCGAATGCCTGCAGGAAACCGCCTTTGATGTGGCGGTTGTCGACATCATCCTGCCTGGCCTCGACGGGGTGGAATTGCTGCAGCGCATCCGCACGCTGGCGCCGTCGACGCAGGTGGCGATGATGACGGCGGAGCCCAGTCTCGACACGGCCCGCGCCGCGCTTCGCGCCGGGGCCTCCGACTACCTTATCAAGCCCATCAACCGGGCCGCCATCCTGCGCGTCGTGGCCACCGCGGTCAAATTCAAGGCGCTGGATGACGCCAAGCGGCGGCTGGAGGCGGAGAACCATGCCCATCAGGAGAACCTGCAAAGGCTGGTGGCGGAGCGGACCGAGCAGTTGCGCGTCAGCGAGGCGGAGGCGCGGGAGCTGTCGCGCTTCAACCAAGCCGTTCTGGATGCGCTGACGGCGCACCTCTGCGTTCTGGCCGAGGACGGCACCGTCCTGTCGGTGAACCGCGTCTGGGAAGACTTCCGGGTGACGAATCCGCCGTTGGCGATGGGCGCGGGCGTAGGCGGGAACTACCTGACGACGTGTGAAGCCGTGACCGGTGCGGACGCCGCCGTCGCGCAGAGCGTGGTGCGTGGCCTGCGCGCCGTGGCGCAGGGGGAACTGCCGGAGTTCCTGCTGGAATACCCCTGCCATTCGCCGGTCGCGCAACGCTGGTTCCTGCTGCGAGCCACGCGCTTCGCCGGGGCGGGGCCCGCGCGCCTCGTCGTCGCCCATGCGAACATCACCGAACGTAAGCGGGCCGAGGAGGCGCTGCGCGAGAGCGAGGAGAAGTACCGCGGCATCTTCGACGATTCGGTGGCGGCCATTTTCGTCTTTGACCGCGGGAAGAACTTCGTCAATGCCAACCAAGCCGGACTCGACCTGCTGGGCTACTCGCGGGAGGAACTCATGCACATGAGCATTCCCGACGTCGACGCTGACCAAGCGGTTGTGCTGCCCGCCCACGGGGAGCTACTGTCCGGTGGACGACTCATCAACTACGAGCACAGTTTGCGGCGGAAGGACGGCACCTGCATCACGGTGCTGAACAACTCGATCCCGCTGACGGATGCGGATGGGAACGTGACCGGAATGCTCAGCACGCTGTTCGACATCACGGCGCGCAAACGGGCAGAAGCGGAGCATGAACGCCTGCAGGCGCAGTTGAGTCAGGCCCAGAAGATGGAATCGGTCGGCCGCCTGGCGGGCGGCGTGGCCCACGATACCAACAACCTGCTCACGGGCATCATGAGCTATGTCGAGTTGTCCCGGGACCGCCTCGAACCTGACCACCCCGTGCGCGCCTTCCTCGATGAGATCACGCAAGACGCCCAACGCTCCGCCAGCATCACCCGGCAGCTCCTCGCGTTCGCCCGCAAACAGACCATCGCTCCCCGGATCCTGGATCTCAACGCCGCCGTCAGCGGCACGCTGAAGATGCTCACCCGGCTGCTGGGCGAGGACATCGACCTGACCTGGCAACCGGGAGCGGCGCTCTGGGCCGTGAAAATGGACCCATCCCAACTCGACCAGATCCTGGCCAACCTCACCGTGAACGCCCGCGATGCCATCGGCGGCGTCGGTAAACTGACCCTCGAGACGCGGAACACCAACGTCGATCAGGCCTCCTGCGCCGACCTCGCGGACGCGGTCCCCGGCGACTACGTCATGCTGGCGGTCAGCGACACTGGCTGCGGCATGGGCAAGGACGTCCTCAAGCATCTTTTCGAGCCCTTCTACACCACCAAGGGCGTCGGTGAAGGCAGCGGCCTGGGGTTGGCCATGGTCTACGGTATCGTGCGGCAGAACCACGGCTTCATCGCTGTCCACAGCAAGCCGGGACGCGGCACGACCTTCAGGATCTACCTGCCGCGCAGTGCCGCCGAGGCGGCGCCCGCCGCGGTCGCCGTGCCGCCGTCGGCGCGGCGCGGCGGCAACGAGACCATCCTGCTGGTTGAAGACGAGAAGTCGATCCGGGTCACGGCGCGGCTGTTTCTCGAAGCCTTAGGCTACACGGTGCTGGCGGCGGCCGACCCGGAGGAGGCGCTGCGGCTGGCGGCGGCAGCGGGCGAGATCCACTTGCTGATTACCGACGTGATTATGCCGGGCCTCAGCGGCCGCGACCTGGCGCAGCGCCTGACGGCGCTGCGGCCCGCGCTGCGCTGCCTGTTCATGTCCGGCTACACCGCCGACACCATTGCCGCCCGTGGCATTCTGGATGAGGGCATGTATTTCCTTGCCAAGCCCTTCACCCGGAACAACCTCGCGGCCAAGGTGCGTGACGTGTTGGAGTCGTCAACGAGCGCTGCCCCGGCGGCGGCGCTCGGCCCATCGCGATAGGGACAGGAACGCAGGCGGCCCCACGGGAAGGCCGCTGGGAGGAGTGCCATGGACGACACGCCGACGATCCTGGTGGTTGACGACAACGAGACGGTCCGCCACGTCACCGTCCTCCTGTTGCGCCAGGCCGGGCACCGTGTCATCGAGGCCGCGACGGGCGAACAGGGGCTGTCCCTGGCGGCGGCGCACCATCCCAACATTGTGCTCCTCGACGTCGTTCTTCCTGACCTCGATGGTCTGGAGGTCTGTCGGCGGATCCGGGCCAACCCGGCGCTTGCCGACGTCTTCGTGGTGCTGGCCTCCTCCTTTCGTACCTCGTCGGATCAGCAGGCCTTGGGCCTGTGGGCCGGCGCCGACGGCTACGTGCCGCGGCCGGTGGGGAACGCTGAGCTGTTGGCACGGGTGGATGCCTTTCTCCGTATCCGGCGTACCGAGTCGGCCCTGCGCCAACAGGAGAAACTGGCGGCCGTGGCCACGCTCGCCGCCGGCGCCGCGCATGAGATCAACAACCCGCTGATGGGGATCATGGGCTATGCGGAGTTGCTCCAGGAACGGCTGGGAAGCGAGAGTCCGCTGCGCGAGTGCATCGACGAGATCATGCGGGAAGCGCAGCGTGTCGCGACCATCGTCCGCAGCCTGGGCAGCTTTGCCGATCCGCCCATCAGCGACCGGCGCTGGCAGGCGCCGGCCGCCATCCTGCGCGAGTTTGCGGTGCTGATGAAAGCGTCCCTGCGGGCCGAGCGGGTACGTTTCGAGATTGAGTTGCCGGCCGAGTTACCTGAGATTTCATGCTCCGCCGCGCACCTCCGACAGGTCCTGCTGCATCTGCTCAGCAACGCCCGCGAGGCGCTGAGCGAGAAGTACCCCGGCGTGCATCCCGATAAGGTCGTCCTCCTGAGCGCACGCCCGGTCGGCCCGGACGGCCTGGAGTCGCTCGGGCCTGGGGGTGACGCCGGCCCTGAGCCGACGCCGGCCACGGCCTGGCTACGTATCACGCTCGATGACCACGGGTCCGGCATTCCCGAGGAGATCCGCGCCGCGGTATTCGAGCCTTTCTTCACCACCAAGAGCCACCCCGAGCACTCGGGCCTCGGGTTGGCTACCAGCCGACGGATCCTGCAGGAGCACGGCGGCCGGATCAGCCTGGAGAGTGTGCCCGGTCAGTGGACACGCGTCCATGTCGATCTGCCCGCGCGGTGGGTTAGTTCGCCGCCGTAATAGGGTGGCGCCGGTAGTATGTTCGAACCGCGAGGGCCGGGGCAGCATGACGATTGGACGGCAGGGCGGGCGGCACATGAGCAGCGTGGCGGTGGGGCTGATGTGGGCCGGTATCGCCATCAGTATGGCCGAGGTCTGGGCGGGGAGTCTGCTGGGCGAGGCTGGGCTGTTCTGGGGGGTGGTAATCATCCTGGCGGGGCATCTGCTCGGTGGCGTCGTGCTCAGTGCCGCCGGCTGCATCGGCACGCGCTACGGCGCCATGGCGATGCAGTGTACGCGCCTTGTTCTCGGCAACCGCGGCTCGGTTCTGCCCAGCCTGCTGAACGTGGTGCAGTTGGTCGGCTGGGCCGCGTACATGCTGGCGCTGAGCGGCGATATCGGCGCGGCCGTCGGCGCCAACACGGGCGGCCTGCTCGCCTCGCGCGTCTTCTGGATCGTGCTGATCGGGGCCGGCACCCTGGCCTGGTGCTTTCTGGTGGGTACGCGCCGGCTGCAGTGGATACATACCCTGGTCTTGCTGGCGCTGCTGGCGTTGACCTTCCTGCTGTCGTGGATCGTGCTCAGTCCACACCACTACCGGCCGCCGGGACCCTGGCTGAAGCCCCTGCCTCTGGCGCGCGGCATGCTGCTTCTCGATCTGGTCATCGCCATGCCCATTTCGTGGGTGCCACTGATCGCGGACTACTCGCGTCTGGCGCGCAGCGAGCGGGGCGCCTTCTGGGGCTCTTTCATTGGCTACAGCGTGTTTTCGAGCTGGATGTACATCATCGGCCTGGTGATCTGCCTGGCCACCGGCTCGGACGACCCGGCCACCAACGTGCTCGCCCTGATGGGCAGCATCGGCCTCGCCGTGCCGGCCATGGCGCTGGTCTTCGCTTCCACCGTGACCAGCGACTTCCCGGACATCTACTCGGCTGCCTGTTCGCTGTTGAACGTGGATCGGCGCCTGAAGCCGCAGGTGACGATGGGGGTCACCGGACTGCTGGCCATCGTCCTGGCCATGCTTCTGGAGCGCCGTACCTACGAGAGTTTTCTGATCCTGATCGGGACCGTCTTCGTGCCCCTGTTCGCGCTCGTCATCGCGGATTACTTCGTGGTGCGCCGGCAGCGCCTGGAAGGCGTCGATTTCGAGGCTGGGACCGGGCTGGTCTACACCCGCGGTTTCAGGATCAGCGGGCTGCTGCTGTGGGGGTTCGGCAGCGCCGTGTTCCAGTGGGCGCAACGGTCCCAGTTCGTGCTCGGCGGGTCCATCACCAGTTTCGCCGTGACGGCCCTGCTCTACCTGGCGCTGACGGCGTGGCGGCGGCCGCCGCCGTCAGCCTGACCCCAGCGCGCCCCGGGCGCCCTCAGCGCAGACCCGCCCAGCCGCCGTAGAGATCGTCCCAGAAGAGGCGGATGGCCGAGCGCTGGGCCACGGGGATACTGCGCTTGAAGGGCAGGGTCTTGACCGCCCCCCAGTCGGTGAGGATGGCCGCGGCGGCCTGCGCGAAGGTGGCCAGAAGGTCGCAGGAGACGCGCGACAGATCGTCGTCAGGCCGGTGGTGGAAGAAGCGGCCGCCGGTGCAGTTGCGCCGGCTCAGCCAGACCCCGGGAACGCCGGCCACGGCAAAGGGGAACTGGTCGGTGTAGGGGATCACCTCGCGGGTAACCCCGAGATAGACGTCCTGCTGCCGGAATCCCGCCACGACCCCCCGCACCATCGCCTCCGGACCGTTGGCGTTCAGTTCGGTCCATCCGAGTAACGATCCCCCGCCATCCACGTTGTACATGAAGCGTCCGCTGGTCTCGACCTCCTGACGATGCCGGCGGACGTACTCGGCGCTGCCCACGGAGAGCTGCTCTTCGGCGCCGAAGCTGATCAGCCGCAGCGTCCGCCGCCGCGGGATCGGTGCCAGGACCCGGGCGAGTTCGAGCAGCGTCACCACGCCGACGGCGTTGTCATCGGCGCCGACGCTGTCGGCCTGGGTGTCATGGTGTCCGCCGCAGTACAGCACCCCGGCCTCGGGGTCGCTGCCGGGCAGGTCGGCGACCACGTTCTGCGAGGCCGAGGGCCGCGCTTCGGCGCGGACGCAAATGCGGGCCGCGCTCGCCCCGCAACGCTTCCATTCCCAGGCGTCCATGAAGGCGACGTTGAGGGTCGGCTTGGCCCCCAGGTCCTTGGTGTAGGAGGGGAACATGCCGTCGGCCAGCGGCGTGGTGCCCGGATAGCGGATGTCGACAAAGAGCAGGAACGCCGGTTCCGCCTGCAGCAGGCGCCGGTAGGCCGCGCGCGACTCGATGTGGCAACCCAGATGGACGACGGCTTTGCCGCGCAGGAAGGAGAGGTCGCTGCGAGCGTACTCCGTGGGTGCCTCGAAGAAGATCAGCGGCGCCTCGACCACGGCGCCGCCGGTGCCCGGCGTGCTGCTGAATAGCGAGCACGGGAACGCCTGCCAGGCACCCCCCATGAAGACCTCGAGACGCTGCTCGTCGACGCAGCGCTGGAAGACCGGGAAGGGCTCGATGGCCACGCTGGCTCCAGCGGCGCGGAAGGCGGCCGCGGCATACTCGGCCGCCTGGCGTTCGGGCTCAGAGCCGGCGACGCGTACGCCGATATCGAGGGTGAGGGCGCGTAAGTGCTGTTCAAGCCGCGGTGCGGACACCGCCTGTGGCGTTGCCATCGCTGGTCTCCTCAGTTGGGACGGGGTAGAATCGATATCTCGGCTTCGCGCAAGGCCTCGAACATCTCGCGGCCATTGGTCGCCGCTCGCAAGCGCGTCAGCAGCATCGTGGTGTGGCTTAGCAGGCACAGTCGGGCCAGGACGCGCAGGTGGATGCGGTCGTCCTGGCAACAGACCAGGAAGAGGATGTCCGTCTTGCCGCCGTCCGGCGCGCCAAAGGGGATGGGCGAGGGCGAACGGCCAATGCAGACAAAGGAGTCCTCGAACATGTAGGGATCGTGGTGCCGCGGGTGCAGTACGGCGGCCCCGCCCTCGATGCCGGTGGAACAGAGCTCTTCACGCTGGCGCAGACTCTCCAGGAGGTCATCGGGATCGTACAGGTAACCGGTGTGTTCGGCCACCCCGGTCATGGCCCGCAGCACCGCCGCCTTGGAGCGTCCCTGCAGAGCCGGTTCCATGAACTCGGGATCGCTGAGTTCGGTGACGACCGGCGCCGCCGGGGAGAGGTCGTGGTGGCGGGCAATGCCGCGGCTGTGATAGTCGGCAAGGTGCTTGCCACGCAGTCCAAGAATGCGCTGTCCCGCCCAGGTTTCCAGCCGACCGCGCCGGAAGACAAGGCGCTCGCCCTGCTGCTCGCAGGGAATCTCGGCGCGAACCGCCAGCGCACGGACGTCGCTGACGTCCAGATGCAGGTACTCCGCTGCCTCCTCGAGGCTCATGACGGTGTGCGGCATGGCTGCAGTCCTCCGTAACCACCGCGCCGCCAGGCACGGTGGCCGCGGCGGTAAGATAGCCCACATCCCGCCGAAGGCACGAGGGCAGGCTGGAGGGCTGGACGGGGCGCACGTCAGCTCCGTAGGGGTCAGCTTGTACTCGATCCGCCGTCCCAATGCTGCGCTCCTGCGGCGGCACCCCCAGTCACAGAAGCCGCTGGTTCGCCTCTGCCTCCTCAGCCCCGAAGGGGCGTAATTCCTCAGCCCAGGGCATCGCCCTGGGTACCGGGCATACCCCAGATTCCTAGCCCCGAAGGGGCGCGATATCTGGCGTGCGCCGCCCATGGACTGTCGGTATGCCGCCCCTGTAGGGCTCAATCTCGTTTACGATTCCATTCCCGCGGCGGTGCCCCGGGCTGAGGAATTGCCGCGCTTTCAGCGCTCCGAGCCGCCTGGCATTCGCGACCGGCCTCTCCGCAAGCCTCCCCCAAGAGCCACGTGGCCCCATCCACGACCCACTGGTGGCGCTGTCCCGAGGCTGGCGGACGTTTCTTGAGACAGCCCTGGCAGGAGCGGCAGGGGACAATGGAACCGGGTTATTGCCGGCAGCCTGGGTATATTGGTGACGTGAGGCGTCGGCCGGCCGGCGCCCGTAATCTGGAGTCATCGCCGTGAGCATCAGCGGTTTCATCTTGGCGGCTGGCGAGGGCCGGCGGTTACGGCCGGCGACCCTGACCCGGCCCAAGGCTTTAGTGCCCTTCTGCGGGGTGCCTCTGCTCGAACTGGCAGCCAGCCAGTTGAGCGCCATCGGCATCAAGACCATGGCGGTCAATGTCTCGTACCAGGGCGAGCGCGTCTATGAGGCGGCGGCGCGGCTGGGGCGCCAGCATGGCTGGGACCTGCGCATCTCCCAGGAGGACACGCTCCTCGACACCGGCGGCGGCCTGCGCCAGGGTCTGCGGCTGTTGCCCGACGCCGAGCACATCCTGGTGCACAATGTCGATATCGTGCTGGACTACGACCTGCGCCGGCTGGTGGAACGGCACCTGGAGACCGGGGCCCTGGCGACGGTGCTGCTGGTGCCGGGCAAGGGCCCGCGCACCGTGGAGGTCGAGCCCGGTGGCCTGGTCAGCGAATTCCGCCGTGGTTCGCTGGGCGGCCGCTACACCTTTGCCGGGGTCCACATCCTGCGCCGGGAAGCCCTCGACTGGCTGCCCGACGAGGCCGCCCCGTCGATCATCGTCGCCTACCAGAATGCGCTTAAGGCCGGCCAGCGGGTGATCGGGCTGCCGGTGGACGAGGATGCCTACTGGGCCGACCTGGGGACCGCGGAGCAGTACATCCGGGCCCATGGCGAGATCGCCGATTGCGCCCTGCGCTTCCACCCGCTGATGCAGCAGGCCCAGGCCGAACAGCCGCGCCGCCGCGCCGAGCTCGAGGCCCGCGGCGTGCAGTGTACGGGCGCCCTCGGCCTGGGGATCGGCCTGGGCGTGCCTGCCGGCAGCCACCTGCACAATGTCGTGCTCTGGGACCATACCCGCCTGCCCCGAGCGCTGCTCTATGCCGATGGCATCTTCGTGGGTGACGACGTCCCCCCGGCCAAGGTCGTGGACGAGGGCCGCCTGCCCGACCCCCGCGTCTTCGTCTCGCTGGACATGGACCCCGCCGAGACCCGCGTCATCCCGCTGCAAAAACAGGGCAGCGGCCGGCGCTACTGCCGACTGACCGACGACGTGCAGTCGTGGATCTGGTGTGCCTACAACCCCGAACGCCGCGAGAACGCCGGCTTCGCCGCCATCGCCGACTTCCTTAAACGCCTCGGCATCCGCGTGCCCGAAGTGCACCTGCACCTCGCCGATACCTGCGAATTGGTGTCGCGCGACCTGGGGCAGCACGTGCTGGTCAAGACCGACGCCGACGACACGGCCGAGAGTCTGTTCCAGGTGGTGCAGCAGATCGCCCGTCTGCACGTGCTGGGCGACCAGGCCGCGCGCCTTGAGGAGCTGCCCTTGCAGCGCGGCTTCACCAAGGGCCTCTACGACTGGGAACGGGACTACTTCCGCGAAAACATCCTGGACCGCCTGCTGGGCCGCACCGACCTCTGGGGAGTGGCCGCCCATGACTACTGCGAGCTCCGCGACAGCCTGCTGCGGCAGCCCTTGGTGCCGGTACATCGCGATCTGCAGAGCGCCAACGTGATGATCGTGGACGGCCAGGCTTACATCATCGACTTCCAGGGTATGCGCCTGGGCTGCGCCGCCTACGACCTGGGGGCTCTGCTCTACGACTCGTACCAGGAGCAGGTGATCACTCCCGAACTGCGCCGCCGCGTCTGGCGCCAGTACTGCCAGGAGGTACGCCATCTGGGCGCCACGCCCCCCATCGACCGACTCCTGCACACCGCCGCCATTCAGCGCCTGCTGCAGGCCCTGGGCGCCTACGGCAAGCTCTGGCGCAAGGACGGCCTGGACTGGTACCGGCAGTTCATCCTGCCAGGATTCCGCCTGCTGATCGCGGCCTGCGAAGAGGCGGGCTGCTTCCCCGGCCTGCAGAGCATGGCCCGGCAGGCGATGCGTCTGGCCGCCGAGAAGCTGGGCCCGGCGGCGACAGCCGGTCAGTAGCGGCTGGCGGTGATCTGCATGTAGGTCCCGACGCCGTTGTCGAGCGTCCGCGCTGGCCGGGAGAGCATCCTGACCGCCACCGTATCGCCCGCGGCCAGGACGGGTATCGTGTAGTCGATCTCAGCGCCCGGCCCAACCACCCGGCGGTAGAAGACGGGGGTCCCGTTCTTCAGGATCTGCACCTCACTGGCATCGGTGGCGGCGCCGGCGTCGACGGCCAGGGCCGCCTTGACGGTCACATTCGTCAGACCGCCGTAGGGGCAGGTAAACAGCCCCGTGGCCGCGTCGTAACCGGCCGCGATGTCCCTGCCATCGGGCACGGGATTGACCTCCGTGAAGGCGACGATCGCGCCGTCGGCGCTGAGGGTCTGGGCTGATTTCTGGACCTGCAGGATCAGCCGGTTGGCGAACTTCTGCGTCCCGCCGCGCACCGCGTTGAGCCCTTTGACCGCGTCGTCGAAGAACGATCCCACGTCGATGTTGACCGTGGCCTGGGGGTTGCCGATCACCGCGATCTCGGCGGTTCGGCCGGCGCGGTAGAAGCCGCAATTCTGGATCAGGATGCCACCGCTGAACAGCGGGTCGGTATTCACCACCACGTTGTCCGAACTCAGATAGCCGTTGCAGCCGATCATGCTGAGGCTGTTGGAGCGGCCCGTCGACACAATGCCCTGCGGGTTACTGGTGGCGAAGAAGTTGCCGCCCTCGATGTGGGCGCTGTTGATGAAGACCTTGCCGTACTCCTTGAAGTACTCCTTGGCGGTGGTGTTGATCGGCTGGGCGTCGATCATCGGGGAGGTGTTGAAGTTGGCGATGGCGCCGCTGTCCATATAGATCAGGGCGCCGATGACGCGGATGAGCGTGCAGTCGGCGGCCTCCCAGGCGGCCTTGCGCGGGTCGCCCTCGCGGAGTGTCCACGGGAAGGAGTAGAGGAACACCGCGGTGAACTTGACGATGGTGTTGGCGCCGACGGCCTCGGCACCACGTAGGCAGTGCAGGGTGCCGCCACCGATGATCTCGATCTCGCTGTCGCCGCGCTCGGCGTCGCCGGGGATGCCGCTGCTGGCCCAGGCCCGATCCCCGATCAACCAGCCCAGGCTGGCGCGCCAGATCTCGACGTTGTGGCTGATGAAGTGGCGGGCATTGACATTGATGGCGCAGCCGTAGCCCAGGTTGTAGTCGAGGTCGATGAACAGCTTCCCGGTGATGCAACTGGAGTGCGCGGCCGGAGCGAAGCGCAGCAGGTAGTCGGAGGCGCCCGGACGCGCCACCAGCCAGGCGTTTTCGGAGTGGATCGTGAAGCCGAAGTGGCTCACCAGCAGGCGGGTCACCGAGTACTTCCCGCTGAGAATGAGCTGGCCGCCGCGGCGCTCATCGCCCACCGCATCGATGGCGCGCTGGACCGCCGTCGTGTCGTCCGTGAGCCCCCGCCCGCCGGCGCCGAACCACTCCGGGCAGGGCGCCTTGAGCCCGGTCACGGCGCCGGTCGCGGAGAAGATCTCGTAGCGGCCGGCAGAAAGCGTCCCTTCGACCTGCAGCGGCGTCGGCCCCAATTCCAGGCGGCCGCCTCTGACGACCTGCACGTCGACCTGGCTGGGAATGGTGGCCGCGTCGCAGACCAGCGCGGTGTCAACCAGCAGGGTCGCCGGCGCCGTCCCCATGGCTGCCAGGGCAGCCTGCAGCGAGCCGCCGTGGGCGCTGGCAGCGAAGACGCCGCCGCCGCGCGGCGGCGGGGCCGCGGGGGCATCTGCCGCAGAACACATCGCAGCGATGGCGAACGAACTCAGGCAGAGGGTCTTGCAGAGCATGTGAGCGTACCTCTTCTAGGGTTCAGGCCAGTCGCCGGCCATCCGGGAGCGCCGCCCCTTCGTCAACACCCGCAACGCGGCGCCTCCACGGCAGAGCGTCACGACGCATGAAGCCCCCCTGCGGCCCCCGCGGGCGCCATGGCCGCCCGATCATGTCAGAGCGAAACATCGGATCGCCGCTGGCGAGCGTCCACGGGTGCCCTGCACCCCGCGAGCTCTTGTTTCACAGGAGCGCCCCAGAACGAACGCGGGTAGTATACTCCGGC
Organism: uncultured Victivallales bacterium; assembly: GCA_903837355.1. Taxonomy (GTDB): domain Bacteria; phylum Verrucomicrobiota; class Lentisphaeria; order Oligosphaerales; family JAFGRS01; genus CAILUI01. The sequence goes on from CAILUI010000207.1 coordinate 17,364, forward strand.
GCCGGCTCGGAGCAACGGGCCGTGCAACCGGCGCGGTGTGGGCGACGGTCGTGGGGCTCAGGGTTGAGCGAAGCCCCCGGCTTGCCGGGGTGGAACGCGGCATCTCCGTAGGCCGCGGCCGGGATGCGGAGATCCCGGCCTCCAAAGGCAGGCCGCACACCCCGACGTGAGACGTGCGGGCCTCATTCAGGAGAACCCCTACGGAACAGCCCTGCGCCCCGGCGCCTCAGGGCTGTTCCAAGATCGCGGTTCCCGCTACGGGTGAGCGCGTGAGAACGTGAAAGCGTGGATTCGTGGCAGACGGCCGGCACACGCGCCGTAACCCTCACGCAATCACGCTCTCACGCTTTCACCGTGCCGGTGACC
>CAILUI010000208.1 GCA_903837355.1 uncultured Victivallales bacterium
GCGCCGGTCGCAAAGTCGGTCGGCAGCAGCTTCAGCGCATAGCGCCGCTCCAGCACCGTGTGCTCGACCTCGTACACCTCGCCCATGCCGCCCCGGCCGAGCAGACGTACGATTCGATACTGGCCGAAAGCCGCGCCGGCCGCCAGCGCGCCGACCGTCGGCTGACCCGGGCCGTCGAGACATACCGACTTCGGCGCGCTGATGGAGCGCTCATCCATAGCGGGATACTCTCCGTGGCGAGAAAGACCCTACGATAGCACCGGATGGCGGCATGCCAACCGAGCCAAGGCGCGGCACGCGCCATCGCCGATCCCCGTAGGCCGGGGGTGCCAGTACCCGGCCCCGCGGCAGAGGCCTGCCGCATCTCCACCGTTCCCGCTGTGGTGCGCGTGTCCTCACGCGCTCTATGGAGGCACCTGGACGCAGGCGCAGCGGCTCAGCAGGACTGGGGAGATTCGCCCTCCAGCAGAACGGCCGCTTTGCGGCCTGGGCGCGGTACTGGCACCCCGCGCCTACCCCAATCCACGCAACACGCGGCATCGGGGAACTGGGAGCCCGTTGGCGGGTCGGCGAGAGGAGATCAGGGGGCAGCCGCTGGAGTCGTACCACAGGTCGGAACGGCTTCCACGGTGGGACATCACCATCACCCCTGTTCTGGTAGTTGAGTACTTGCCAACTCCCCAATGGCTTTGCCGCGCTCCTCCGTTTCCACCCGCACGATACACTCCCGCAGGGATCCGAACGCGATCCCGCCGAAATCGATGCGGAAGGGCACGACGACGCGGCCGACGCGGGCCGGCGGCGGCCGCAGACAGAAGCGCAACGACGTCTCCCGGCCCGGCTCGCAATGGCACTCCAATTGCCGCGGTTCAGCCTGCCAGTCCGCGGGCGGCAGCGCCTGCACGCTGACCGGGCGCCAGTCCTCGGCATGATTGAAAACGCGCACCGAGACCACTGCCACCCCGCCGGGCGCAAGGGCTTGCTCGTAGGGATAGGTATGGACCCAGCACTCGTCGGTACCGAAGTTCGAGTGCGTCCAGGGCAGCAGGGCGCGGTACAGCGCCTCGCGTTCCCGCAGCGTGCGCCGCATCAACTCATAAGCCGCATCCGAGAAGCGGAAGCCGACCGCGACATGCTGGTTGAAGATAAGGTCCGGGTTGAGCCCCTGCAGCAGCTTCAGACAGCGGTCGAAGCCGACCCCCTCGCCGAGCCAGTTGCGATTCCAGGCGCAGTAGTCGTCGATGCCGGTAGGGGTCACGGCATCGCCGGCGAAGAAGAGGCTGGGGCCGTGGTCCGGGAGCGCGTAGAGACCGCTGTGGTAGAGCGTCTGCCCTGGGAAGTGGTAGGCCGTCAGCCGGTAGTTGCGCCAGCGCCAGGTCTCCCCGTCCGTGGTGGCGCCGGCGATGACAGCGGGCTGCGGCGCCAGACAGGTGAGCAGATAGCGCTCGGGATGGGCCACGACGTCGGCCATCACGCGGTCGGTCAGGATCGGCACGCCAAACTGCTGGCGCGCGGCTTCTGCCGCCTCAACATGGTCGTGGTGGTAGTGCGTCAGCCAGATCCCGTCGAAGCCGGCAATCTCGCCTGTCGCCAGGGCCTTGGCGGCCGCTGCGACGGCCGCCGGGCAGTACGGATCGATCAGCAGCGCGTGGCCATCCTCCGCCACCAGGGCCCAGGTGGTGCCGCTGAGGATACGCACCTGGGGCGGCAGCGCGAAGGTCGCCTGCTGCGGCAGCGTCCCGACATCGCGGCTATGCTCCGCGAAGTGGGCGGGGAAGTACCAGCGCAGCGCCGAGATACTGACGTAGTTGTGATACGCGGCCAGGAAGCGTGCCCGCAGCAGGGCCACCGCATCGGCCGGCCGCTCCATCGGCGCGCCATGTGCCGGAATCAGCACCGTCGGCGCCTGGCTGACGACCCGCTGCAGGCTCTCCAGCAGCGTCCACAGCGCGCCCATGAAGCCGTGGTAGTCGCCGACGGGATGGCCGTTGCGGGTAACCTCATGCTGGAGGCTGTAGAGGTCGCGGACCTGCCCCGGCCCCCAGATCAGATCGCCGGTGAACGCCAGCCGCGGTCCCGCCCCACGGCGGGCCAGGTAGGTCACGCTGCCGTCGGTGTCGCCTGGCGTCGCCAGCACCCCGATCTCCCAGTCATGCCAGGTGATGACATCGCCCTCCGCCACGCCCTGGGCCACGGCCAGCGGACGAACATGAGTGACGTGGTAGGGCACGTGGCCGCACAGCAGGCGCCAGCGCGAGCGCTCGTCACTCCAGTAAGTCTCCGGCGTCTCAAACAGGCCGCGCTCAGCCGCTGGCACGACGATCTCAGGCGACCACGCGGCCAGGACCTCGGGCAGTCCATCGGCCAGCTCGCGCCGATGACTGCTGAACAGCACCCGCTCGACCCGCTGCACTCCCGCGGCGCGCAGGCGTCCCACCAGGCCGGGATGCACGGCGTTGACCAGCAGCGCCGCGGTGCCCGCGGTGAGGACTCCAGTGACGGCAAAGCCCTGGCTGTCGCTCAGGACCCCGTCAGCAAGCGGCTGCATGGTAGTGCTCATGTCACATCCGTCCCATGGCGAACCAGATGGCTGTAGCGTTTTAGGCTGTAGGCTGTTAGGTCAGAGTCCTGAGAGGCGAATCCCGAGATGCGAAGAATGCCCTGAGGCAGAACCTAATAGTCTACAGCCTGAATACCTAGCAGCCTTGGCGTCGCGTCGGACGCCGGTGTGCTCCTCTGACTCCTGCGGCTTCAGCCGGCGCCGAATGGCCAGGCGGCGCTCAGCCGTCGTAGGGACCGCGGTCGCGGTAGATGGCGATATCGCCGGACGGACCTAGGCGCACGCCGCGGCGCCGGAGACACTCGGTGCCCGGCAGAAACTCGTCGCCGATACGCCGCAGTTCCAGACCCAGGCGCTGGTCGAGATCGGCGCGAACGGCAGCCAGGGCCGGATCCGCAATACGGTTGACGGCCTGGAAGGGATCGGCCTGGTTGTCGTACAGCAACCACGGCCCCTGGAGGTCGCGGCAGTAGGTGTAGCGGCGCGTGCGCAGGCCGCGAAACTCCTTGCCGCCGCGCTCGGGGTTCCACTGGTGGAAGGGGAAATGCAGGGCGAGCAACGCCGCGTCGAGATCCGGACCGGCCTCGCCGCGCAGCCACGGCGAAGCATCCGTGCCCTGCACCGTCGCCGGAATCGGCACCCCGCACAACCCCAGCAGAGTGGGCATGATGTCGGGCGCATTCAGGCAGGCATCCACCTGCCTGGGCTGACGCCCCAGAGCGGCCGGCCAGCGCACCAGGAACGGCACGCGCAACGACTCCTCCCACGGCTTCTGCTTCATCCACAGGCCCTGCGAACCGAGCATGTCGCCGTGGTCACTCGTGAAGACGACGATCGTGTTCTCTTCACAACCAGCAGCGCGCAGGGCTGCCAGCAGGTCACCGAAGCAGGCATCCAGCGCCTCGATGTGAGCGTAGTAGCCGGCCAGCCACTGCCGGGCCTGGCCCGCGGCTTCGGCGGGCACATTCGGGCGCAGGATGATGTCCTCCGGCCGGTAGTTCTGGCGGTAGCGCTCGGGTGCGGTCTGGTAGGGATCATGAGGTGGCCCCCAGGAGAGGAACAGGGCGAAGGGCCGCTCGCGGTCGTGGTCGCGGATCTGCTCACAGGCCAGCCGGGTCTGGGCCTCGGCATCGTAGCCCGCCCAGCGTTGCCGTTCGGGCGTGTCGGCGTAGTAGTCCGAGGCGTTGTAGTCGTGGCTGCACTCGAAACCGCGCCAGGTGCGGAAACCGAGCCGCCGTTCCGGGGGCACAAACGCCTCGCGCCCCTGGCCATCCACATGCCACTTACCGATGTAGCTCGTCGCGTAGCCGGCCTGGTTCAGGCACTCGGCCAAGGGCACGGCGTCCGACGTGATGCAGACGTCGTTGACAAAGACCCCGTGGGTCAGCGGATGCTGCCCCGTCATCAGGCTGGCCCGCCACGGGCAGCATACCGGCGTCCCCGCCACCGCGTTCGGCAGGTCCACGCTCTCGGCGGCAAAGCGATCCACGTGCGGCGTCCGCGCGTTCGGGTCACCGCGGTAACCGACCGCCTGACCGCGCCACTGGTCGCCGAAGACGAAAAGGACGTTGGGGGCGAGGTTCCGTGCCATAGCCGAGTCCTGTGCTCCTCTCAGATCGCCATCACCGCCGGCCACGGGCTGGAGGCCTGCGGCCAACGGCGGCGGAGTATACCGCGCCGGGAGTCACGGTACCACCTCGGCAGCCAGCCGGCGCCGGGCCTCCTGGAACATGCGCACCGTGGCTGGGGAGACGGTCCCTTCCTGGTAGATTTCAAGGTTGAACAGCGGGACGTTCCCCCGCGCCTTGAACCCCTTCAGCAGGTCGGCCATCTGCGCGGCATTCCAGCGCGGCGGACCGATGTCAGTATCAGGGCGGTCATGCACCCAGTCCTGCTCGGTAACCAGCGTCGCGCAGGCCTGCAGGCCCTGGTGGCTGCCGGCCGTGTAGCGCCCGTCGCCGCCGACCGGCAGCAACCCGCCCACACCCGGATCGCCAAAGCCCTCGCCGCAGCAATAGTCCTGGAACTCGGTGGGCGCGGGCAACTCCCACGGGTTGTAGCCGACCAGGCGCTGCGGGTAGCCGGCCTTGGCCGCGCGGGTGAGCTGCTCCCAGGGCGCGCTGCGGTAGTAGTAGCTGACCGCGCCATCGTCGAACCACCAACCTGCCAGCGTGCTGCCGTAACGCTCCCCCACCTCCTGCACGACCGCTGCCCAGTTCGCGAAAACGCGCCGGGTGTCAGTCTCCCAGAAGCCGCTCGCCTGCAGCCACTCGGGGTCGCTGCTTGCGCCCAGATGGTAGTAGAGCATAAGTCGGATCCCGCGCCGACCCAGCGCGGCAGCGAGGTCAGCAACCAGATCACGCGCGGCACTGCGGCCGGGCAGGAGCCGGTCCAGCGCCGACAAGGGCGCGGGGAAGTACATCTGGGCATGGGAGGTGGTCAGGACAAAGACGCCCGCCCCGGTCTCCTGTACCTGGACAGCCAGAGCCTCGACGTCGAGTTCCTGAACCGCCTGAGCGTAGGGCTTGGGGTCGCCGCGGCGCGGCCGACTCCCGGACGTCCAGTGGCACATGATGCCATAGCCGGCTTGCCGCAGCCAGGTCGTCTCGGCCCGCATCCCCAGGGCGGCGGCATGCAGGCGCTCGCGTACCGCCGGCCGCACCAGTTCCAGCGCCAGAACCGAGGCGGCAAAGGGGCCGGTGCCCGCCGCTGCCTGCCCCCGCAGCGAGACCGTCTGCCGTCCCGCGGGCAGGCGCAGAACGCCTGCCAGCGCCTGGCGAGTCCAGGCGCGCGGCGGCGACGCCAGCTCGCCCTGGACCGTCTGGCCAGCCGCGGTGACAGCCACCTCGATGGGCACGTCGCTCTCACGGCAGGCCAGGACGTTGACCGCGTAGACATCGTCCGCGGGAACCGTAACCTCCCAGCTCAGCACCTGCTGCGAACGCGACCAGCCCGTGGCGTGGAACTTCCCGTGACCGCCGGGCTGGAACGGCTGCATGCCCTCGGGAAGACGCGTGTCAACGGCCATCAGCACCGTGTAGTCATCGGGACGGAGGCGGAAATCGGGCACAAAGGACTCCGCCTGGGCGACGACGCCAAGGGTGATCAGCGGAACCAGAAGGAGAGTATGCCGCATCGCTCGTCGGGCCTCCATCAGCACGGACACCGGGCCAACCTAGCCCGCTCTCTAGACCGATACCAGAGGGTGCGCGCGCGGACCAGCTCAGGGCTGTTCCAAGATCGCGGTTCCCGCTACGGGTGAGCGCGTGAGAACGTGAAAGCGTGGATTCGTGGCAGACGGCCGGCACACGCGCCGTAACCCTCACGCAATCACGCTCTCACGCTTTCACCGTGCCGGTGACC
>CAILUI010000209.1 GCA_903837355.1 uncultured Victivallales bacterium
CGCCGCCTCGGGCTGGACGGCATGGCCGAGGCCTACAGCGGTCAGCGCAGCGGCCCCGACAGCGCTGTCCTGGGCTTCGACGAGCGCCTGGCCATGCTGGTCGACCGGCAGTGGGAACACCAGGAGAACCTGGCGCTGCAGCGGCGTCTGGGCTATGCGAAGCTGCGGCAAAGTGCCGCCCTGGAGGACATCGACTGGCAGGTCCCGCGCGGCCTGCGCCGCGAGCTCGTCGCCCAGTTGGCCACCGGGGACTGGCTGCGCTATCACCGGCACTGTCTCATCACCGGACCCACCGGAGTCGGCAAGTCCTGGCTCGCCTGCGCCCTTGCCCAGAAGGCCTGCCGCGATGGCTATCGGGTGCTGTATCTATCGGCGGCCAAACTCTTCCGCGACCTGCTGGCGGCCTCGTCCGATGGCTCGCTGTCGCGCTTCATCCGCCGGCTGACCCGGCCCCACCTGCTGGTGGTCGACGACTGGGGCATGGACACGGTCAGGCGCTCCCAGTACCGCGACTTTCTCGAACTGCTCGAAGAGCGGCACGACAAGGGGTCCATGCTCATCGCCAGCCAACTGCCCCCCGATGAATGGCACCAACTAGTGGACGACCCCACTATCGCCGACGCCATCCTCGACCGTATCGTACACAGCGCCTACCGCATCGACCTGGACGGAGAAACCATGCGCAGACCCAAGCCACTGCCTGGCGGAACCCCGGACACAGCGCCAGACGCAGGAGGCCCAATGCAGCCTGCGGAGTTGACTTCAAAAGGAAACCATGTAAAGCAAAGGAAAGGCTGAGCGTCGCTGCGCTCCGGAAGACCCCCCATTCCGGCCTGTTCCGCGACCCCCATGGTGGACACCCCGCAGGCACCGCCCGGAGAGCCTTCGGGAGGACTCAGGTGTCCACCATGGATCGGAATCGCTGCCCACTTTCAGCGGAATCCGCAGAAGGATCGGGATGCGTACCGGTTGCCGCGTCTTGAGCTGGACGGTCTCGATGAAGTCGGCCCCGACCTCCCTCCACTTCAGAAGACAGATATTGCCCTCCCGGAGCGCGGTGTTGGCCCCAACGGCGAAGATGTGGTGAACCAGCGCGTTGGTCTTCTCGGCGCATACGGCGATTCTGCGGAGGTCGTCAAGGCTGAACGCATCTCGCTCACTGTATTCGTTGTCAGGCTTGGCGATCAGGGCGAACGGGTTCTCGGGAGCATCGATGTCACGCCGGAGCGTCTCGTAGACATGCTGACAGACACCATGCCGAACGTTGATCGTGCGGTTCGAGAGGTGCTTGGCCTTGTGCGAGTTGGTGACCGTCCGGTCGCCCCGCGCATAGACAACACGATCATCCCACCTGCCACTTGTCCGTAGCTGCCGCACATACGCCTGGGTGTGGTCGTGGGACACGTCGTGCAGGTGCAGGATCTGCGGGTAACGGTCTGCCATGAACTTGACGAAGTCCCCCCAGTAGGACTCGCTGGCTTTGAGCTGCTTAGGTCCAGCCTGGGCACTGGGTTTGGCGGCGAATCTGGCCCAAGTCTCCGCTAGGGAAATCCTGACAGTATGCAGTTCCCGGCTGTACTGCCGCACGATTGCACGCTTAACGGTCTTGTCGGCGTCCCTGTTGCCCCTGAGCTTCTCCTTCACCTCGTTACGAAAAGCGATGGCCTCATCAAGCTGGCCAAGTCCGTACCCGGTACTGCCGCGTCGGCGCTTCCCGTCAACGATGACTTGGTAGTAGAGCAGCGGCGATCCACTGCGTTGGTAGAGACCACGAGGTAAGGGCTGATCCGGCATCCTGGGGTAACTCCGACTCAAGACGGGCTGGTCGAGACTCAGTGCGGCAACCGGCCATATCGCCTGGGAGTAAAGTGCCACAAAAAGTGCCACACTGCCAGTTGCCCCTGAATTCTGTGCCTAGAAATAGTCAGAGAGTCTGCCTCCTAAGCAGTAGGTCGGCCGTTCAAATCGGCTCGGGGGCGCCATCCTTTTTCCTCAGATTCAACGACTTACGCACGATTTCCCGCGATTCTGATATCTCCTGATATCCCCTGGTTTTTGGTGGTTTTTCGAGGCCATTTGGTACCAATTTTGACACCAATGATTTCGTAGCTAAGTCGTGCCTGGAGGGGGGCCAAAAGTGGCACATTTCAGGCCCGGCCCCGCCAGCGCCCTCCACTCGCCCCCCCTTGCGCACCCGTAGAAGCTCGCTGCCCCGACTCACCTTGCAGGTCGGGCGGCCATCCCACCCTCGCGAGGATTGGGCCACCTTCCTGGTGCCGGGTGGTACCAATCGGTTAATTATAACTTGCATCTCTATACTGATGCTGATATACTCTAACATCATTGACTACCACGCAGGAGTTTGATGATGGACATGCAGACCATGCTGACGGCGCCGCGCTTCACCATGACCGACCTCGAGGTGGCGCTCGGTTTGAAGGAGCGCTCCGGGGTGGCCAGGCTCCTGCTGCAGCGGCTCAGGGAGAGCGGCGTCGACTCCTACGGGAACCTCGCCACGCCGACAACGGAGCCCGATGTGGCGGCCGACGGCGGCGTCGGCGAGGAGCCGTCTGCCGGTGGCCGCGGCTGGAGCCGGTTCTCCGTGCTCGACATCTTCTGGGTGGCCTTGATGCGCGACGTCGAGGCAATCCAGAACATGTCGGCCCTTGAGTTCGCCTCGATGGCAGCCTACTTCCAGGCGCTGGAGTTGGGGCGCGACGGATCCATCGCGCGTAGGGCGGGGTTGGAGCCCCCGGATGGCGGTCGGGATCGCCGTCCCACCTTCGCGGAGTACATCCACCGCCTTCTTGACGGCGGATCGGAGCCCTATCTCGCCATCGTCTGTGGGAACGCCGGGAAGATCGGAGTCCACGAACGGACCAGCGCCGGCATTCCAGGGAACGTGGTGATCTCGGACAACCCAGTCCTCGTGCAGCGGCTATTCACCCAGCTTGTGGCCCCCCTGGGCGGCCATCTGCACGTCTTCCCGTTCCGGGCAATGGTCACGCAGGTCCTGCAGAATCTGCGGCCCAGGACCGCTGGCGCTGTAGGCCTGCCGGACCTGCCCCCCTACCGCCAGCCAGAGCTGCAGGACGCCAAGCTGACCGAGGCTGAGCGGCAGCTCATGGCAGTGATCCACGACGCTCCTGCCCTGGCCCCGGACGTCCGCCTGCGCGTCATGAACCATGAGATCGAATCCATCACCTACGAGCAGAGCCACGGCCCGAAAGAGTTCAGCGTGAAGAAAGCCCTGGAGGATGCCAGGACGCTGCAGGTCCGCACCCTCAGGGGTGAAGAAGGTACCGTCCGCAAGTACGCGGTTGAAAAACGCGTGAGCTTCTAGGAAGCCCGCGCGTTGGCCCTGAGACGGCACGCCTCGGCTACCCCGTCTCAGGCCTCGTATAGAACAGCGGCAACCCCGGCTCCTGGCCTACCGGTTGCCACCCCACGTCCAATGTGAAACATCACAGGGAAGTGCATCATGTCTCGTCATCTACTCGACCCTGGGCGGCCGCGAGCCGCCGTCTCTGAGTCCTCGGTCTCTCCTCCGGCGGCGTTCCCCATCGTGGCGGCACGTCCAGATCCCCTCCCCCAGATCCCGGAACAGGTGCTCCAGTTCGTGGAGGACTCGCTGCACCGCTACCTGCCGGGATCGCCACCGGGCTTCCTGCGCCAGGCCATCCAGCAGTACCAGCAGAGCGGCCAGGGTGAACCGGCCCGGCCGGATCCCACCCCCCGCCTGTTGACGGCGGATGAGGTTCGCACCGTGCTGGGTAGCATCTCGGCCATGACCTTGCACCGGTTCATGAAAGGCGGGGCGCTCCCCGTCGTACGCATCAGCGGCCGGCGCATCGGCTTCGATCCCGAGGATGTTCGCGCCTTCGTCAACAGCCGCAAGCAGAAACCGCGCGGCGGTGGCAGGAGGGCGAGCGCATGAACCACCAAGCACAAGAGCGCTATCGCGCGGCGCTGCTCACCATGCCAGCGCCCGGCGCCGGCAAGAGACGCCACCATCATCTTGGCGACTGGTGAGGCGGGCAAGGCAGCGATGGCTGCCGAGCTGGGCCACATGGCCGCGGCCGGGGATTCGCACAAGCGGATCCATGGGTCCACGGAATCGCCTGAATTGTCAGAAAGATGATATACTTATTCTGACAAAACTATGGGCAAGCATATACAGTCCATCGACAGTCAGGTCCAGGCTCGAATCCGCGACAAGGGAGCCGGCACGGTGTTCCGAGCCGCCGACTTCTTTGACATCGGGTGCCGCAGTGCCATCGACCAGGCGCTGTCGCGGCAGAGCCGTGCCGGGACGATCCGCAGGATCGCGCGTGGGCTCTACGACCTCCCGGCGGACCGCCCTCTCCTTGGCCCTCTCAGTGCCCCCAGCGATGCAGTCGCCAAGGCTTTCGCCAGTCGAGATGCGACCCGCATCCAGCCCACTGGCGCCGCCGCCGCCAATGACCTCGGCCTTTCCGACCAGGTGCCCATGAAGGTCGTCTATCTCACCAATGGGCGATCTCGACGCCTGCAGCTTGGCAAGCTGCAGATCGCTCTCCGGCATGCTTCGCCGCGCAACATGGCCACCGCCGGCCGGGTCAGCGGCACGGTGATCCAGGCGCTGCGCTGGCTTGGGCGTAGCGGCGTCGATGACCGCACGGTCCTCGCCCTTCAGCGTCGCCTCTCGGACACCGACAAGGCACAACTCTTACAGGATCTGGGCTATGCCCCCGCCTGGATCGCTGACGTCATGCGCTGGGTAGCACAGCCCGATGGGACTCCATACCACCGCCGTGGTAAGACGATGCCCCAGGCCTACCCGAACCCCAGTTCCGGCAGGATGGCGGCCAGTGGGTCGTGACCATGCGGCGCCCGCCGGCCTCGGCCGCCCCCCAAGTGGCCGTGCACTTGGGCACCAAGTCGGCACTAAGTCGGCACCAGGTTGCGATCCTTGGCAAGTGCCTTGAGGAGACGGGGTTGATCGACCTGATGGCCATCGCCGAGCGAACTGACCGCACCAAGTTCCGGCACTATGTGCTGTCCCCATTGCTGACAGAAGGCCTCATCGAGATGACCGTCCCCGACAAGCCTACCAGCAGCCTCCAGAAGTACCGCCTGACGGAGAAGGGCCGCGCCTGGCTGCAGCATGCGAAGACCGGCGGGAATGGCCCATGAATGGCTCAGATGGTCTGTCGCTGCGTCGCGGCCGAGACCCCCGGGGGAGGGTGGGGGGGCCTGGGCCGTGCGACTTTGGGACTCCGGTCTGTATGTATCCAGTGCGCCCGAGCGCTCTGGAAATTTTGCAGAGAAATCGGCGGCGCCACCCACGCCAGGCTCGCGGTGTGCGGTTCGATTATCCGCTGTGGCGGGCTACCACGGCGCAAGCAGCCGCGGATGTACCGCTCAGGTCGCGGTGCTGGCGTTTCGTCGCACCCGATCCGTGAACCCCCTTGATGTTCCCTGCATCGTGCTATATTTCACTGGTACTGAAATCAGCAAAGAAGTGAAACATGCGCCTCGGAGACGACAAGGTATTCGTGGACCGTGTGCTGGCGGCGGTGCGTGTGCGGCAGCCGGCCGAGGTGGCCGTAGCCTGGGGTGACTATGTGCCTGCGGCAAAGCCGTCGCGAGCGCACCGCGCCGATGGCAGCCTTACGGTCACGTGCCGGAAGCGCACGACTGACTACTCCGTCGAACTCAGGCCGCGACCGCTGCACGGCGCGGACGTGCCGCGGCTGTTGGCTCTGAAACAGGCCGCGGGCACCGCCCGTCTGCTGGTGCTGGCCGAGGCGATCTCGCAAGGTCAGGCGGATCAGCTCAGCAAGGGCGGCGTGGAATTCATGGACGCCGCGGGCAATGTGCATCTGCGTCTTCCGGGCCTTGCCTGGCTGACGACCGGTTTGCGGAGCAAGGGCACGCCGCGGGCGCCGGACCGGGCCCGGCTGTTCCGGACCGCAGGCCTCAAGCTGCTGTTCCTATTCCTCGGGGACATAAGCCGCACCGGCTTGCCGCCGTCTCGGCGGTACCTGAATCGGCCATACCGCGACATGGTGGCCGCCGCCGACATCGCCTTCGGCAGCGTTTCCACGCTCATGCGCGAACTGGACGCGAACGGCTACCTCATACCAGCGCCGGACGCCGACGCCGACAGTGAGACTGCTGCCCTGGCCGGCCGCCGCCTCGACCGAGTATCGGAATTGGCTGAGCGATGGGTTCGAGCCTACGGCGACGTGCTGCGGCCCAAGCTGGTCCTGGCACGCTATCGCGCCGCCGACCCGCAATGGTGGCGAACCGCGACGCTCGACCGCGCGCAGGGGCTTTGGGGTGGCGAGGTGGCTGCCGCGAAGCAGACCGGGTATCTCAAGCCGGAAGTGGTCACCATCTACCGGCTGGGCAATATGGCGCCATGGCTGCTGGGGCATCGGCTCACCAGTGATCCGGCCGGACCGGTCGAAGTGCTGGATGCGTTCTGGCGCGATACCGACATGCGAGAGGGAGACTGCGTTCTGCCTCTGCTGACGTACGCCGACTTGCTGGCCAGTGACGCCGAACGTAACATCGAGGCCGCCCGTGTCCTCTATGAAGCCAAGCTCCGTGCATCTGTCGAGGCCGGTTGACTCGGCCACGCTGGCTCTGCTCGATGGGGTTACGGCGGCCGCCGCCGGGCTCGACGTGCCCATCCTGCTCATCGGCGCCTTCGCCCGGGATGTCATCTTCGAGCACGTTCACGGTGTGCTCACCGAACGGGCCACCGGCGACGTGGATGTCGCGGTGTTGGCCAAGACGTGGCAGCAGTACGCCGAGCTTCAGACCGCATTGCTGGGGATGGGCTTCGCCAGACACCCGAACCAAGCCCAGCGCCTGGTCCACTGTACCGGACTGGTTACGGACGTGATCCCCTGTGGCGACGTAGCTGCGGCGGACGGCCACATCCGCTGGCCCGAGGACGGCGCCCTGATGAGCGTGGTGGGTTTCGACGATGCATTCCGACATGCCGTGCGGGTTCAGCTCAGGGATGCCGGGGCCCTCCCAGGGCTGATAGTCAACGTTGCTTCGCCTGCGGCGGTTGCCATCCTGAAGCTGATTGCCTGGAATGACCGCCAGCAGGAGCGTCGGCGCGACATGGCCGATCTGGCTTTCATGGTCCAACACTACCTGGACGCGGGCAACCGTGAAAGGCTTCTGGGCGGCGAACACGCGGACCTGTTGGCGCGGGAGCCGTTTGACAGTGATCTGGTCGGCGCGGAACTGCTGGGCCGCGATATGAGCGCCATGGCCTCGCCGCGAACCCGCGAGGACATTACCGCCATCCTCAAACGAGAGACTGCACCGGGCGGTCAGCGGCAAATGCTGCAGGAGCTGCGCAAAGCCTGGGCTGGCGATTTCCGCCGGGCACAGGCGGTGGCGTCTTCTCTCTGCAACGGGTTCAGTGCCCCCGCCAGCAGTGGCTCCGAGTAGATCGCCACCACCGCCCGGTGGGGGATCAGGTCCTGCTCGACTTGGGCTGGCGACGGCCAGGGCGTGCTGGCTCGCCAGTCCTGCATGAGCGCTTGCTGGACCACGAGGCCGGCCCTTCAGATGTCCGGCTGGATGTCCGTGTTCTCGATCTGTCGCCACTTCGCGTTGCGGCCGCCGCGCCGGGGCAGACCGGGACGCAGCGGCACCCAGTACCGCGGCCGTTTCCCCAGGCGGTTCGGCAGCATGCCCGTCAGAGACTCCCAGCCGAGACTTGCGGGATCTGCGCCAAGCGACAAGGGCCCTATGAGAACCATGCCTGAAGGACCGAGCCCCGCCGCCGGAAATGGTGGCGGGACCGCCGCGCCTCGCAGCCCGCGGCGTGCGAGTGCAGGACGGAGTGCCGGTGGGGCGGCGACCCTGAGCCGCGGAGAGCTCTACGCCGAAGTCTGGTCGGTACTCATGCTCCGGCTGGGCTCGAAGTACGGTTTGTCTGACGTAGGCCTGGCCAAGGTCCGCCGGAAGCACGACATTCCCCTTCCCCCGCGCGGGTACTGGGCCAGGAAGCAGCACGGCAAGGCAGCGAAACAGACCCGCCCTCCAACTCCGGAGCGGAACCCCAGCGTGGCCACGCACGATGGACAGCGCGGAGCGGGGGCAGATACTCACGGCAGACCATAGGCAGCCGGGCGCTACGCTTGCGGAGTGCGCGACCCGAGGCACATTGTAGGCAGGTCGGGGCGAAGTGCTGCGGTGCTGATATCCCGGCTGGCTGGAACCGGAGAGGAATCCCTGCGCGGCCCCTGTGCCGCGCGCACGATGACAACCAACGCACATTCCGAGTCGGAAGCCGAAACGCGCCGCCAGCGCATCGACCCGAAGTTGGAGGCCTGCGGCTGGACAGTGATCCGCTACGCGCCGGGGCTGCAGATCGGCGCGCTGCAGGCCCATGCCGTGGCCGAGTACCCGACGGCCAATGGCCCCGCTGACTATGCCCTCGTCGTCAGCGGCCAGGAGCTCGGGGTCGTCGAGGCCAAGAAGCTCACCCTGGGGCCCCAGAATGTCCTCTCCCAGTCAGAACGCTACTCCCGCGGCGCCGAGGGCAGTCCCTTCGACTTCGACGGCTTCCGCATCCCCTTCCTCTACTCCACGAACGGCGAGGTCACCTGGTTCCACGACGTCCGCCACCAGCTCAGCCGGTCGCGCCGCATCGCCGGGTTCCACACCCCGGCGGCCCTGCGCGAGATGATGGGGCGGGACACCGCCGCCAGCGCGGCGGCGCTGCTTGGCAATTCCCACTGGCACCCACGTCTGCGCCCCTACCAGATCGACGCCTGCCGTGCCATCGAGCTGGCCATCTGCAACCACAGGCGGCAGATGCTCGTCGCCATGGCCACCGGCACCGGCAAGACCTTCACCATGGTCAACGAGGCCTACCGCCTGATGAAGTCGGGGGCCGGCCGCCGCATCCTCTTCCTGGTGGACCGCCGTGCCCTGGCCGCCCAGGCGGTGCGCACCTTCGCCGCCTTCGAGCCCGAACCGGGCCTCAAGTTCGACCAGATCTACGAGGTCTATAGCCAGCGCTTCCAGCGGGAGGACTTCGGCGAGGATGAGACGTTCGATCCGCAGGTCCTGCCGGCGTCCTACCTCCTTGATCCCCAGCCCGGCCACGCCTTCGTCTACGTCTGCACCATTCAGCGCATGGCAGTCAACCTCTTCGGGCGCCAGGCTGCGATCCCCGCCGGGGACGAGGGCACTGACGATGACGCGGAGCAGCTCGACATCCCCATTCACGCCTTCGACGTAATCATCGCCGACGAGTGTCACCGCGGCTACAGCACCGCCGAGGTCTCCGCCTGGCGCGACACGCTGGACCACTTCGACGCGGTCAAGATCGGTCTCACCGCCACCCCCGCCGCCCACACCAAAGCCTACTTCCGCGACGTCGTCTACCGCTACGAATACGAGCGCGCCGTGCGCGAGGGCTTCCTCGTCGACTACGACGCTGTGCGCATCCGTTCCGAGGTGCGCATGAAGGGCGTCTTCCTCCAGGAGGGCGAGCAGGTAGGGGCCGTCGACACCCGCACCGGCCTCGAGAAGCTGGACGAGCTGGAAGACGAACTCGAGTTCCCGTCTGCGGAGATCGAGCACCGCATCACGGCGCCGGACTCCAATCGCAAGATCATCCAAGAGCTGCGCACGTACTGCGACCAGCACGAACAGCGCTGGAACCGCTTCCCCAAGACCCTCATCTTCGCCGTTAATGACCTGCCGCACACCTCCCATGCCGACCAGCTCGTGGAGATCTGCCGCGATGTCTTTGGCCGAGGCGACTCCTTCGTGCAGAAGATCACGGGCCGCGCCGACCGGCCACTGCAGCGCATCCGCGAATTCCGCAACCGGCCCAGCCCCGGCATCGTGGTTACCGTGGACATGCTCTCCACCGGCGTCGACATCCCGGATCTTGAGTTCATCGTCATGCTGCGCCCGGTCAAGTCCCGCATCCTCTTCGAGCAGATGCTGGGCCGCGGCACCCGCAGGGGCGAGCGCTTCCCCGACAAGTCGCACTTCACCGTCTTCGACTGCTTCGACGGTACGCTCTTGGAGTACTTCCGCCTGTCCACCGCCATCACCGCTGAGCCGCCGGACCGGCCCACCCGCTCCATCGCCGAGATCATCGAGGATATCTGGGCCAATCGCGACCGGGCGTACAACGTCCGCTGCCTGACCAAGCGCCTGCTGCGCATCGACAAGGAGATGGCCGGCGAAGCCCGCGCGCTGTTCGCCGCGTTCATCCCCGACGGCGACCTGGCCCGCTTTGCCCGGGACCTGCCCGGCCGTCTCGCCGCCGACTTCACCGGCACCATGGCCTTCCTGCGCTCCAAGGCCTTCCTGGAACTGCTCCAGAACTACCCGCGGCAGCCACGCGTCTTCTACGTGGCCTACGGCGCCGAGGACCAGGTCAGCTCCGAGTGGCTGGTCCGCGATGGCGCCGGCAACGAGTACAAGCCCGCCGACTACTTGGCGGAGTTCGCCCGCTTCGTCCGTGAGAACGCCGAGCGGGTGGAGGCCATCGGCATCCTGTTGGAGCGGCCCCGCGACTGGGGCACCGATGCCCTGGCAGACCTGCGGCGGACGCTCTCCACCGCGCCGCAGCGTTTCAATGAGGAGACCCTGCGCCGGGCGCATGACGTGCACTACCACAAGGCCTTGGTCGATATCATCTCCATGGTCAAGCACGCCGCCCGCGAACAGGAAGCCCTGCTCACCGCCGAGGAGCGAGTCGACCGGGCGCTGCAGGCCCTGCGCGCGGGTAGGACCTTCACCCCGGAACAAGAGGAATGGCTGGAGTTCATCCGCCGGCACCTGGTGGTGAACCTGTCCATCGACCGCGGGGACTTCGAGGTACTGCCGGTGTTCACCCAGCGCGGCGGCCTCGGCAAGGCCCGCAAGGTGTTCGGGAGTGAACTGGACGAACTGATCCGCAGACTGAACGAAGCGGTGGCCGCGTAGATCTTGATAATTCTAAGGTAGCGGTTTAGTTTACTCACGATGAAGTACCTCGAAAGGACATTGGGCGGGAGCCTGGCCCTGGCAGCCCGTAGCTTCCCCGCGGTCATCCTGACCGGGCCGCGCCGCGCCGGCAAGACGACGCTGCTCCGGCAGCGCTTCCCGCGCGCCGCTCACGTGCTGCTCGAGGATCCTGACCTGGCGGCCCGCGCCCAGGCCGATCCGCAGGGCTTCCTCGACGACCTCAAGCTGCCCGTGATCCTGGACGAGATCCAGAA
>CAILUI010000210.1 GCA_903837355.1 uncultured Victivallales bacterium
ATGCCCGCGACGAGCGCCGGCGCAACGCCGTGCCCCCCTATGCTCCATAGCGCGACCGCAAGGGGGCCTCGGGGGTGCCCAATGGCGATCGCAGACCCAGCCGTCGGCGCCCTCGCCGGTTTCTTAGAACCGCCCTGACCAACAGGTGGGGCCGCTTGACGATGCGGAGTTCGCGCGCTGGGTAGGTCAGGGACGGATCCAGGCGGGCACGCTGGTCTGGAATGAGACCATGACCGCCTGGCAGCCCTATGGCCAGATGCGTGCAGCCAGCGTGCAACGGCAGGCCGAGGCCCTGGCGACGGGGAGCGCTGCGGGTACGCCCCGGGATGGACTGACGCCGCTGCGGGCTACGCCGGGGACCGCCCCCGCCAGCGTGACGGCCATCCCCTGCGCCCAGTGCGGCCGCGCGTTTCCCCCGGCGGCGGTCATCCCGATTCAGGGTCAGTGGATCTGCGCCGGCTGCCGCCCGCTCGCCCTGCAGGCCCTGAGCGAAGCCCTCGGCAGCGCCGCCACCAGGCGCTACGCCGGGTTCTGGATCCGTTGTGCGGCCAAACTCATCGACGGCGCCACGCTGTTCGTCCTCAATCTCGTGGTGGGATACGGCATCCAAAGCGCGTTCGCGGCCCTCGGTTCGGCCGCGGGGGCAGGCACGATGCTGACCTTCGTCGGCGTTGGCGTGGCCCTCCTGGTGCAACTGGTGATCGGCCTCTGCTACACGGTGTTCTTCCTGGGCCGTTTCGCCGCCACGCCCGGCAAGATGGCCTGCGGCCTCCTGGTCGTGCGCGCCGATGGCTCGGCCGTGACCTACCCCCGGGCGGCCGCCCGTCATCTGGCCGACTTTCTCAGCGGTCTCACCCTCTGCATCGGCTACCTGATGGCCGCCTTCGACCTGGAGAAGCGCGCCCTGCACGACCACATCTGCGATACCCGGGTGATTCAGAGGTAGGGTTCTACCCCATCCGCACAGGGGGATTCACCCCATATCCGGCACCCCCGCGCCGCTGTACCCTATATCTGCACAGGGAGGTGGTCACCGCGGCACCCTGCAGGCGCTGGCGTCCTTGATAGGACACTTGCATGGTAGCATTTCGGGTGATATACTGGGGAGTGTTGAGACACGTGTGGCGCTGCGGGCCGCAGCTAGGGCGGCAGGCGCTGAGAGAGCAGAACGATGCATGCACGAACGTCAGGACGAGTTACGGATCGTGGGGAGTGGATCGCCGCGAGCGCCATCGCGTGGGCGAGTTGTGCGGCGCTAGTCATGCTGCTGGCGATGCTGGCGCGCGGGCAAACCAGTCCGGCGGTACGGCTGGCGACGGCGGTGCCAGGGCACGGGACGGGGTGTGCTGGCGCCATGGCACTCGGCGGTTCGGCGTGGCAGGCGACGGGGGCGCACGCCCCTTCCTCTTCCTGCCGGGTCTGCCAAGGCGCGCTGGTGTTGACGGGAGTCGCGGGCCAGCGCGTGGTTAGCGCGCTCTACGCGGAGACCGCACCGCTCGCGGCATCGCGGTGCTACACCGGCGTTCTGACCCGGAGCGCCCCGACCCTGCTCGCCGTCATCGGTGTCGTCCTCGCCTGGCTCCTGAGCCTGCGGCTCGCGCTCGGTCCCTGCGGGCCGTCAGCGCGCGCAGCGCGGATTCGCCACGGCTTGCTGATCAGCGAAGGCTGATCATTGGTCATTGGGAAGGAGTCATTGGTCATTGGGAAGGAGTCATTGGTCATTGGGAAGGAGACATTTGGAAGGGGTCGTTGCCGACCGCGTTTCACCGCCCA
>CAILUI010000211.1 GCA_903837355.1 uncultured Victivallales bacterium
CCCGCCCACGCCATCACCTTTTCCACCTTTTCCGCCACGTCTCAATAAACTTTTAAATATCCAACCTCTTTCCCGCCTTCCCGCCTTCCCGCCTTCCCGCCTTCCCGCCGTCCCGCCTTCCCGCCTTCCCGCCTTCCCGCCTTCCCGCCTTCCCGCCTTCCCGCCTAACCGCCTTCCCGCCTAACCGCCTTCCCGCCTAACCGCCTAACAGCCTAACAGCCTAACAGCCTAACAGCCTAACCGCCTAACCGCCTCTGGGTCTTCCATGGGACGGGTGTGAAACGGCCCCCGGCACCGCCGCGGGCACCGAGGGCCGTTCCGAACCACAGCAGGTGCTCAGTCGATGGTCACTTCGTGTCCCGCGGCCGCTGACCGGTACACGCCATCCAGGATCTTCTGGACCGCGTAGCCGGCCTCGCCGGGAGCCTCGAGAGGCTTGTTATACAACACGCCCTCGGCGAAGTTGCGCAGTTTGCGGACGAAGAGCTCGCCGAAGTCCGCCTTGGGCAGGAAGCTGGGAACCGTGTTCACCATGGTGCCGGCGCGGTCGGAGAAGATGCCCGGCGGATCCCAGTTGGCGCCACCCTTGCTCCCCATCATGGTGAAGTTCCAGACATCCTCCTTGATGTGGGCGCAGAAGGACGCCTCGATCTGCATGATGGCGCCGTTCTCGAAACGGATCTGGCCGATGGCCATGTCCTCGACCGTGTAGGTCTTCCAGTCCCAGTTGGGCCACGGGCTGAGGGTCTCCGAGGGCTTGTTGCCCATGAAGGTCCAGCAGTTGCCGCTGGCAGCCACCGGCTTGGGGGAACCCATGACGTAGTGCGCCATTTCGATAACATGCACGCCGATGTCGATCATCGGGCCACCACCCTGCAGCTCCTTCTGACCGAAGACGCCCCAGTTCGGAATGCCGCGGCGACGCAACGCCTGGCACTTCACGAACATGACGTCGCCGAACTCGCCGGCCTCGCGGGCCCGTACCAGCATCTGACTGGTGGGGTGATAGCGGAACTGAAAGCCGACGACCAGCTTGCGCTTGTTGGCCTTGGCCGCGGCAATCATCGCCTTGCACTCATCCGGCGTCATCGCCATCGGCTTCTCGGTGAGCACATGGCAGCCCGCGTTCAGGGCGGCAATGGCCGCCGGCGCGTGCACGCCGTTGGGCGTACAGACCAGGATGGCATCCGGCTTGACTTCCGCCAGCAGATCGTCCCACTTCTCGTAGACGGCCGTCATGCCGTACTTCGATTTCATCAACTCCAGACGCTCAGGCTTGATGTCGCAGCCCCCGACCACCTCGAATTCCGGGATCTGGCTCATCGCCGCAAGGTGGGTCTCGCTGATGCCGCCGCAACCGATGATGGCGACGCGGACCCGCTTCTTGGCCTTCTTCACCTTCTGGGTGGCGAATGACTCCGCACCGACTGACGAGTTGCTCATCTGGGACTCCTTGCTGTGGCCGGTGCCGTCACCGCGCCGGTCCCCATACGAACGCGCACAAGGCGCGTTGCGGATCGTGCACGCGGCCCCGCCGCCAGGCACCAAGGCGACGATAGGCGGTACCATATTGCGTGCGGCCGTGGGATCAAGAGCCAAACCGCCCGCGCACACACGCCTTCCCCTTGACCCGACGGCGACGCCAACGATTCCTCTTTCAGCCACTGCGACTCAACTG
Source organism: uncultured Victivallales bacterium (assembly GCA_903837355.1). GTDB lineage: Bacteria > Verrucomicrobiota > Lentisphaeria > Oligosphaerales > JAFGRS01 > CAILUI01. The sequence goes on from CAILUI010000211.1 coordinate 1,679, forward strand.
CACTTGCTGTAATCGCAGTGCCGGCACTTCACGCAGTTTTCCTGCATGGTCAGGCCTGGCTGGTTGCATTTCGGGCAGATCGGCAGGCCTGGGCCGGCACCGAGCTTGGCGTCGCCATCCTCGGCCGCCGCCCCGCCGGGCACCGGCACCGGCATGATCCCCAGGTGCTGCAGGTGCGCCGCGATCACCCGCCCCAGTTCGGCCGGCAGCGACGGAACGTACTCGCCGTGGCTGAAGTACCCCCCAGCGGGGTCGTAGATGCTCTTCAGTTCCTCAACCAGGAAGGACGGATCCGACTCCCGCCGGAAGACGGCCGAGATCAGGCGCGTCATGGCGACGATCCAACTGAAGTGCTGCAGGTTCTTGGTGTTGATGAAGACCTCGTAGGGCCGCACCGCACCATTCTCGGTGATGTCGTTGATGGTCACATAGAAGGCATCCGGCGACAGCGGCGTCTTGATCTTGTAGGTGGTGCCGGTGAGCATGTCCGGCCGGGCCGGCAGGTCCGGGCGTTCCGGCTTTGGCACCGGCTTCTCTTCCTTGCGCACGAGGATCCCGGCAATGTGTTCGCTGGGACGGAACGTCGTGCAGCCCTTCAGGCCCAGGTCATAGGCCTGCATGTAGATGTCGCGGAAGCTCTCGAAGGGCATCTCCGTGGGCACGTTGATGGTCTTGGAGATGGCGCTGTCGACGTGCCGCTGCAGGGCTGCCTGCATCAGCAGATGCTCGTGGGGGGTGATGGTGTCCGTGGTCACGAAGGCGGGCGGCAGATCGGCGTCCTTGGCCGGCCGGCTGAAACGGCGACAGTACTCGGCGTAGGCGTAGTCCAGAACCTCGTGTTCGCTGGTCTCATCGCCATGCCCCTGGCGGATTCGGCGCGTGTAGTACAGAGCGAAGATCGGCTCGACGCCGCTGCTGATGTTCCCCGCCAACAGCGAAATCGTCCCCGTGGGGGCGATACTGGTCAAGTGCGAGTTCCGCATACCACAGCGGCGAATGCGCTCACGCACCGCCTTGGGCAAGGCCTTGATGAAGGGCGCCTTGAGGTACTTCGCACCGTCGAACAGCGGGAACTTGCCCTTCTCCGCCGCCAACTCCGCCGAGGTGCCATAGGCCGCCGCCGCGATCTGCGCCATCACGCGTTCGGCCAGGGCCACCGCCGGCTCCGAACCGTAGCGCAGGCCCAGGAAGATCAGGGCATCCGCCAACCCGGTCACGCCAATGCCCATGCGGCGCTTGGCCACCGCCTCGGCGTGCTGCTTCTCGAGCGGGTAGATAGAGAGATCGATGATGTTGTCCAGGAAACGCACCGCGACCCGCACCGTGCGCTCGAGGGCCGCGAAGTCAACCGCCGCCTCGGGGCCGAAGGGGTCGGTCACGAAGCGCGTCAGATTGATGCTGCCCAGCAGACAGGCGCCATAGGGTGGCAGAGGCTGTTCGCCGCAGGGGTTACAGGCCCGAATCTGCTCGCAGTAGGCCAGGTTGTTCATGCGGTTCACCCGGTCTACCATGAACACGCCCGGCTCCGCGTAGTCGTAGGTCGAGCGCATGATCTTGTCCCACAAGTCGCGGGCCTGGATGGTGCGGTAGACCTGCCCCTCAAAGACCAGGTCCCACGGCCCGTCATGCTTCACGGCCTGCATGAAGCCGTCGGTCACGGCCACCGACAGGTTGAACATCTGCAGAGCCCCGTTCTTACGCTTGGCCTCGATGAAGTCCTCGATGTCCGGGTGATCGCAGCGCATGATCCCCATCTGCGCCCCGCGCCGCTGCCCGGCACTCATGATCGTGCGGCAGGTGGCATCGAAGACCTGCATGAAACTCAGCGGCCCGGACGCGGTCGAGTCCACTCCCTGGATGTGACTTCCATGCGGCCGGATGGCGCTGAAGTCGTAGCCCACACCGCCGCCCTGCTTCTGGGTCAGCGCTGACTCGCGCACCACCTCGAAGATACCTTCGATGGAGTCGTCGATGGCCCCCATCACGTAGCAGTTGAACATGGTCGTGGAGTCGCGCTCGGTGCCGGCGTTGGCCAGGATCCGCCCCCCGGGCAGGAAACGGAAATCGGCGAGCAGGTCCGTGTAGAAGCGCTCCGACCAGAGCTCAGGGTCGGCCTCCGCGCGCGCCGCGGCCCGCGCCACCCGTCGCCAGGTATCCTCGATGCTCCCGTCTACCGCCTCGTCGCCCCGGCGGTAACGGTACTTCATGTCCCAGATATGCCGGGAGATGTCCGGCCAGGTCTCAAGAATGTCCATGAAAGCACCTCAGTAACAACCACTTCAGACCGCAACGACGAGCGCTGAGCACTAGCCCTAGCGTCTCTTGGCGGTCAAACCTGTGTACTATACCCTAGGCCGCTCTCGCCGCGCAACCCCCGGCAACCCCCGGCAGCAGATTCTGCTAAGGAGGCTGCCGCGCCGCACGGATAATGCTCTCGGGTCGGGATAGACGCCGTTGCTAACGCGTCTATATTCACGATTCGCCATCGCTTGCGGTCGCGCGCTGCACGGTATCGCGCGCGTAAGTCGAGGGAGCCAGAACCGCCCGTGCGTCATTGGGAATGTGGTCCCCGCAGCAAGAGAGAATGAGGCCAACATGAGAACCCGCCGCCCGACCCTCTTCACCCTGATCGAACTGCTGGTGGTGATTGCGATCATCGCTATCCTCGCCGCGATGCTCCTGCCGGCCCTGGCGCAAGCCCGTGCCAAGGCGCGCTCCGCCTCCTGCATCAACAACCAGAAGCAGATCATGCTCGGGGTGCTGATGTACACCGGTGACAACAACGAGAACGGGCCCAACGCCGGCAGCGCCACCCGCACCAACGCCGGCGGTACCTTCGACCCCTGCGGCGGCCAGATCTGCGGCTGGGCCACGTACTGGCCGACCAACGCCGCCTATCGCGTGGGCGGGCAGTCCTTCGCCGAACAGACCCTCTCCTACATCAGCGACCGCAACGTCTACTACTGCCCGACCTACAATGCCGTCACCAATTTCCCGGCCATCCCCTACTGGACGGCCACCATCCGCAAGACCGGCAACCCGATCGCGAGCTGGATCAGCGCCTCCGGCGGCGCTCTCTACCCGCCCTCATCGACGGCGGTCATCGTCGACTGCGTCAACGCGGAAACCGTCGGCACCATCAACGGTGGGGCGCAGACCCCTGGCCCCTGCGGCGGCACCACGAACAACGCCGCACCGCTGCCGCCCCACAGCAGTACCGGTAACGTCGCGTTCATGGACGGTCACGTCGCTGGCATGACCTGGATCCAGGCGCTGAAGGTCAACGGCGGCATGTGGATCTGGGCGTGGTAATCGCGTCGCAGGTCTGACCCGCTCCACTTTCAAGAGCCCTTCGGGGTACCGATCCCGGGGGTTCTTTGTCGAGTGGGGGGGAGGGGTTCACGCCGCGGCGGCCGGGGCGGCTTCACGATCGCATCCGCCGCCGTCGACAGCGCGGGCAGCGGCGCCGGGGCGCTCCGCCTCAGCCCTTGGCCTGCAGCCGCTCGCGCAAGGCGCGGTAGTCCGTCTTCCCGGTACCCAACAGCGGAATGGCCTCCAGGCGCACCACGCGGCGCAGGTTGTAGAGGGCCGAGAGGCCCGCCTCCCGGAGGCAACGGTTGGCGGCCTCACGGTCCACCTCGAGGGTGGTGAAAAGCACCAGTTCGGGGTTCAGTTCCTGCGCGGTGCTCTCGACGGCGAGCACGGGCTTGTCCTCGTCACCGCTGAGGAAAGCCGTGGCCAGTACCTCCTCGATGGCGGGCAGAGAGATCATCTCGCCGCCCAGCTTGACGAAACGCTTGAGCCGGCCGGCGAAGGTGATGGCCCCGTCCGCGGACTCGGTCACCAGATCACCGGTGCGGTACCACGAGGCACCCTCGAAATCGACAAAGGGCGAGGGGCCCTCGTAGCGCAGGTAGCCGGGGAAGACGCTGGGGCCGCGCACCAGCAGCATCCCCTTGCTGCCCCGCGCCACGCGCTGCCCGCTGTCCAGGTCCACAATGGCGTAGGCAAACGAGGGTAGAATCTTGCCGACGGTACCCGGTCGCGGTACGGCCTCGTCGGTGAGCGCGACGGCTGGCGAGCACTCGGTGATCCCGTAGCCTTCCAGTATGGTCACCTGCGGGCAGCGCGCCGCCAGAGTTTCGTAGACGTGCGCCGGGCACTTCTCAGCGCCGGACACGACGAGGCGGAGGGAACGGAGCTGCGCATCGGTCGCAGCTCGCAGGATGCCGTTGAGGAAGGTGGGCGTCCCGACCAGCAGCGTGATGCCATAGGCGTCGATCAGGCGCGCCAGCAGCGCACTCTCGGTAGGATTGGCGTGGTACGCCGTCGGGATGCCGTAGCAGAGCGGCATGAACAGGGTGCAGTTCAGGCCGAACGAATGGAACGGCGGCAGCATGCCGATCAGGCGGTCGTCGGCCCGGAAACGCACGGCCGTGGTCAGGTCCCGCATGTTGGCCAGCAGGTTGGCGTGGGTGAGCGGCACCGCCTTGGGCAGGCTCTCGGAACCGCTGGTGAACAGCACCACCGCCGTCTCCCGCGGCCGGACGCATGCCAGTGCGCTCCAGTTGACATAGCTCCGCAGCGCGGCGAACAGCTTGGCCGTGAGAGGCACGGCGGCGCCCATGTCCTCCAGGTACACGAAACGATCCTTGACGCCGCTCAGGTCCATCCCCTGCGCTTCGAGCTTCTGCACCAGCAGGCGCACGGTGAGGACTCGCTGCACGTCGGTGAGGGCGAGGCAGTGAAGCAGGTTGCGCGGCCCAACCGTCCAGTTGACCATCACCGGGGTCTTGCCCGCGAACAACGCGGCGAGGGTCGCCGTCGCGGCGCCGACGGACGCGGGGAGCATGATGCCCAGATAGTCCCCCGGCAAGGCTCGCAGGCGGGGTTGCAGCACCAGCAACCCGGTGATCACATCGCGGTAGGTGCGCACGCCGCTGTGCTGATCGGCCAGGATGGCCCGTCCCGGGGCGCGCCGTGCTTGCGCCAGAAAGACGGCGTTGAGGGTGGTACCAGCGGGCAACAGCGGTGCCAGCGCCGAGCGCGGCCCCGGGGACCAGGCAGGCGGCACCGGCCGCAGTTCGGCAGTGCTGACCGCCAGCATCGTGCCACAGGCCGCCAGCAGCACGTCGCCCACCGTACTCAGCCCGGTGGTGCCTTCCATGGGCAGGCCAAACTCGGTCTCCAACCAGAGGGCCAGATCGAGCAGGGCCAGGCTGTCCAGAGCCAGGTCGCGCGCCAAACTGTCGGTATCGTGCAGGCTCTCGGCGCTGCGCCCGGTGAGTTCGGCCAGGTGCTGCAGAACCAGCGACCGCGTGCCGGCCGGAACGGCCTCCAGGTCGCCCTGCAGGGTGGCCGCCGCGGGCTCTGCAGCCACCCGCGTCCCGCCCTTCTCCCAGATCGTGTAGGGCACGTAGGTATTCGGGGGCGCCTCCTGGTTGTAGAACCCCTCCAGACTGCGATTGAGGGTATTACGATCGGCGCTGCGGGGCAAATCGGCAGGTTCGTACAGCTCCACGCTGACCTGACGACGCGGCGAGAAGAACAGCCCGTTGGCCAGCAAGTGGCCGCAGGCCCGCCGCGCCACCCTGGCGAGCTTCGGGTGGCCGGACGCCCGACCCAGGGAACTGCCCCAGAGGCCGCGGGTCCGCACCAGAACCACGCGGGCCTCGGGGACGGCCTTGATGATGGTGGCGGCAGCACTGGCCCCGCCCAGATCCTCCAGCGCCTGACGGTAGATGTGCCCGGCCGGGTAGAGCATGACATTCTCGCCGCGGCGCAGGGCGTCGATGCAGAGCTGCAGAGCCCGCTCCACCTCGGGCCGGCAGGCTTCGCCGTAGCGCAATACGTCCGGAAGCGGATAGGTCCCCAGCAAGCGCACGATCCAGCGCAGAACGGGCAGGTTGATGCGGTCGCGGTCGGCCAGGGTGTGCGGGGCGAAACGCCCGAACAGGTGCGTCACCAGGATGGGTGGGTCGATGAGGGCCGGGTGGTTGGGCAGGAGGAGAATCCCCCGCGTACCCCGCCCAGCGACCTCCTCAACGCCGCTGAAGCGGACGCGGTAGCGCAGGCTGAGCAGCACGCGCCCAAGAGCCATCAGCAGGGCAGTGATCATAGGTATCCGGCCTCAGTGTGTCCAGGGTTTTCAGCCAACGGCGGGTATTCGACCACGGCCCGGCCCTGATCCTGGGGGTGCAGGAAGACGGCGGGCAGAGCGACCTTGCCGACCTCGGCAGGACGCCGGACCCGGGAGTCCATGGCATTCGCCACCGTGGCCGAAGCGTAGCCCGCGACCCCGTCCCAGAGCAGGACTGCCCGCCGGGCCTCGGCCCCGCGCAGACACTGGACCGCCAGCAGACAGACGGCAGACGCCAACCTCACGGACCTGAGCATGGCGGCTCCTTTCCCCGCAGGCCGGGCCGACCCAAAAAGCCTGATTCCGAATCACATGCCCCTCACCATACCCCCTGCCCTGCCCGCCGCCACGCCGCCGCCGCCGTGCCAAGGGCGCGAAACATACCAGCCTGGGGCAAGCGCCGGCGGCGCCCCAGGGCTACGGTACCGCCAGCCGAGCAGCGCCAACGGCGCGAAACACGCTGTTGACGTACATCGATAGCCAGGAGGAACACCACCGGACGCGCACCTTCCAGGACGAGTACCGGGCGTTCCTCAGAAAGTACGAGGTCGCCTACGATGAACGGTACGTGTGGGACTGACGAATGGACCGGGCCTTCAGCCCTCGGCGGTGAAAACACCGTTGACCTGGGGCGACGCTACGCTTGCCCCAGGCTGGTATGGCAGCGGGCCCTTGGCCCGCAAGACCCCGGAGGAACCGTTGACCTGGGGCGACTCTACGCTCGCCCCTGGCTGGTATGGCGTCTGGCGAGGGTACTGGGCAGCCTGGCCCTGTACGCCAGCCTGGTTGGGATGAGCCAGGCACAGGAGCCGACACGCGAGGTCCTGGTGCTGGACGCGGAACGCGGCGGCACCGCCATCGTGCTCGCCGAACAGGCCACCAGCAGCGCCCAGTATGCGGCCCTTGAGTTACAGGTCCATCTCGAGAAAATCACCGGCGCCAAGGTCCCGATTGCACGCGAGCCGGCAGTCCCGGACGTGCCGGTGAAGCTCGCGATAGGCGCCACCCGGCTCGGCGCCACCCTCGGGTTCCCGGTGACCACGCTGGAGCCCTGGGAGTTCCTGGTCGCGGAGAGGGCTGGGACCATCGTCCTGGCCGGCGGCGACGACCCCAAGACGGACCCGGCAGAGTGGAACAGCCTGCACCTGGTCTTCGCTGGCAAGCCCAATGGCACCTGCCGTGCCATCTACGAGTTCCTCGAGCAGTACTGCGGCGTACACTGGTACTTGCCCTCCGATGCAGGCATGGTCACCCCGCAGACCCGCAGGCTCACCGTCCGCATCGGGGCTCCCAGCCGCCGTCGCACCGCCTTCCGCTCTACCAGTTTCTACCCGTACCAGGTCAATGCGAACATGTTCTGTCCGCCGGACACACCCGAACTCACGGGCGCGACGGTCCCCGACAGCGACTCGGAGAAGTGGCGGCGCAACCTGTGGACCATCCCGGTGACCACAACCGACATGCTGCCGGTGATCGAGGTCCAGCGCTGGCTGCTGCGCAACAAGGTCGGCGGCGAGCCCTACGGCCCCAACCACAGCTTCGGCAACTGGCTGTCGCGTTTCGGCCGCCAGCACCCTGAGTGGTTCTCCTATAAGGACAAAGCTCGGATCGAGGCCGTCCTGGCCGGCAGTGACGCCGACGCCTTCAACGAGTTCCACACCTCCGGCGAGCCCTGCCTGACCGCGCCCGGCGTCTTCGAGCAGGTCCTGGCCGACGCCCGCGACTTCATGGACCGGGAACAGGGCCACGGCGACCCGGCCCGCAAGGACGTCCTCTACCAAGGCTCGCAGGGGCGTTTCTTCGGCATCGTCCCTAACGACAACTATGTCTGGTGCCAGTGCGACACCTGCCGGCCGCTCTACGGCAAGCCCAGCGTCGACTGCCCGCTGTGGGGCAGCGCCAGCGGTCGCGCCAGCAGCTACCTGTGGGACTTCGCCAACCGCGTCGCGCGCGACCTCCGCAGCACCCACCCGGAGGCCTGGGTGGGCGGCATCGGCTACCACGACTACATGCCGCCCCCACGGGATTTCAAGCTCGAACCCAACGTGGCGGTGACGCTCTGCACCTACCTTGGTAACTGGACCCCGGAACTGCGCCAGACCGCCTACGGCCTGGTCCGCGCCTGGCGCGATCAAGCACAGTGTCAGTGGCTCGGCATGTGGGAGTACTACTGCTACTGCTCGATGTCGCAGTACCAGCCGATGTTTCCGAAGGTCTGCCCCCGCCTCCTGGGCGAAGACGTCAAGGAACTGCACCGCCTGGGAGTCGTGGCTGAGTTCCTGGAGAGTGAGGACTACTACCGTTTCAAGGATGCGCCCGAGCGCGGCTGGGCGGTGTGGACGAACCCGATCTGGCTCTACCTCAATGTCTGGATCCGCTTCAAGCTCTGGGACGACACCCGCCAGGACGTCGGTCACCTGCTCGCGGAACACTACCGCCTGTTCTACGGCCCCGCGGCAGCTCCCGTCCAGACCTTCTTCGAGCGCATCGAAGCCCGCGTCACCGATTCGTCACTGCGCGGACCCAAGACCTTCAGCGATCTCTCCAACGCGCGTCAACTCGCCGACTTCGAGTACCTCTTCCCGCCCGCCATCATGGCCGAACTGCGGCGCGCGGTCGACACCGCCACCGCCGCAGCGCCGACAGAACCTTACAAGACCCGCGTCGGCTGGATCCGGATGGGCTTTCTGGAACCGCAGGAGAAGGCCCTCGCCCGCCACCTCGAACAGCGCCAGCGAGGCGCCGCGCACCGCCCCCGCGAGACCGTGGCCTACCACCTGCAGACACCGCCGGTCGTGGACGGCGTCGCCGGCGATACCGCCTGGGCGGGACTGCCCCTGAATGTCCTCAACGACTGGCGCAGCGGCGCCCCGCCCCCGGCGGCGACCTCGTTCCGCCTGGGCTGGGATGACACGGCGCTCTACCTCCTCGTGCGCTGCGACGACCCGACGGTCAAGACGCTGCGCGCCGCCTGCCTGGAGCGCGATGGCGAGGTCTATCAGGACGACTGCGTCGAACTGCATCTCAGCGTCGACAGCGAGCGCACACGACGCTTCCAGATCCTGGTCAACTCCCGCGGTGTGATCCAGGACCTTGCCTACTCGCTGAACGAGGGCGGCACCGACGTGGCCAATCGGGACTGGACCTGCAGCGGCGCCACCGCCGCGGCCACGGTCGATGACCGCGGCTACACGGTCGAACTCAAGGTGCCGCTGGCCGCGGTCGGCGGCGGCGCCAGCCCGGGCACCCTCCTCTACGCCAATGTCTGCCGGGAACGCTACTCGGACGCTACGGCCGGCCAGCCGGCCGAACTGCAGTCGTGGTCCGTGACCCAGGGCGGCTTCAACGAAGGGCGTTACTTCGGCCGGGTGCTGCTCGCCACTGCCGACGGCTGGCAACGCTTCCTCAACGCCGAAACCCCGCTGCCGGACACGGTGCTGTTCAAGGTTGACGCGGCGAATCCGTGGGTCGTCGCCCCCACAGCCATCCGCGCCGTGGCGGAACGCGACCAGGTCCGCTTCGCGATGGACTGCCCGCCGGTGGCGGAAGTGGGTGGGCGCACCTACGGCGGCTTCCAGGTGACGCTGGATCCCCCCGTGGACGCCGCCCTTTTCCCCTGCCTCGAAGTCGCCTTCCGCAAGAGCAACCCGGAGATCATGCTAGAACTGATCTACGCGTACGTGGGCGAGGACGGCAAGGACGCCACCAACTACTTCGTCTTCTCGCCCTACGGCGAGATCAGCGCCTCGCAAAGCCTGTTTGCCGGGGGCTTTGCCGCCGGTTCGGAGAAGGGCAAGTCGGCGCCGCGACAGATCAAGGGCCTCACCCTCTACGGCGTGGTCGAGGGCGCCAAGACCCCGCTGGCCTGCGACTTCGCCGTGCAGTGGCTCCGCGTCTGCCGTGAAACGCTGCGCGAACCGCAGCCATGAACGACGAAATGAGCTTGCTTTCCCTCGTCAGCAGCACTATGGCCATATCGATATGACCATTCTTCACGGAGCCGCGTCATGAGACTTGCAGCCGGGCAGTTCAAGGCCACCTGCCTGAAGGTCATGGACCGGGTGCGGCGCACTCGGGAGCCGGTCGTGATCACGAAACGGGGGAAACCGATGGCCAGGCTCGTTCCCTTCGCTGAGGATATGCCGGTCCCGCTGTTCGGTTACCTCGCCGGTACGGTGACCATCCTCGGTGACGTGGTCGAGCCAAGCGTGGAGCCCTGGGATGCCGACAAGTAGCCCCCCCGGCCCACTGCTGCCACTCGACACTCACGTCTAGTGGCTACCGCCCGCTGTCAGGGCGGCGTCCTCGTGACCCGTGACCGGCGCATCCTCGACTACGGGGAACAAGGCCTGGTGCGGGTCCTCGCTGCGTAACGTGCCGCGAGGCCACGCCCAGGCCTCGACGCCAGGCTGATCCTGGACCGTAGGAGGGAAAAGCGGTGTCAAGCCACCGACAGTCCAAAGCTTGGCCTGCCGGCCAGCGCCGTACGGCACCGAGTCCCGGCAACGCCGGGGCTCTTTGGACTGCCTGCGGCTTGACGCAGCTTTCGGGGAGCGTCAGCCGGTCCACACAGGACCTTGGGCAGGCGCCAGTGGGTTGCGCCCAGGCCGCGCTCAGGGCAGCAGCCCGGGAACGCGCTGGGTGAGGGCGTCGAGCTCGCCGCGTGGCCCGATGACCAGCCACGAGTGGGCCATGGTTGGGTCCAGCGTGACGCCGCCGTCCGCCACCGGCAGGCGCTCGTACTCCACCCACCGCCCAGCGCGGACCTCACCGACGCTGGCCCACAACTCCGCGGCGGCCGCGACGCCCAGCGTCACCCGCCCCGGTCCCATGGGCAGCAGCAGCAGGGCGCGCGAACGGACCAGCGGCGCGGCGTCCAGCGCCAGCAGGCACTGCGGCGCCGCGGCGGCGAAGACGGTCTGCCCGGCAACCTGCAGGCGCTGGGCCTCCGCTGCCACCAGCGTCCCCGCCGCGTCGAAGAGGGCGGCGCCGCCGCTGTGCGACGGCAGGTCAAGGGTCAGATCCGGTCCCCACGATACCGTCTGTGCGTCAGGGCTGCTATTGAGCAGGACCCGCGCCCGCGCCCCGCCCTGCCCTGACACCTCGTGGGCGTGGATACCGGGAAGGTCTGGGGTAACAGGAAAGCGCTCGACGCCAGCCTGCCGCAGGAAGGCCGCCAGGACCGGCCACGGCTCACCGTGCAGCTCCAGGGGGTCAACGACGTACAGCACCTGGCCCTGGCCATGCCGGTTGAGGACCGCCACGGGGACGGTGCCAGCCCGGGCCAGCACGGTCGCGCCGGCCGCTTTGACCTCGATGCAAGGCCCGGTCGCACCCACCGCCGCCAGAGCGGCGGCAAGGTCACCCGCCTGCACGGCCGTGCACTCGTTCCCGCCCACGTAGCGGGTATCCGGGAAGCGCTCGGCCACGAACTCGACCCCGCACAGCTCGCGCAGCCGCTCGCCGCGTGTCCGCCGCCGTTGCGTGTCGAAGGACAGATCGCCCGAGACATACAGCGCCGCACCCGCGGCCACGGCGTCACGGAGGGCGGTGTAGGTCTCGTCCGCCGGACAGAAGGGCACCGGCCAGACCAGGGCCCGCGGACGCGACAGCAGCTTCACCTGCTCTTCCGCCACCGTGCCGAAACTCACGTGCAGACCGATCAGCGCGTTCAGGGAGTTCCGCATGGCCGTCTCGACCGCCGCCCGCGAGGCGCCGAAGCGGTGCGCGGTGGGGATCACGAACCACAGCGTCGGGGGCTCGTAGCGCGGCCGGAACTGACCCAGAAGCAGGGCGGCGTTCCGGAAGGGGTAGAAGCGGTCCCGCGGCGCGCCATCGCTGTTGAGCAGACCGCAGGGGAAGATGTCTTCGATCGGGTCCTGCCAGTGCCAGCTCGCGACGAAGGCTGCTCCCAGGCCAAAGGCGGTGTGGGCGGTGAAGGTGAAGCGCCACTCCTGGTCAGCCTCGGGCTGGTAGACGAAGTGCGCGGCGAGGCCAGGATGGCTGGTGCCGCCGAACTCGCCCGTCGAGTTGGGTTTGCCCAGCAGACGCATGTCCATCTGCGCCAGCTCCGCGGCATAGCCGCCAAGATCGCCGTAGTAGTGGCGGTTGGCGAAGTCCAGGTCGTAGGTGGCCTCGACGGGGTCCCAGACGGTGGCGTGGTCGCCGAAGCCCTGCAGGTAGCCCACACTCACCAGGCGCTCGGGGTCGACGCCCCGGACCGCGTCCCGCGTCGTCCGCGCCCAGTCGCGCATCTTGGCAGCCATGAAGCGCTGCTGGTCAACCGCCCGCAGGCTGGCCCACTTACCCCGGAACGGCGCCAGCTTGATCTGCTCGAAGCCCGCCTCGGTGAGGTCCTTGCCCCACGCCTCCCGCAGCGCCGCGAGGGAGGGATAGCGCCCCTGCAGCCAGGCCACAAACTCGGCGCTGTCGGTGGCGCCCGCGCCGACCGGCAGCGTCGGCTCGTTGACGATGTCGACGAACCAGCCCCGGGCCTCGCGGTAACGCTGTGCCGCCTGCACCCCGACCTTCGCCAGTTCGGCAACCCGCTGCGGATCGGTGCTGGGCCAGGAAATGCCCGCGTAGAAGAGATTGATGCCGCGGTCCTGGGCCAGTTGCACCAGGGCGTCGCGGTAGCGCCACCCCGTCTCACTGTCGCCGCCAGGGACGTTCATAAAGCTGCGCGCCACCGCCAGGCCGCTGTCGGCCATGGCCTGCAGTTGCCGGGACCAGCGCAGCGGGTCCGTACCGGTGATGGTCCCATTGCCCCAGTAGAGCTGCGAGCCCAGCAGGTAACGCGGCCCCTGGCCGCGGTCGAAGTACAGGTCCGTCACCCGCAGACCGCGCCCGGCAACGAGGTGAGCAGGGCTCCAAAGCACCGTCCCGCTGCTCAGGGAGTCGAGAGGCTGGCCCGCTTCCGCCAGGGCAAACGTCAGCAGCAGTAGGCCGCCCTCGGTGCTTGCGGGCAGCGGCAGGTCGAACTCAACCGGCACCGCCGCGTGGGCGGGAACGGTGACCACACGGCGCTGCTCGCCCACCGGCGTGCCCTCACGGCTGATGGTCAGCGTCACCGCCAGCTCACGCTCCTGGCTGGCGAGATTGGCGGCACGCACGCTGGCACCGAGGCCCTCGCCCGCCCGCAGGCAGGGCTGGGCTGCTCGCGCATCGAAAAGGAACGCCCCGCCGATGACGCGCGCCAGGACCGCCTGGAAGAGCGCCGCTCCAGCCGCATCGCCGCGCTGGAACAGGTCGCGATCGGCGATGCCCGAATAGGCCCAGCTTGAGCCCGGGTACTCACCGGCGAAGTGCTGCATGATGGCGAAGGCCGTCCCGCGTACGCGGCCGTAACGGTCTACGGCGTCCAGCAGCGGCAGCCAGCGGGCCTTGAGCGGCGCGCCGGGGTCGCCCTGCGCAGTCTGCCCCGTCGCCGAGAGCCCAGACGCGGCGCCGGGAAAGAGCAGATCGGCGGGGACCACCGCCTGCCCCGGGCTGGCGGCCAACCGTGCCACGTCACTGAGTGGGGCCCCCGCGTCGCACACCGACAGGGCATCGGCCGCCGGCACCAGGAAGGTCGCTGGATTGATCCCCCCGAAATGGCTGTTCACGCGCAGGTTCCGATACGTAGGGAAATGCCCGGAACCGACGCGTATGGCGCCGACGTAAGCGCGGTAGGCGGGCCCCGGTGAGACGAACTCCGTGGTGATCCCGAAACGCAGGGCGGTGATCTCGGTCAGGCGCGGCCGGTCGCCGGCAGCGCCGCGACCGACCGAGGGGTTATCGTGCCAGTACTGCAGGTCGTCCACCGCGATGGCATGCTGCTTCCAGGCGCGGCCAAAGTCCAGCCGGGCCCGCCAGCGCGCCCCATCGCGCTCGACGACCTCGACCGCCAGCGGCAGGCGCTCCTGGTCACTGCGGCCCGCGATCACGATCGCCTGGGTGTCGGCGGGAAGGCCGGCCAACGCCGGTGATCCACAGGTCACCCAACCGCCCGGCGGCATCGCCGCGGTGCCGAAGCTCAGGCACGGCACGCCCTCAACCGTGGCGGCCGTCGCGCGCCCCTCGGGCAGGTCACGACCGCCCACCCCCCAAGCCGTGGGGTCCTGGCCAGGGTCGAGCAACGTCCGCAACTCGTCGTCCGGCGGCACGACGTCGCGGGTGTCCTGCCAGACGCCACGCTGCCGTACAAGCAGGCGGTCGAACGGATAGCCGCCCACCGCCAGAAAACTGCCGCCCGCGCCCAGATAGTCCTTCAGCAGCGCCGCCGCCGGCGCCGGAAAGGAACTGCCGTAGGGCAACACCAACAGGTCGACGCGACCCGCGTCCAAGAGGGCGGGATCGGCAAGCTGGTCGGCGCTGAGGAACTCACTCTCGTGACCCGCGGCCCGAACCAGCTCGGCCAGGTACTCCGGGTCCGACGCCGTACCGGTCACGGGCAAATCGTCACGCAGAATGGCGACCCGGCCAACGCCCCGCACAGCCGCGACACCCGCCAGCGCCTCCCGTGGCGCCCACGGGCTCACCGCCTGGCCAACCTCCACCTGCGCCCGGTCAAAGAAGGCCGTGCCACGCCCGTGGACGACAAGATTGAACACCACGCGCTCGGTATAGGCCGGCACCGTGAAGGGCTGCACCAAACGCGTCCAGTCCTGGGTGCCGACGAGCACCTGCTTACTGTCGGTCCAGGTGATCCGCTCGCCGCGGCCGTCGTAGTAGTTCAGGCCGCAGTAGGCCCCGCTGCCAGCGTGGAGAGCCTCGGTGCGCGCGTAGACGCTGAACACCCCCTGGGTGCCGGGGGGCAGACCGGCAACCGTCTGCACGCAGGTGTACCAGGTCACCGGCGCCGCCTCGGCAACCGCGATGACGGTCGCAGCCCCGCCCTCCACGCCGGCGCCGCGGCCCACGCCGACCGTCACCCCCGGCACCACCTGCGCCGTCCGCCAACCGTCCGCCGGACCGCCGCTGAGAAAGGCCCGATCGAAGTCGGTGTTCCGCAGCCGGTTGGTCTGCCCGAAACCCGTAACCAGCCCCGCCCAGGTGGCCAAAACGAAAAGACGCGGAAACATGGCTATCGCCCCTTCCCTGCTGCGCACCATCGCCGACACTCCCGGGCAACGCCCCTTCGCCTAACCCTACCATCGACAGACCGACGATGCAACCGGCGGGGTCGGGCCCGCAGGGCGGTTCCGTTTTCCCAACGACCATCGGTGTTGGTCGCCGGCACGGTGAAAGCGTGAGAGCGTGATTGCGTGAGGGTTACGGCGCGTGTGCCGGCCGTCTGCCACGAATCCACGCTTCCACGTTCTCACGCGCTCACCCGTAGCGGGAGCCGCGATCTTGGAACAGCCCTGTCGGGCCCGCAGGGCGGGTTCAGGATCGGGGCGAGGGCCGCGCGGCGGACGGGGATAGGCGCCCGCCACGACGCTGGCGGCGGTCTCTGGGGGCAGCCCTACCGGGCCCCGGTGACTGACGATGCTCGGTCAGTGCCCGTCGGTGGCGACGGTCTTGCGTTTCAAGCAGTCGTGGCCAGGCTGCGCCAGGCGCTGGTGATGCGCCCTGCAGGCTCTACTTCCGGCAGCTCATAAGCCTGCTCTTGCCGCTCCTGGAACGGCTCAGAGAGACCCGCGAAAACACCCTCTCATAGGGCTCAAGGCCACCCTTGATGAACTCACGGGCGTCCGCCGAACCCATGGAGAGCATCCGGATGCGGAACTGGAGCCTTATGACCGGGCGCCGTGGGACCTCATGCTCCATGATCAGCACGAGGCCATCGGGTCGCACGACCCGCCGCATTTCCCGAAGCGCTCTCTCCCTCGACTCCCCCCTCAGTTCATAGAGGGCATGGGAGCAGGTCACCACACAGGTCGCAGCGACTCACGTCGGGGCGCCGTCCCGTCAACAGGAAGAGCGGGTATCTCCGACCGTGCCGTTCGAGCTCGTGGACGGTTCGCCAGGCCAGCCCAGTCAGGCCGGCGGCAGCGAACACGGCCGCCAGTTCCTCCGGCTCGAATCCGTGGTGCGGCACGGCCACGTCCGGATGGAAGGACCCATCCTCCGCGTGCAGGTCGGCGATGGCCAGCCAGCCTCCCGGCAACAGCAGGGCGGCGAACTTGGCGGCCAGACTCGCGATGTCGGCCACATGATGCAGCGCCATGGCGCAGAAGATGACGTCGAACCTCTCCCCAGGCGGCGGAGCGTCCGTGAGATCGAGCAACCGAGGCTGGACATTGGCGATCCCGCCGGCGACGACCTTGCGGTGCACCTGCTCGATCATGCCCGGGGACGCATCGGCAGCAGTGATCTTTCCCAACTTCCCGGCCAAGAGGAAACTGAGCGTAGCGGTGCCGCAGCCATACTCCATGGCAGACCAGGCGGCCTGCAGCGGCACCGTGGCCACGATAGCAGTGGCGAAGGCCTTGGACATGCCCATACGGGTGGGATCCGCGTCCCAGGTAGCGGCGGCCTGGTCGAAATGCGCTTGGCTCATCGCGTAAGGGGTCCCGTTTCCTGGTAAGATGCGGTCGCAACCCGCGCGGGTCAATGGGAAGGGATGGCGCCGGCACCGGGGGCATGACGAGTCGCGGGGCCGCTAGCCCTCGGTTACCCACGCGGCCAGGTCCGCTGCAGCCATGACGCCGACATTCAGCTTCACCCGCGTCCCAGCGCGGAAAAGGCAGAGTGCCGGGATGCTCGTGATGCCGTACTTCTGGGCGAGGTCCTGGTGAGTGTCCACAGAGACCCTGATAGCACTCACAGCCTCCCGGTAGGCGTCGGCGAACCGGTTCCATCGGCCTGGCCGCTGCCCCCAGCCAAGCGGTGTCAGAAGGTGCAACTGCAGATGTAGGTTCCCCATTCCGAGCCGAAGAGCACCCCCGCCAACGTGGCCAACAGGCAGACGATCGAGACGTACGCGAGGAGACGCTTCCAGCCGACCTCCTTGCGCACGATGATCATGCCGGGCAGGCTCAGCCCGGGGGCCGTCAGGATTAGCGCGATGGCGGGCCCGACGCCGATGCCCATCACCTTGAGCAGTGCCTTGCTGAAGGCCACCTCGGTCAGGATGGGAAAGTACATCAGCGCCCCGAAAAGGGCCGCTCCGAGGTTGGCCGCGAAGCTGTTGTTGCCGCTCATCCAGCGGGTGACCGTCAGCGGCGTGTAGAGAGCCAGCAATCCGATGATCAGCACGGCCGGGAGCAGCACCGGCACCACCAGCAGGATGAGCTGCCAGGCCTCTCTGAGCCAGAAGCGTGTATTGCTCCGCCCAAGCTTGGTCGCCGCCAGCACGATGATGGCCGCCGCGGCCGGCAAGGTCATGCCCAGCCGCCACAGGGGCGCGATGGTGAAAGAGCCGATCACGAGCAGGTAGAGCAGCAGCCCTAGTAGGATTGCCGTAACCCGTGGGCCCGGGCCCAGAAGGGGTAAGACCGGCAGTGGCGTGCCGCCCGCATCGGGGGCACGGGACTCGCCGAAGATACGCGCCATGAGCACGCCTGTCACCACCGCGATGACCGCCACCGACAGAATGCGAAAGATGCCGAAGGGCAGGCCGATGACCTGACAGGTGAAGATCATGGCCACCAGGTTGATGGCCGGACCGGAATACAGGAAGGCGAAGGCGGGCCCGGTTCCAGCACCGCGTCGCCAGATCCCCGCAAACAGCGGCACCACGTTGCAGGAGCACAGCGAGAGGACCATGCCCGAGCCCACCGCCGCGCCATAGGCTTTGTACCGCGGGGCCTGGGGCCCGAGCAGGTTGAGCACCGACTCGCTGGGCACGAAGGCGGTGATCGCCGCGCCCAACAGGAAGGCCGGCAGCATCACGGTCAGGATGCCCCACGTCAGGATGCAGCAGTGGAAGATGTTCAGGATGCCGTTGAGCGTCGACGGCTTCACCACGAAATCCAGAGTGATCGGGGCATCGGACTGACCGGCGGCGCTGACCGGCAAGGGCTTCTCGACCAGTTCGCAGGCGCGAGCAGTGGCCGTCACGGTCAGGTCCCTTAGGGGAACGACGCTGCTGTCGATCCTGGTGTCGATCAGGTAGCTCCCGTCTTCTCGGATAGGGGCGGTCACGGGCACGAAGGCGTCCTCGTGGCCAGGCCAGCGAATCTCAATGGTGCCATCCACCACTGGGCGGTCGCCGTCTGCTTTCGCGACGTTGCCGCGGATCACGAACCTCTGCAGTTCAGTGCTCTGAAGAGCCAGCCCCAGACTCATGAGCAACGCAACGTAACGGACGGTTCGCATAGTCGGGAGGCCGCCTTCCTGCGCATCTCGGCGCTGGGGGTAGTGTATTCCTGCAGGCAAACGTACGACGAGATGCGGATTCGGCGCGACGTCAGCGCACGGCCCCACCTCGTTTTCACTGTATCTTCACCGCCGGGCCAACCATTGCATCCGCCTCCGGTCCACGGTAGTTGGCTGTAGCGTGTACCTGTTCTTCAGTTGGCGGCATCGCTTGCAGCCTACCCCAGCAACGATCGCTTCCACTGCCGTCTCCTTCGGTTGGCGGGTCCACGCTGGACTGCGCGCGGGCCTAGTTCCGACAGCGGAAGGCATCAGCCAGGGACTGGCGCCTGCCTGGGGCCGTCAGGAGCTGCCCGAACCCGGCCTCGTAGAGCATGGTCTTGCAGGCCGCGATGTCGCGCCCGCGGTGTCCGTTCGTGTCTTCCTCGGTATCGCGTGGGTTTGCTCCCTTCTCGGCATAGACCACGTTGGCCCCCGACGTCAGGCCGATCAGGTTGGGTTCGTGCACCGCGATGTTGCGCGTTTCGGGGCACGCCAGGGTAGCCAACGCCACGACCGCGGTGACCTGGCCCAGACGCAGTTCGGTGATCTGACCGCGATCGGCAAGTGGAGACCCGGGGACGTACACACGCCGCATGGCCGCATGCTGGAAACAGCCGTAGTCGATGCCCAGGAACATCTGCTCTACCAGTTCTTCGGCCGTGTGCTCCGGACCGACCGGTTCGCAGCAGTAGTACCAGTCCATCCCGGAATCCCGGATGACACGGATGGTCTGCTTCCGGGCCTCCGGGTCCAGTTTGGTGTCGATTCCCTCGCGCAGCCTGCACACGTGGTAAGCCCCATTGACCCCGGCGGCCCGGAGTTCGGCGGCCTGCGCGCGGTCGAAGTCGCCGATATTGACCACGATCTGGGTGCCGGCGGGTATCCTCTCCCGGACGCCCCGGACTGTCTCCAGCAGCCTCCCGAACTCGAACGTGTGCATGGTCATGAGGAAGAGTGAGTACAGCTCGCGCGAGCCGGTGAAAGCGTCCGCGCACTGGAGGATCTCAGCCGTCGTCATGACCTTGGGCGCGAAGCGGGTGTGGCCCTCGCCGAAGCTGCAGAACTTGCAGGCCGCGGGGCAGGCGGCGATCTCCACCCCCACCTGTCCCAGGATGATGGCCTCATTGCCGAAGCGCTGCCGCATCGTGGCATCCGCGGTAGCCCGCAGAAGCGCGGCTTCGAGACTCGTCTCGGGCAGTTCCAGCAGGCAGATGCACTCTGCCTTGGTTGGCGCCTTCGCCTCGCGCGCCCGGTCCAGGATTGCCAGCAGACGGCTGTCGATGGTTGCCATGCCTCTTGATTCCTTCCGTGTGACGGCCCACAGGCCCGGACCGGCCAGCCGGCTATCCAGCCTGGCCCGGACACCGCCAACAATGTATACATATCGACACATCTACAAGGCTAGATATATGAATAAGCTATGAACCCGCTCGGTCCGTGCGGGGAAGACCCGTCAGGGAGGGTCAGAGGCGAGGCAGTTGGGGAACGGTGCGGAAGGTGAGTCGGCAGCATCCCAGGTCGATGCCGCCCTCGACAGCGATACGCGGGCTGACCCGGTAGATCACGTTGCGGCCATCGCGGTCGGCGGTCACGATACCTGCCGGCCGCATGCGGCCCAGGTGATGGGAGACGCGCTGCTGGGAGAGGCCGGTGGCCGCGCAGATCTCACTGACATTCAGCGGGCCGCGGATGAGAGCCCGGAGGATCAGCACGCGGTTGGAGTCGGCGATGACCTTGAGCGTGGCAGCACAATCGGTGGCGCAGGAGCACATGCTGTCCGCGGGCTGCTCATCTCCTGCCGGGTCCGACGTGGCGGTTCGTTTCCTGGCGTTCATGCGAGCACATCCATGCGCGGTTGCCGATGGCACGGCGGTGATGCCGTTCTACACTAACTAAGACTATAGTGCGCGTGTCGCGTGGCTCAAGACGCCGTTCCAGGGGGCTGAACGTCATGACAACCGTGCTGACCGTGGTCGTGGTAGGTGCGTTCGTCGTGCTGATTGTCCGTGGGCTTTGGCGTGCCACGGCCATCCAGAAGGGCACAGGGTGTCCGTGTTGCGACAAAGCCATGGGGGTCGACCACGAGCACGAGCATACCCACGCCGCTGGAAAGCCGGACGGCAACGCCAAGCACACCGCCGCCAAACCCTGACGCTCCGCCCTGCCGATGCGAAGCTCCTGAGTGGAGTTCTGGGCGTTCGACCCGTCAGCCATCACGGGCGAGTCCGCCATGAAGGAGTACCGCGGTTCATGGAGCGTTTTCTCTGGCTTACGGCGCTGGGCGTGGTACCGGGTGCCCTCGGCACGCTGATCGGGGCTGGAGGCGGGTTTGTCCTGGTGCCGGTGCGCTTCTGCTGTACCCCCAGGCGGACCCGGAGACCATCACCAGCATCTCGCTGGCCGTCGCGCTCACCTTCGTGGGGATCCGGATCCTCGTGATGGCGCTGTAGCCACCTCGTCTTCACACCTTCTTCGCACATTTCCGCTAAAGACTCACCGGTCCGG
The DNA here is from genome assembly GCA_903837355.1 of uncultured Victivallales bacterium. Classification (GTDB taxonomy): domain Bacteria; phylum Verrucomicrobiota; class Lentisphaeria; order Oligosphaerales; family JAFGRS01; genus CAILUI01. The sequence continues at coordinate 22,608 of CAILUI010000211.1, forward strand.
CAGATACGGTACGAGCGTTAGTGCGTATCCGCCCCGGTCTTCTGCAGGCGGTTGCCGCCAGGGGCTAAGGCGCGGTGGTCTGGGTCGTGGGCAGTGGTTGGGAAAAGGAGGTAGTCGATGTGGAACGTTATCGTGCGTCGTCTCGGCCTGGCGCTGCTGCCCGTCGTGGTGGGCCTCGCGGTTCAGGCCCGCGAGATCACCGACATGGCCGGCCGCAAGGTCACCATCCCGGACAAGATCACGCGCGTGTACTCGGCCCAGCCCTACACCAGCGTGGCGCTCTATGTCGTAGCCCCCGACCTGGTGATCAACCTGCAACCAGGCTGTTTCCCGCTGGGACCGGCGCAGAACCGCTTCCTGCGCACCGGCACCACGGCGCTGCCCGTCGAGCTGACACACCCGGTCCAAGGCGAGCATAACCAGCTCAGTCTGGAGGAGATCCTCGCCCTGAAACCGGATTTCGCCCTGGCCAAAGGCGGTCCCAACACTGACGCATCACGGCTTGAGGAGCAGTTCGGGCGGATCAAGCTGCCCGTCGTGTTCGTTGACCTCGACGGGGCGGCTGCCTATCCAGCCGGGATTGAGTTCCTGGGACGGCTCTTCGGCCGCGAAGAGCGCGCCGCCAAGCTGAGTGCCTATGCCAAGCGTGCCTTGGCGGGGGTCGAGAAGGCGGTGGCGGGGATCCCAACGGCAGAGCGCGTGCGGGTGTACTACGCCGAGTCCGAGGATGGCCTGGCCACGGAATCGGACGGGTCCTTCCATACAGACCCCATCCGCCTCGCCGGAGGAGTCATCGTGCACAAGGGCGATCTCAAGACCCACTTCGGGATGGAGAAGGTGAGCCTCGAACAGATCCTGCTCTACAACCCCGACGTCATCGTGGCGCTGGTTCCCGAGTTCACGGAGAAGGTCTACCAAGATGCGCGCTGGAAGGACGTCAAGGCCGTGAAGGAGAAGCGGGTCTACACCGTGCCACGGACCCCGTTCAACTGGCTCGACCGGCCGCCGTCGATCATGCAGATCATGGGCATCCCGTGGCTTGCCCAGCGCTTCTATCCCAAGTACTACACGGTGGACATGCACCAGGAGACGCGGGAGTTCCTGCGCCTGTTCATGGGCGTGGAGACGACCGACGCCGACCTGGACGAATGGCTGAAGTGAGAGGTGGTGGGGCCGTGTCGTATGCGCGCTGGATCATCCTGCTCTGCGTCCTCCTGGCGGTCGCGGTGCTGGTGGCGTTGTCGGTGGGGCGTTACCCGTTGCCGGTGCGGGATATCGTGCACTTCGTGCTGGCCGCAGCCCGGCTCGAGGAGATGCCCCGCGAGCGCTTCGAGTTGCTCTACAACGTGATCGTGCAGATCCGTTTGCCGCGGGTGCTGACGGCGGTGCTGGTGGGGGGTGCGCTTGCCTGTTCCGGGGCGGCCTTCCAGGCGGTGTTCCGCAATCCCCTGGTCTCGCCGGAGTTGATGGGTGTCCTGGCCGGTTCAGCGTTCGGAGCCGCGCTCGGCATCCTGATCTCGGGCCACTGGTTGGTGGTCCAGGCGCTGGCCTTCGTCATGGGGATCGTGGCCGTCGCGGCGGGCGTGGGGATCGCCCACCTGGCTGGCGGCGCCTCGATCATCATGCTGGTGCTGGGCGGGGTGATCAGCGGCACGCTCTTCACCGCCCTTCTCTCGGTCATCAAGTTCGTGGCAGACCCCTATGCGAAGCTGCCGGCCATCGAGTACTGGCTGATGGGCAACCTTTCCCTGGCCGACCTCCATACCATCGGCTGGGTCTTCGTGCCGATGGGAGCCGGGGTGGTTCTGCTCGCTGGCCTGGGGCGGGCGCTGGACGCGCTGTCCATGGGTGACGACGAAGCCCGCTCGCTGGGCATCCCGGTCACCGCCGTCCGCTACGGGGTGATCGCCGTTGCCACCCTGATCTCGGCCCTGACGGTCTCGCTGGCCGGGATGGTGGGCTGGGTCGGCCTGATCATCCCGCATGTCGCCCGCCTGGCCGTCGGCCCCGGCAATATGCGCCTGCTGCCGGCCAGCGCCTGCCTGGGAGCCTTGTTCTTGCTGGCCACCGATGGACTGTCGCGCACTGTCTTCAACGTCGAGATACCGATCGGCATCCTGACCGCACTGCTTGGCGTTCCCGCCTTCCTGGTCGTCCTGCACCGGGCCCGGAAAGGCTGGCTATGAGCACACCTGCTGCCACGGTGCTGCCCGCTTTCGAGCTCCACGCCGAGGAAGTGCATTTCGCCTACAATGGCCGCGCGGTACTGCGGGGAGCCAGCCTGACGATCCGTCCGGGGGAAGTGGTCTCGCTCCTGGGCTCGAACGGGGCGGGGAAGACGACCCTCCTGCGCGTGCTGCTGGGCTTGTCGCGGCCAAGCTCTGGGTCGGTCTGCCTGAACGGCAAACCCCTGGCCCGCTACGGACGGCGTGAGCTGGCCCTGCACCTGGCCTATGTCCCCCAGACGCACGTCACGCCCTTTCCCTACAAGGTCCAGGAGGTCGCCATGCTCGGGCGCCTGCCGCACACAGGCCTAATGCGTTCCCCCAGCCGTCGCGACCACGACGTGGTGGCGGAGACCCTAGAGCGCCTGGGGATTGCGCATTTGGCGGAGCGCCCGTACTCGCAGGTGTCCGGCGGCGAACGCCAGCTCACCCTGATCGCACGGGCTCTGGCCCAGGGCGCCCGGATCCTGGTCATGGACGAGCCGGTCAGCGGCCTCGACTACGGCAACCAGTTGCGCTTCCTGGCGCACCTGCGCGCCCTGGCGGCCGACGGCTACTCGGTAGTCAAAGCCACCCATCACCCCGAGCACGCCCTGCTGGCCGCCACCCGCGTGGCCCTGCTCTGCGACGGCGCCATCGTGCGCGACGGGCCGGCCGCCGAGGTGGTCACCCCGGCGGCCATCCGGCAGCTTTACGGCGTCGAGGTCACGGCCTTCCACGCACCGGACGGCCAAGCCACCGCCTTCTACCCCTCAGAGCGCGTCCCCCCGGCCCGGTGAAACGCTGCGAGCCGATCCGGGTCAGCATCGGCAATCGGCATTCACCGATGCTTCACTGATTCATCACCCCCTCTTCACAGGTTGGGACTGGCTGAGCCGCAGGGCGACGCATAGGTTGAGTGCAGAGAGCCGAGGGCCGGCAATCTGGACCGCCCTAACGCCTAGGAACAAAGGAGATGCAGCCATGGTGCCACGCCTGCCTGCGGCGCGCCAAACCGCCTTCACACTGATCGAGCTTCTCGTGGTGATTGCCATCATCGCCATCCTGGCCTCGATTCTCCTCCCCGCCCTGGCGCGAGCCAGAGCCAAAGCTCGGGAAACGGCATGCCTCTCGAACCTGCGCCAACTCGGGCTGGCGCTGCACTTGTATTCCGGCGACATGGCCGAGTGTTTCCCGCTCGAACCAACGACCGGGAACTCCCACCTCGGCCTCTGCACCAAGCTCTATCCCTACGCGGTGGACCGTAATGTGTTCTACTGCCCCGAAGCGAACGCCATGGAGTCTTTCGCCAACAGCACGGCGTTCCCGGGTTCGTCCGAGTCCATCGTCAACACCGACGCGAACTGGGCCGCCGGGAACATTCCCTACCGGTACTACTCCTTCAAGGGGCCGGCCGCCACCGCCCTGCCGGCATTCGTGCCGCGTACGCTTAGCGAGCGCGATCTCCCGACCTGCTGGATCCTGAGTGACTGGTTCCGCAAGAATGTTCCTCTCTGGCCACACATGCGGGCCAACGGGGGGAGTGGCGGTGGCATCCTGGTGCTGCGGCTGGACAACTCGGTGGCCTACACCACCGGTCAGCCCATGGTCAACTTCCGCTGAGGCAGGATGGCGCGCAAGCCCCAGGATGTCACTCACCCCACCGGCTTGACACACGTCTGGCCGTGTGCCATAATACATCGTATTATAAACCGGGACGTGGCGATGGCCAGAGAACACACTGTCTGCTTCAAGGTGGATGCGGCCACGGCCGAGGCCATGCAGGGCATACCGAACCGCTCGGACTTCCTGCGTGCGGCAGTGCTGGCGGCCTTGAGCAATACCTGCCCCATCTGCCGGGGTACGGGTCATCTGTCCCCCCGCCAGATGTCGCACTGGCGCACGTTCGCGGCGGCCCACGCGTTCGAGAAGTGCGCCGAGTGCCACGAATACCATTGGGTCTGCGCCGCCACGCCCGACGCCTGCCCGCCGATCTTGCCCCCTGCGGTGCCCGTCACGGCCAAGCCGCGCGCCCGGCGCGGCGCAGCCGCCGCCACGGCGGCTGGAGAAAGCACCCCCGCACACCCATGAGGACGCGAGTCTACAGCCTGCTGCTCCTGCTCGCCTTTGCCTTCGGGGTGGTCGTCTGGCCTACCTGGCACAAAGCGCACTGCGGCACGCTGTCGCCGGGGTTGGCAGTGCAGGCGCCGGTTCCCGCGGCTGAGCATGACCGGCACTCGATTCCCACTCATGATGCGGACCGCTGTCAGGTCTGCCTGGCCGCCGCGCTTGGGCTGGACCAGCCTGTAGCAGTAGCCTTGCCGTCGTTGGTCGTCGTGCTGTGCGCGGTCGCGGTGTTTCCCACGGCGCCGCCGACACCGCGTCCCGCCTATCGCCTGCCGTTCTCCTGCGGTCCTCCTCCCGCCTGCTGATTCTGTCCCGCCGATCACAAGCCAAGCCCACGGCGTCCCCCGTCCGGCTTGGCGTCTGACAGCGGCTGCCCCCGCGGTTGCACCTTCAGCACCGCGGTCGGGATCCTGCACAGATCACGCAACGCCTAACCATGAGGTACCGCAGCATGCAATGGAAATCACGCATCGAGACGATGTGCTCTTTGGCGCTGCTGACAGCGCTGGCTCTGGGGGGTGGCCTGCAGGCCCAGGAGAACCAAACCGAAACCGTGCGGGCCCTGCAGGCTGAGGTGAGGCAGTTGCGCGAGGAACTGCAGGCGCAACGGCGCCTGCTCGAGCAACAGGTCGCGGCTCTGGAAGCGAAACTGACGCAGCTCGGCGCGTCTCCGGCAGGCGCCGCGCCGGGCACGCCGACCGCTTTGACCGTGGCGCCGCTGCGCCCGGCCCTGGCGGCGCCGACGGGCCTTGGCGGGGTGACGGCGCGACTCGGTTCTGGCGTGCAGAGTATGAATCCCGAGGTTTCGGCCATCATCGACACCTACTACCACGCCGACGACGCCGACGGCGGCGTCGGCCATGTCACCGGAGAGATGTCAGGTTTCGGCGACACCCATGGCGATGAGGAGCACCATCACCATGGCCTGGAAGAGGGGATCAACCTCCGCCACGTCGAACTGCAGCTCGCCGCCGAGATCGACCCTTACTTCAAGGGCTCCGTCATCGCCGCGGTCGACACCGATGGGGCCGAACTCGAGACCGCCGAGATCGAGACCACGGCGCTGCCTTGGGGCCTGAAACTGCGCGGCGGCAAGTTCTACAGCGACTTCGGCTACCTGAATGCCA
>CAILUI010000212.1 GCA_903837355.1 uncultured Victivallales bacterium
CGGAACAGGAGCACTTCCTCCGTCTGGTCGGCATCAGGAACCCGGCCGGCCTGGACGAGTGCGTGTGGTGGAGAAAGCAAAAACATCATCTCGCTTGATACCAAAGAGTTACAGCCGCGAAGTGTTTAATCAGGGCTGGAGCAGCGGCTGCTCGGGGATCGGCAGGCGGGCGGTTCGACGGACGGCTCGCAGCCGGACTGGGAGCGGGTGTCGCTGGAGCTGAAAAAGAAGCACGTGACGCTGCTTCTGCTGTGGGAAGAGTACCGGCGGAACCATCCCGACGGCTTCGGTTACAGCCACTGGTGCGATCTGTACGCGAAGTGGGGCAAGACACACGTCGAGCCGGTGTTGCGCCAGGAGTGTCGGGCGGGGGAGGCACTGTTTGTGGACTGGGCCGGCAGCACGGTACCCTACATGGAGAACGGCAAAGAGCGGGAGGCCCATGTGTTCGTGGCGGTGATCGGGGGGAGCGACCTGGTGTTCGCCGACGTCTTTACCGATGAGAGGCTGCCGAGCTGGATCCGCGCTCATGTCGAGGCGTTCACGTTCCTGGGCGGGGTTCCCGAGACCGTGGTCCCCGACAACCCCAAGACGGCGGTGACGGCGGCCTGCCGCTACGAGCCGGACCTGAACCACGCCTACCAGGAGCTGGCGGAGTACTATGGCACGGTGATCCTGCCGGCGCGGGTGCGAAAGCCACGCGACAAGGCACGGGCGGAAAACGGAGTGCGCAACGTCGGTCAGCGCATCATGGCCCCCTTGCGCCACTGCCAGTTCATGAGTCTGGGCGAGGTCCGGGAAGCGGTCCTGGAGCAGAGGCGGCTGCTGAACGAGCGTCCGTTCCAGAAGCGCGCGGGCTGTCGGCGCAGCCTTTTCGAGCAGATCGAGAAGCCCGTGCTCAGACCGCTGCCGGCGTACCCGCTACCGGTCGGCGAGTGGCGGCAGTCGACCGTCTATAAGGACTACCACATCGAAATGGACAGGCTGTACTACAGCGTGCCGTACCGGTATATCGGCGAGAGCGTCGACGTGCGTCTCGGCGACTGTACGGTGGAGATCTTCCACGATGGGCTGCGCCTGGCGGTGCATCCCCGGCAGCCGGAGAACGGCAGGGCCTCCACGCTGCCGGAACACCGTACGGTGGCGCACCGCTCCTACATCGAGCGCGACGCGGACTCCTTCCTCGCCAGGGCGGCGGCGGTCGGCGGCAACTGCGCCCAGGCAGTGAAGACGATCCTGCAGAACTTCCCCCATCCGGAGATGGCCTTCCGCAGTTGCGAAGGCATCCTGCGGCTGGGCCGACAGCACGGCGCGCAGCGCCTCGAGGTCGCCTGCCTGCGCTGCCTGGAGAGTGGCACCGTGCGCTACCGGCACATCGAGCAGATGCTCAGCAACCGCATGTAACACATCGGGCCGCCGGAACCCGATCCGGCTCCCGTACGCCACCCCAACCTGCGTGGCGCCGCCTACTACAGCACGATCACTGGGAGGGTACCCTGATGATCTCCGAACAGACTGAGATGAAGCTCCGCCGCCTCGGGCTGGACGGCATGGCCGAGGCCTACAGCGGTCAGCGCAGCGGTCCCGACAGCGCTATCCTGGGCTTCGATGAACGCCTGGCCATGCTGGTCGACCGTCAGTGGGAACACCAGGAGAACCTGGCGCTGCAACTGCGCCTGGGCTACGCGAAACTGCGGCAAAGTGCCGCCCTGGAAGACCTCGACTGGGAGGTCCCGCGCGGTCTGCGCCGCGAGTTGATCGCCCAACTGGCCACGGGGGACTGGCTGCGCTATCACCGGCACTGTCTCATCACCGGCCCCACCGGAGTCGGCAAGTCCTGGCTCGCCTGCGCCCTCGCCCAGAAGGCCTGCCGCGATGGTTA
>CAILUI010000213.1 GCA_903837355.1 uncultured Victivallales bacterium
GCCATCGAAGAGGCCAACCCCATCCTCGAAGGCGTGCTGGTCAGCATCGACTTCAACATCAAGAACAAGCTCTCGGACCAGAAGCTGCGGGATCTCCTCAGCCACTACGGCACCTACCGGCTGCGCAACGACGATTTCGAGCGCCCGGACCTCCTGGGTGCGGCCTACGAGTACCTGATCAAGATGTTCGCGGACTCCGCTGGCAAGAAGGGCGGAGAGTTCTACACCCCGGCAGAGGTGGATGACCTCATGGTGCGGCTGCTGAAGCCCGCCGAAGGCATGCGGGTGTACGACCCGACTGCCGGGTCGGGCGGCATGCTCATCCACACCAAGCAGTACATCGCTGAGCACGGCGGCAACCCGGCCAACCTCTCGCTCTACGGCCAGGAAATGAACCTGAGCACGTGGGCCATCTGCAAGATGAACATGTTCCTGCACGGGATCATGAATGCGGACATCGCCAAGGGCGACACGATCCGGGAACTCGCTCGCCTCCACTCCCTCAAGAAAGCCCTGATGCAGGATCTGCTGACGGGGCGGGTACGGGTGACGGTGTGATGGAAGATTGGGTCGAAGGCAGCGGTTCCTGTGGAGGGCGAAGCTCCCTGGGGGCGCATGCCCATAAGCGCTAACTTGCTTGTCTATAGAGGTCTCCATATCTCATTGTTCTGCAGATACATAAAGGCAGAATCAGCAGACTCGTGTCCGGCTCCTCTGGAACCAAAGCGGCGTCCAGCCGCCGCAGTCCAAAGCGCGGCGATGACGCCACGCGGTATAATACTGCGCCACAACAACGTGTGGCGCTTTGGAGTGCTGTGGCTGGACACAGCTTTCCTACCGCGCGGAGCGCGGTGAGTTAGCGCTTATCGACGCCGGCCCCGCTGAGCCTTGGTCGCGGTCCGCGACCTTGGGCATACCGGCTCACCGGCGCGTCCGCGCCCGTGGAGGTTCGCCCTCCAGGGTCCGCGGCGGACTTCACTGGCCTTACGTGTCCGGCGGGAAGGCCGTTGACTCGAACCCGGTGGCAGGATAGAGTCGAACCAGAGGTCTTCAACTGCACTGGCGGTACGAGCCGATGACGACAAAGGAACTGATCGCGGAGGCGGTCGCCCTGCCGGTGGAGGATCGGGCACGGGTTGCGGCGTCTATGCTGCGCAGCCTTAACGCGCCAGAGACTGACATCGACCGGAGATGGGCAAAGGTCGCGCGCCGACGTCTGGCTGAGCTGCGCTCCGGCAAGGTAACGCCAGTTCCAGGGGAAGAGGTCTTTGCCCGCGTCTGGAAACGACTTGGCGTATGAACGGGAACGGGGACGGCTCACCGCCTGCAGGCAGGTCCTGCTGGACAGCAGGATTCGCCAGCCGGGCCTCCGGCCCGGTGGAACGCGGCCTCTCCGTATGCCGCGGCCGGGATACGGAGATCCCAAGTTCCAGGGGCGGGCCGGACACGTCGGCATGAGACTCGCGAGTCACCTTCGTCATGCCCAACCCCATGGCGGCACCGTTCATCCCGGACCTCAAATGGCTTGGGCTGATCCAGATCCGGGCGCGGAACCGCTTTCGGCCTGCCAATCCGGACCTGTTCGGGTGCGGCGAGAAGGTCAGGCAGCTCATCGACGCCCACGTCTACTCGACCGGGGTGGACCCGAAGATCCCGCCGATGGAGGTGTTCGACCCCGGCTTCCCAGCCTACATCCAAGCCGCCAAGACGCCACGGGCACGGGCCAGCGAGATCGAGCATGCCATCAAGCACCACATCACGGTTCACATTGACCTGGACCCGGAGTACTACCGCAAACTCAGCGAGAAGCTACAGGGGATCATCCAGGCACACCACGAGAAATGGGAAGTCCTGGCCCAGCTCCTGTTCGAGTTCCTGGGGACCATGGAGACGGAGCGCGCCGAACGGGCAGAAGACCTGGGGCTGACCGACCGGGAGTATGCGTTCTACAACATCCTGCGTGCCGAGGTCGGAACCCCTGCGGACGTACCGCTCTACACCCTTGAGGATGAGGTTCGCCGGGTCAACGCACGGCTGGTAGCAGAGCTGGAAGCAGTCACCGGGATCGTGGACTTCTTCAAGAAGGCAGACGAAGAGAAGCGGGTGCGGCTGAAGATCAAACGGACCCTGATGGACTCGAAGCTGCCTCTGGATGCCAAGGCCCGCAGCCGGATCGTGGACCGGTTCATGGAGTTGGCACGGGTCAGGTTCCAGGGCCGGGACCGCTGACAGCATGGATGCGTGCTAGTCGATGGACCTTCAGTAAACAGTCACCCGGAAGCCTGGCAGGAGGACGGCGAGCATCACCGTTGCCCCGGACAACTCGGTCGTCATCACGGTGCCTGCGCACCTTGGCGACGACCAGGTGGCTGGGCTGGTCCGGCGCAAGAGCGCCTGGATTCGCACGAAGATCGCCTTCAACCGTGAGGTTCTACACCCGCACCGGCGCAAGGAGTACGTCAGCGGTGAAGCCTTTGCCTATCTGGGCCGCAACTACCGGCTGAAGGTCGAGACCGGGGCCGAACAGGGCGTTGAGCTGAAGAACGGACGGTTCCATGTCCGTGTGCCAGCGGGGCTGGCTGGTCAGGACCGTGACAGCCGGATCGTGGCGCAACTGACGGCCTGGTACAGGGACCATGCACTGGAGAAACTCCGCCAGCGTGCCCGACTGCACGCCGAGCAGATGGGGGTCGAGCTGGGGCCGGTGGGGGTCAGGGACTACCGCCGCCAATGGGGAAGCTGCTACCGGGACCGGTCGGTACATCTCAACTGGCGCATCGCCATGGCCCCGCTGCGGATCATTGACTATGTGGTGGTCCATGAGTTGTGCCATTTGCGGCACCACGACCACTCGAAGGCGTTCTGGAAGATGCTGGGGCTGTATCTACCGGATTACCTGGAGCGCAAGGAATGGCTGCGGGTGAACGGGGGATTGCTGGGCTTGGGTTGAGAGCAGGCGTGGCGGTCTCGGTCGGTCGAAGCCACCCCAGGAAACCGATCACCATCAGCGCGACCGCTGGCCCTGCCACCGCTTCAGGTCATCCGCCGCGTCCACTCCACGCAGGGGGCAAAGCCCGCATCATGCCGCTCCGTCCCGTTGCCGCTGCGCCACTCGATGGTGCCCGTAGCATCGCCCCAGAGTGGGTGCGGGGGGTATTCGCCAGGCGGCGGGCGATGACGATGTACGCGGCGATGGTCTGCTCGTCTACGCGGACTGGGGCGGCTGTCATGCAGTTCTCCCCTGGATTCAAGGTGGGCAACGGCAAGTCCGTCGCACTATGATTCGCTGCTGTTGCTGGTTTAGGCCAGGGTGGTTTTATAATAATATGGAATATACTGCAGTAGAATAAGTTGCATTGTAGTTCTGGATATTTTGTGGTTGCCTGCTATGGTGCTTGTCACTATGGCGATCAGCACCGAAC
>CAILUI010000214.1 GCA_903837355.1 uncultured Victivallales bacterium
ATGCCTCGCAGTACTTGGCCAAACACCGCCTGAGACGGGGCAGACGGCCCGGGTCAGGCCCGAAAACGGACCTCCGGGGTCGCCGAACCATGATACCATCCCGGCGGCACTACGCCGTCAGAGGCTTTTGGGAAAGGCTCTGGCTTGGTGGCCGGCGGTGACCACCAGTCTGGATAAAGTCATGTCCAATCCGGCGCCGTATCTGATTGCGGCACTATTGGCTCTGGTGTTGTCCTGTGTTGGCGTCGTGCTCTGCGGCATTGGCATCGTGGTGACGATGCCATTCGGCGTCTGCATCATGGCCTATGTCTATCGCGATGCCTTTGGCGCCGGCGCTCCCGCCGCGCTTGCCGGCAGCGCGGCGCCGCCGCCCGGCGCCCCCTGAGTGGGCGCGCGACGGGGTTGATGTCGACCGCAAGTGCGGCCTGAGGTTTGCCAGGTGTCAGGGAAAGAGGCGAGGGTGGAACCATGAACGAGCAGGTTGTGCAACTGCGGCAGGTTTTCGCGAATCAGGGCGCTTTCGTCCAGCATGCGGCGGAGCGCATTCAGGCTGAGCTTGATTTTGCCGAGGCCCTCTGCGATCTGCACCCGCAGCGGGCTACCGCCTGGCGTGGGCTGATCACGGCAGCCGCCAGGACCGTCGCCGGCGCCGCGGGGGCGGGGCGTGCGGACCTCGAGGCGGCCGTGGCCCAGGCCGAAAAGACCCTGGCCCCGATCGCGAAGGTCGCCAAGACCTACACCATCTACTGCGTGGGCCACGCGCACATCGACATGAACTGGATGTGGTCCTGGCCCGAGACCGTGGCCGCCACCAACGACTCGTTCGGTACCGTCCTGCGCCTGCTGGAGGAATTCCCGACCTTCCACTTCAGCCAGAGTCAGGCCAGTGTCTATGCCATCATTGAGCAGCACCACCCCGAGATGCTGCAGCGCATTGCCCAGCGGGTGCGCGAGGGGCGCTGGGAAGTGACCGCCAGTCACTGGGTCGAGAACGAGAAGAACATCGTCAGCGGTGAGGCTTTGTGCCGCCACCTGCTCTACACCCGCCGCTACATGCAGACCCTCTTTGGGCTGGGGCCGGAGGATGTCCCTATTGACTGGTCGCCCGATACCTTCGGTCACGCCCACACGGTGCCCTCGTACCTGGTGCGCGGCGGCGTGAAGTACCTCTATATGCACCGGCCGGGGACGACGGGAACGGCGCGGCCGCGCGCCTTCCGCTGGCAGGCTCCCGACGGTTCGCGGGTGCTGACCAAGAACGACATGGAGCTCGGCTACAACGGGGTCATCGCGCCGACGATGATCCCCACGTTCCTCAATTTCGTGCGCGAGACCGGCCTGCCGTTCGGTCTCTTCGTGTATGGCGTCGGCGACCACGGCGGCGGACCCACCCGCCGGGATCTTCTGCGCGCCCTGGACATGGACTGTTGGCCGGTGTTTCCGCGCCTGACCTTCTCGACGGCGCGGACGTTCTTCGAGCGCCTGGACGCCGAAGGCAGCAAGCTGCCCGTACTCAACGAGGAACTGAACTTCGAATTCACGGGCTGCTATACCACCCAGACGCTGATCAAGCGTGACAACCGCTTCGCCGAGAAGCGTCTGGTGGACGCCGAGACGGCCGCTGCCGTCGCTTGGGCGAGCGGTGGTCGTGCCTATCCGGCGGCCCGATTCGAGGAAGGCTGGCGCGATACGCTGTTCTCGCACTTCCACGATATTCTGCCCGGTTCCGGGGTGCATGACACGCGGACCTACACCCATGGGCTCTACCAGAAGACGATGGCCATGACCGGCATGGAGGAGACCCAGGCCCTGCGCTACCTCGCCGGCCAGGTCGACACGCGCTCCGCCGGACCGCTGCCTGAGCAGGACCTGCCGCCCTCGCGCCTGCCCACGGCCATGGGCTCCGGCGTCGGCTTTGGCAGCGTCGACGGCGGCATCAGTCACGCCGAGCAGAGCGCCGGGCACGGCAACCGGCCGTTCCTGCTCTTCAACTCGACCGCTACACCACGCCAGGAGATCGTCGAAGCGACCCTCTGGGACAACGCCTACGGTTGGCGGCGCGCTGAGTTGGCCTCCATCCCGTTCTCCGTTCGCGCCGCGGACGGCAGCGTCGTCCCGGCACAGACCGTGGAAACGGGAAGTTACTGGGGCCACGACTTCATCCGGCTGGCCTTTCCGGCACAGGTTCCGGCCTATGGCTACGGGCTCTATACCGTGCGCGAACAGGCGGCCCCCGCGGCCGCCCCCGGCGCCTGGCAACTGGGGCGGGGGCATCACTGCGGCTACACGTTCTACGAACGCAGTCCCGAAGGTCTGGAGAATGACCTGGTCCGCCTGGAACTCGATACCACTACCGGCGGCATCCGCAAGCTGGTGCTGAAAGCCGGCGACATCACCCTGATCGCGCCCGAGGCGGCGGCGCCCGCCCTCGAGTACGCCCTCGAACGCCCCCACCCGATGACGAGCTGGACCGTCGATCATACGCGGCCCGTTGAGGTCCCCGAAGTGCTGGGGATTCAGCGCCGCCTGCGGGGGCCGCACAAGGCCAGCATTGACGTGCTGTTGCGCGTCCGCGAGTCGGATTTCACCCTGACCTATGAACTCCGTGCGGGCGACCCGCGACTGCACGTCCACCTGATCGGGACGTGGTTCCAGCGCGGCACGCCCCAGACCGGAATCCCCTCCCTGCGCCTGGCCTTCCCCTTTAACCTGGCCAACCCTCAGGCCACCTACGAGATCCCGTTCGGGGCTATCGGCCGCCAGCTTGAGAATGGCGAGGAGGTCCCCGCGTTGCGCTGGGCCTGCGTGGTCGGCGAGTCGGCCGGCCGTCCCGCGGGGTGTTTGCTGCTCAACGACTGCAAGCATGGTCACGCGCTCAGCGGCAGTACCTTGCGGCTGACCCTGATTCGCAGCAGTTACGATCCGGATCCGCTACCTGAGATCGGTCGGCACGAGGTCCATCTCGCGCTGCTGCCCTTCGCTGGCGACCTGCCCGTGGCGGCGGCCATCCGCCAGGGCATCGCCTTCGACCACAGCCTGCGTGTGGTCGGCACGGACGTGCATCCGGGGCCGCTGCCCGAGAGCGCCGAGCTGGTCAGCGCGACGCCGACAACGGTCATTCTCAGCACGCTCAAGAAGGCCGAGGACGGCGAGGCGCTGCTGGTGCGCCTCTTCGACCCTAGCGGTCAGGCAACTACGGCGCGGGTCACCTTCAATGCGGCCTTGCTCGGCAAGATTCGGGACGCGGTTGAGGTCGACCTGCTGGAGCGGCCGCTGGCAGCGTCCAGCGCCAAGGTCAAGGGCAACACCGTCAGTGTGGCTTTGCCGGCTCGCGGCATCGCGACGGTGCTCGTGCGCCTGGTACGGGCGGCCCGCTGAGCCTGGCGTCAGCGCCGCGGAAGGAGCTTGTACATGCGTCCTACGGTGACGGCGTCACAGGTACTGCCTCCCCCTGCCTGGGCCCTGGCTCAGCGCCATCTCATCGCGCGCCTGGACGAGGCGGCGCCGGCTTTCCAGAAACGTTACACCCGCGCCGACGGGACTCTGGTCTGGCGTCGCGAATGGCCGGGTATGGACGGCTCCGACGACGGCTATGAGAGCTACCACAACTGGCCCTTGTTCTATGCCCTCGGCGGCAGTGCGGAGGTGCACCAGCAGAGCCGCTTTCTGTGGAACGCTGTGACCCGCCAGTTCACGGCCTACGGACAGGTGTGGCGCGAGTTCGATACCTACTACGACTGGATGCACCACGGCGAGAGCTCGATCTACCTCTATTACTTTGGGCTGGCCGACCCGACCGTGGCCACGGATCGAGACCGCGCCCTGCGTTTCGCCAGGATGTACACGGGTGACGACCCCGACGCCCCGAACTGGGACGCCGCGCATCGGCTCATTCGTTCCCCCATCACCGGCAGTCGTGGACCGCGCTTTGAGAACTCGTGGGAGGACTGGGCCACGCACCGCGCCGTCCTGGCCAACTATCCGGCGCCCTTCGAGGACATTCCGGGTGTCGCTGGCGCCCGGGCCGATTGGAACGACGACCGCGTCTACGCCGAAATCCTGCGTCTGCTCAACCAACGTCAGATGCGCGGCGATGTGCCGCTGAACCTCACCGCCACCAGTCTGGTCACCCACGCTTTCCTCCACACCGGCGACGAGCGCTACCGGCGCTGGGTTCTCGACTACCTCGGCGCCTGGGCTGAGCGCATCGCTGCCAACGGCGGGCTCTGCCCCGACAACGTCGGGCCCACCGGCAAGATCGGCGAATGCCTCGACGGCAAGTGGTGGGGCGGCTACTACGGCTGGCGCTGGCCGCACGGCTTCTTTACCATCCTCGAACCCCTCCTGATCGCCGCCGCCAACGCCGTGCTCCTCACCGGCGACCGCAGCTACCTCGATATCCCGCGCGGCCAGCTCGACCGCATGCTCGACCGCGGCCGCGTCGAGGACGGGCGGCTCCTCGTCCCGCAGCGCCATACTGACGCCGGCTGGACGGCCTACGCGCCGCTGACTCCGCAGCACCCGCTGCTCCTCTGGTACATCTCCCAGGAAGCCCAGGACGCGGCCCGCCTGGAACGCTTCCCCGAACGCCATACCGAGTGGCCGCGAGTTCTGCCGGGCCGCGGCAAGGGCGACAACATCCACACCGCGCCTTGGTATGGGTACCTCTGTGGTCAGAACCCGGACTACCCCCAGCAGATCCTCGACACCCAGTGGGCCGACGTGGTGCAGCGCCTCGACACCATGGCACACGACGATGGCGACCCCGAGACCTGGGACGTGCACCACTGGCAGCAGATCAACCCGGTCTGCACCGAGGCCCTGCTGCAGTTGACCTGCGGCGGGCCCCAGATCATCTACCACGGCGGTCTGCTGCATGTCCGTCTGCGCTACTTCGACGCCGTAGCTCGCCGCCCTGGTCTGCCCCCCGACGTCGGCGCGTTGGTCACTGCCCTCGATGCCGAGAGCACCACGGTAACCCTGACGAACCTCAGCCCACTTCACCCGCGGCACCTGATCCTGCAGTCTGGTGCCTTCGGTGAACACGAGTTCGTCGCTGCGACCGAACTCGGTCCGACGCCCGCTGACCCGACCGGCGCCGCGCCGAGCCTCCCCGTCAACAGCCATCACCTGAGCGTGGTTCTGCCCCCGGGCCGAACGCTGACATTACGCCTCGGCATGCGCCGCTACTGCCGTACGCCGAGCTATGACCAACCGGTATAGGCCGGGTGCCGTGCAGGCTGAAAGCAGAATGCCATGACGCTCGGGCGCCTTCCCGAACCCGCTGCCGGCGCCCTCTGCGTCGGACTCCTGGTGCTGTGGGCCAGTCTGGCCACGGCCGCGAGTGTCTGGGATGACAGCACCGGCCTCGAGGTTACCGGGCACAGCGCCCTGCTCCCGGTGTCTGCGATCCGTTCCATCTTCGGCGCGCCCGTCGGCAGTCTGGACGGCAGTCAGCACGTCGCCATGTTCGCGGACGGCCAGCCGGAGCCTTTCGTCCACTGGCTGGAATGGCAGACCCCTGAGCCCGTACAAGTCAGGAGTATCCGCATCTCGGCAAACGGCGACTACCCCCAGTCCACCAACCGCCAGTTCAAGGCCATGCGGCTCTATGCCCAGGTGGATGGCAAGTGGCTCCTGTTCTGTGAACTCAGGACGCCGGGTCCCTACACCTGGGAAGACCCCAGCAAACGGGTATTGCGGACGGTCAACCTGGCCGAGCCCGTTTGGGCTCGGCAGTTCCGGGCCGAGTTCGATCAGCACGACGTCGCGCCCGGCCAACCCAGCGGTGGCCCGCGCATCCTCCTCCTCGAGGGGTTTGACGCCCCGCTGCCGGTCTCGCAACACGCCGTCGCCTCCGGTCCCAAGTTCTTCAATCTGATCCTCCATAACCAGGGCGCCGACAGCCTCCTCGGCCTGCACCGCTTCGTTGATGGCGCCCGCGGGCGCGGCCTGCTCGGGCCGCTGCGCATGACGATCATCCTGAACGGGGAGGAGGCGCAGTTGATGCCTGGCGAGAAGGCCTTCTTCCGTGAGCTCTATGACCAGGGCCACGAGATCGCGGCCGAGTGGGCCCGCGAGCGCGCCGCGGTTGCCGACTTCCTTGGTCTCCCCGCCGCCGCCATCACCACCCTGGGCTCACAACTCTTCAGCGACGCTGACCTCGAGGAGCAGGCCTTGGACACGACCGCGGGTGTCCGCGCCTCCGCGCATGCCTGCGTCGAGGGTAACTCCCTGGCCGAGTTCTGGGACGTCCCCCACAACTGGGAGGGCGCGCCGATGTTCCCGTACTGGGTCCAGTGGAATGCGGAAAGCCCGCTGCTGACCAACCGGACCAACCGCGAACTCGACCGCGACCAGGCCGTTCTGGAGCTGCAGTGGTCCACGCGCACCCTCTGGCACAACTACGACCGCTTCCCCATCCCGCAGTGCTGGCACTTCGGCGAGCCGCTCAAGAAGCAGCAGTGGAACGTCGGACAACTCGTCAGGCGCGGTGAGAAGGGTGGCTGGTGGCGGGTGGAACTGGAGGAGTACGAGCGCAATCTGCGCTTGGGCCGTACGCCATATCTCTACCTAAACAGCGCCTCCGAGGCCAACATCTTCACCCCAGCCGGCCCCTGGAGCCCGATGTTGGATAACGACGAGGCCCTCGAGTGCGCGCTCGACGTCTGTCAGTTGCTCAGCGACCGCGACTGGCGACTGGTTACTGTCCGCGAGTTCGCCGACTGGTTTGCCCAGCAGTGGCCGTGCCCTGCCGCCCCGTCGATGATCTACCTGGTGAACGACACCCTCGCCAACCGCACGGATCGCGACGGCCGCACCATCATCGGCCATGGCCGCCTCCTGCACGCCGAGACGCGGCACTTCCAGATCAGCGACCACGAGAATCGCATCGCCCCGGAGTTGGTTATCGCCTATGACCTGCGTACGCCCAACCTGCTGCGCGGCGGCTACACCTTTGCCAGCCCAGAGGCGTGGATGGCGAAGGAGAGTTGGGACGGCCACTACGCCTCGACGACCGGCAATGCCCTGTTCTGGAGCCCGAGCGAACCGCTTGCCGACGTCAACAACGTCCCTTACTTCCCGCCCGCCAAGGACCCCGCCTGCCGGGCGCGCACGTTCACGCTTTACCTCGGCGAATCGTGGGAACCCTACCAGTTCGCGCCGGGAGCGATCTTTGGCGTCCAGCGCGAAGGCGACACGCTGCGCTGGAGCAAAGAGATGGCCCAGCCCGTCGCCGGTACCGACCTCCGCGTCATCTACCATCATACCCTCGATGGCCCGACGCATCGCGTCCGCGTCGAGGTGCTGGGGGGCGACGCGGTCGGCAAGCCCGTGCACCTGCGCCTGGCGCCCTACTTCCACCCGGGCTGGGACCACCGGCCCCCCGTCAGACTTAGCGACCCGCGCGTTCCCGATCCCGCTACCGTCGGCCAGGAGCGCCATGTCTTCGGCCGCGTCGGCGGCCGCGAGTTCGCCTACTCGGAGTCCAACACCGCGCCGCGCCGCGAGACGCAGCCGTTGGCCGGGGGTGAACTGCACCTGTTCAACCGCAATCCCGGCGTGCCTGGCAGCACGTACGACGATAACCCGGCCTTCAACCGCGGCCTGACGGTGCGCGTGACCAACGCCACCGACGCCACTGTTGACTGGATCGACGAAGCTGGACCTCAGGTCTGCGTGACTGCCGAGCTTCAGTTCGGCCCGCACCGCGCCGGTCGCCAGTATGAGTTTGCCTTCCGCTACTGGCCCGGCGCGCCGCAGTGAGCGCTCACTTGCCCGCACTCCAGCCACCATCGATCATGAAGGCGGTGCCGGTCACGAAGGCGGCCTCGTCGCAGGCCAGATACAGCGCGGCCGCGGCAATCTCCTCCGGTTTGCCCATTCTTCCCAGTGCCTGGGTAGCCGCCATCTCGCGGTAGGCCGCGGCCGGATCCGGATACTCCTTCAGCCGCGCCTGCACAAACGGCGTCTCCACCCGCCCCGGGCAGATGCAGTTGACGCGGATCCCGTCGCGTGCATGGTCAAGCGCCATGCTCTTGGTGATGCCCACCACGGCGAACTTGGTTGCGCAGTAAGCCAAACGGTCACGAATGCCGACCACGCCTCCGATCGAGGCCAGGTTGATGATGACCCCCGCCCGTCGTGACACCATGCCCGGCAGGAAGGCTTTGCTGACGTTGAAGACGCCACGCACATTGACGGCGTAGAGGCGGTCCATGTCCGCACCGCTGGTGGTCAGCATCGTGCCGACATGGCCCACGCCCGCATTGTTCACCAGGATGTCCAGATGCGGCAGGTGTTCGGCCGCCCCCAGGCAGTCCGCCTCGCTGGTGACATCCAGGCGCAGGAACTCTGCCGTGCCCCCGGCGGCACGGATGCGGGTCACCGTGTCCTGGCCAGCCCGCTCGTCGCGATCGGTCACCGTCACCCGCGCCTGCGCCAGCGCGAACCTTTCGGCAATCGCGGCGCCAATGCCAGACCCGGCCCCCGTCACCAGCGCGACCTTTGCGTCCAGATCGAAAGACATCGTTGCGGCCTCCTCTCCCGGCCTATTCAGCCGCCATGATCACGCTTACCCGCGCCGACAGCGCCGGATGACTACCCTCGCGACTATCCGATGCCTGTCACTGCAGGCAACGTTCTGCGCGTGCCCCTCAGACTACCGCCTTCGGTTGCCGAATGCAAGGTCCCCCGCAATCGGCCCTAACAGCCGCTGCGCTTGACCCCACCGCCGTCGTTGACTTCTGGAGCACCTGACGCTAGCCTATCGCCACGGGCGCAAACGTGCCCGGCACCGCCGGCTGTAAGAACGAGACCCCATGAAATCCGATTTCGCCGACACCAACGACCGCAGTCAGCTCTACGCCAAGGTCCGGCACTCCCTTCTGCAACTGTCGCGCCTACCGGCGGACCCGCGACATTGGCGGCCGCACCTCGTCGTCCTCGCGCAGGGCCTCGGCGAACCGCTCCAACTGCTCGAGTACGCCGTCCTTCTCGGCGGCCTCCATGGCATCGTCTCGAGGGTCGGTTTCCTCCAGGGCAGCCTCAAGGACGCCGCCGCAAGACGGCACGCCGAGTTGGCAAGGGTCGAGCAGCTTACTGCCGAGAGGGCCCCCAGTATCTTCAACGAGGTCATTGTCGCGCCCGACGCCGAGGCCGCCGTCCCCGTCTTCCTGCAGGCGCATGCACTGGGACCGCTGAAACCCAACCTGGCCGTCCTCGCCTACCCTGGCGATACGGTCCCCACCGGCACCCTCATCGGACGCCTGCGCGCGCTGGTCGGCCTGGAAATCAGTTGTGTCGTCCTGCTCAACATCGCTGGTCGCCGGCTGCTGCACAACGAACCAGGGCGCATCGACATCTGGTGGCGGGGCTTTGCGAACGGCTCCCTGATGCTGATCCTGGCGCACATGCTGACCTTGAACCCGTCGTGGCGAAAGGTCCGCGTGCGGATTCTGCGCATCGCCCGCACAGAAGCCGAGCGACAGAACGCGCATGACGAACTCAAGCACCTGATCGAGGTGTCGCGCATCGACGCGGAGATCCGTATCCTGGTCTCGACCGATCCCTTCACTCACGCCATGCGTAAGGAATCGCGCGACGCGGCGGCGCTCTTCCTCGGCTTTGTGCTGCCCGACGAAAGCCAGGCGCTGGTCACGTCCTTCGAGTCCACTGCCCGCGCCCTCGAAGGCATGCCTCCTGCCTTCCTCACCTGCACCTCAGGGGCAGCGGACCTGCTCGCCTAGCCGCTCAAGGGTGCACCGTCGGTCCCAATTCCTTCACCTCGGCGAAGACACGGATACTGCAGAAGCGTGGTCCGCACATCGTGCAGCAGCGCTCGGGATGCCTTCCCCCCGCCGTGCCCGGCGATGCGGAGCCCGTTGCAGCGTCGTGCTCGGCGAGTGCTTCCGCCCGTAACTCCCGCGCCCGCTCCGGATCCAGAGCCAGCTCAAACTGGCGCTCCCAGTCGAACTCCGCTCGGGCCCGTGAGATGGCGTCGTCGCGATCACGGCTCCCCGGTATGCCCTTGGCAATGTCCGCTGCGTGTGCGGCGATGCGATACGCTATTACGCCGTCACGTACATCCCGCGCATTCGGCAAACCAAGGTGTTCCTTTGGCGTCACATAGCACAGCATCGCGGCCCCGTGCATGGCACCCACGGCGGCTCCGATGGCAGAGGTGATGTGATCATATCCCGGCGCACAGTCGGTGACCACCGGTCCCAGGATGTAGAAGGGCGCGTCCTCGCAGACCTCCCGCTCGCGCTCCATGTTCATTGCCACCTGGTCAAGCGGAATGTGCCCCGGGCCTTCCACCATCGCCTGCACCCCCGCCGCCCGGCAGCGCCGCACCAACTCACCCAGCACCTCCAGCTCCGCGAACTGCGCGGTATCCGAGGCGTCGGCCAGGCATCCGGGGCGCAAGCCATCCCCCAGTGACAGGGTTACATCGTGCTCACGGCAGATCGCCAGGATGTCGTCGAAGCGCTCATAGAACGGATTCTCGCGCCCGTGCGTCACCATCCAGCGCGCCAAAATCGCGCCCCCACGGCTCACAATACCTAACAGACGCTCACGCGCGAGCGGGACATGCCGCGCCAACAGCCCCGCATGCACCGTCATGTAGTCTACCCCCTGCCGCGCCTGCGCTTCGATGGTTGCCAGCAGCAGGTCACTGCTCAGATCGTTGGTGTCTGCGACCCCACACGCTGCCTCGTAGATCGGTACCGTACCCAGCGCTACCCGACTGTGCGCCAGAAGCGCGGCCCGTACGCATTCCACGCCTGCGCCCGTACTCAGGTCCATCACCGTATCGGCACCATAGCGGACGGCCGCAGTCAGCTTCAGCAATTCGGCATCGAGGCCACTCGCCAACGCGGAAGTCCCGATATTGGCGTTAATCTTCACCGACAGCTCACGCCCAATCCCCATCGGCTCCAGTCCCGTATGGTGCCGGTTTGCCGGGATCACTACCCGCCCCGCGGCAACCCGGACCCGGATGAATTCAACCTCGCGGCGCTCACGCGCGGCAACCGCCACCATCGCCGCACTCACCACCCCCCGCTGCGCCAGCAACGCCTCGGTCTCGCCTGCACGCTTCTCAGCTTCAACGACCATTTTACCCTCGCCCTGAACGACCTACAACCCGCCATGACCGGCGCCGCTTAGTACCCTGATGACATCGCGCCGCCACACCGCCCACGCCCCATAGCGTCCGCCCAGTATACCGCGCGACTCCCCCCGCACAAGCCCAGCTACGCTGCCGCTATGGGCTGAGTCCCGTCCGTTGCGGTCGGCCACCGAAGAGACAGTTCCCGCTAACCCCGCTTCGGCAGCCGCACTTCGACTGCGCCCAGAATGTAGGAAAACGTTTCCCTACGGGCTTGCGGACGGCGCCTGGGGCGCTATAATAGCCAGCCGCGACTGAGTCTGGCTGGCCTGACGCAGTAAACTGAAAAGTTTGTGCCAGGGCTTGCAAGAGGCGGTCGGCAGGGTAGAGTAGTCAGCCCGCAGTCGTCCAGCCGTGTAGAACGTCAGGGCGGCCTCGGGAAAAAGCTTCGCAGCGACTTGTAAGGTGCGCGAAGTGGGGTAAAGTAAACACCCTGTGCGACGGATGTCAGGAAAGCGTGAGCAACCCTGGCAGGCTCTTTGAAAACTGAACAGTGCGATGTACCTGCAGATCGATTGAAAACCGGCAGGCCGGCCCGTTCTGACAGCCGTTACGCCCTACGG
>CAILUI010000215.1 GCA_903837355.1 uncultured Victivallales bacterium
ACATACTCTTTGGAAAAGTCAAGAGGGCTCCGCACATTTCTCATGAAATTCGTCACCGGCGAAATCGATGCCCCGCGCGGTAGAACCGCAGAGCGCCCCCGGACCCAAACCAGCAGGCCCCCCCATCCAGTGACCGGTTACGGCTCTATGCAGAATAAGTTGGCATTTCAGGTGCTGAGGCAATAAGGTTACCGCCACTCGAATCAATGGCACGCTACTCCTGGTCGAGAGAGAGAAATGAGCGACACGATGAAGCTGGAGACGTGGAAGTGGGCGGCGGCGTTTGGACTAGGCCTGGTGGTCAGCCTGCAGGCTCAGGTCAGCGTGACCCCGCATAACCTCAACAACGCCGGGGTCGCGGTCGCGGGAATGCAGGTCTGCAAACCCTGCCACACGCCGCATGGCGCCATGACCAACGGGACCTCGGCACCCCTCTGGAACCACACGCTCGATGACGGGGCTACCTACGCCCTCTACAACTCGTCGCCGACCTACTCGGGCCCGTTCAGAGCCAACTACAGCGCCCTCGACGAAGCCAGCAAGCTCTGCCTGTCCTGCCACGATGGCGTCACCGCCATCGACAGCTATGGCGGCGCCACCGGCACCCACTTCATCACCGGCAACATGATGATCGGGCAAGATCTGATGAATGACCACCCGGTCGGCCTGAAGTACCCCGGCATGAACGGCACCACCTGGACCCCCGTGGCCGACTTCCATGACCCCACCTCGTCCACCTTCGGTGCCGATGGCATCGGCGCCGCCAAGGGCGTCCAACTGGTGACCTTGCCCAATCTCGATCAAGGCGTCGGCTGCCGCTCCTGTCACCACAGCCACAACGATACCCTCGGCAAGTTTCTGCGCACCAGCAACAGCCGCAGCCTCCTCTGCCTGAAGTGCCACGTCAAGTGACCCGCTTGGTGCGCACCGCCGACGGTCAGGCGGTGGCGTTGTCTGTTCACCTGTACCCTTCGGAAAGGCGCCGCTACCCATGCGCGCAATGACTGCACACGGCTCCGCAAGGGCGGCGAGCCAGCGCGGTGGAACGCGGGATCTGCGTATCCCGCGGCCGGGTTGCGGAGAACCCGGCTTCCAAGGCCGGCCCGGCCCTGGCGGCGGACGATCTGCAGGTCGCACGCGCTCGGTCCGACTTCTGGGGCTCGCCTGCCTGACCCTTCTCGGCATCGCCCTGTCGGGATGCACCCGCCTGCCGCCCGCCGCCGGCCCCCGTACCTACAGCTTCTGGCCCCCTGCCCCGAACGCACCGCGCGTCCAGTTCCTGGCGTCCTTCGACTCCAGCGTCGGTATCGAGCCGCCGAAGAGCACCGTCCAACAACTGGCCTTCGGTCGCGAGAAGCGCCCCGGCCTGGTGATCAGCAAGCCCTACGGCGTGGCCATGTGGAAGGGGAGCATCTATGCCTGCGATACCCGCGGCAGTGCGGTCGTCGTCATCGATCTGCAGGAACACCAAATCCGCGTGATGGGGACCTCCGGGGCCAACCGGTTGCTCAAGCCGACCGCGATCACGGTGGCTCCCGACGGCACCAAGTACGTGGCCGAGACCAGCCGGGGCTCGATCGCGGTGTATGGCACCGATGACCGCCAGATCAGCCTCCTTGGACACGCCGGGCTCAAGCCCGCCAACCTGGCCGTCCGCGGCGACGAGCTGTTTGTGGCCGATCTCGCTACCCACGCCATCGTGGTGATGGACCGCAAGACGGGTAAGATCCTGCGCACGATCGGCGCAGTCGGCCATGACCCCGGCCAGTTGTTCGGCCCCCTCGGCCTCGGCCTCGATGCCCAGGGCTGCGTGTACGTGACCGACATGGACTGCCGCCTGCAGAAGTTCGACCCCAGCGGCAAGCTCCTCTGGGGGATCGGGACCGTCGGCCGGACCCCGGGCAGCTTCACGCGCCCCAAGCAGTTGGCCATCGACAGCAAGGGCTATATCTACGTGGTGGATGCCGCTTTCCAGAACGTCCAGATGTTCGATGCCGAAGGCCGCCTGCTGATGGATTTCGGCGGCAGCGGGGACTTCCCTGGCAGCATGGAACTGCCGGTAGGCATCTGCGTCTACGAAGGTGACCTCGGCCCCTTCGCGCCGTATGTGCATCCCGCCTTTGCCGCCGAACGGCTGATCGTGGTGACCAGTCAGCTCGGACCCAACAAGGTAGCCGTCTACGCCCTGGGCCAGCAGCGCGAAGGCATGTCGGTCGGACTCTACACCACCCCGCCGACCACCGCACCGGCACCCCCGGCCACGCCCGGCACCGCGGTCCCCGCCCTCCCGACCACGGCGCCCGCCGCAGACGCCCCGGCCAGCACCGCCCCCCCGCGCTGAAGCACGCCTGGAGACGAGCGCCGGGCGACGGCCCGGCAGGCACGACGCACGCTGCGCGGCTGCACCGTGCGTGGCACCAACCCCGCCCGACTTCCAGAGGCTACGTCGAGGCGACCGCGGTCCGCGGCTACTGCCCTCAGGCCGGACTCCGGCCGAGCGATACCCCGAACAGCGTCTTCAGAAAATCCGCCGCCGCCCGCGTGTCCAGAACCGGCTGGGGCTCGCGCTCGGGGGGGCAGTCGGAGATCTCCACCATCAGCATCCCCGTGTAACCCACCTGGCGCAAGGCGTCGCGGACCGGCTCCCAGGCGATGCTGCCGCGGCCGGGCGGCAGGTGGTCGTCACGCTGGCCGAAGTTGTCCTGCAAATGGGTGGTGGCTAGGCGCTTGCCCATAATGCGAATGGCGTCGTCTGGGGTCATCCCGCCGAGGACGGCGTGCCCGGTATCGATGTTGAACCCGATGGCAGGCAGGTCAAGCCGCTCCAGGGTCTCGGCCAGGAACTCCAGGTCCTGGCGGTGGGCGCAGTTCTCCACGGCGATCGTGATCCCGACGGCCTCAGCTCGCGGCGCTAGCGTACCCAGGCAAGTGGCCAGCGCCGCGGCGCGCTGCGGATAGGCCTGCGGGGCAGCGCTGGCGGCGTGTACGACCAGGACGCGAACCCCGAGACGGGCCGCCCCTTCGAGGCTGCTGAAGAGGCCGGGGAGCGTACCCTCGACGTGCGCCGGCTCGGCCGGCAAGGCTTCCCAGGAGTGCGCCGACCAGGGCCGCAACCCCAGGCACGCGCAGACCCCGCGCAGTTTCTCCTGGTCGGCGGGCGGCAGGTGTTCGTAATGCGAGAACTCACAGCCGTCAAGGCCGGCCTCACGGATGGTCCGCAAGGCTTCGCGGTGGGCGGCGACATCGAAGGCGCCAACAGTGCGCGGCAGCCGGCCGCGGGGGTAGAGCGTGTTACAACCAAAGGTCGGCACCATCAGCAGGTCTCCTCGTGCTTGAGCCCCGTCGCCACACGGCCATTGCGCGGGTTCTAGTGTACCCTCGGCCGGTTCGACGCGCCAGCAGCGGGCGGCGGCGCCGGCAATCGGCAGGCACGCCAGCCTGCGGTTTCGCCTTTTTTAACTTGACGGGTTGCGAATCGGGATATATTGCCGTAACGTTGTGTGCCTACCTGTCCTGATTGCTGAGGCAATGGCAGGATGCGGGAAGGCCTGGATGCTGGGTGAAGAAACCTGGAGGAAGTGACATGGCAGCGGCGATTCTCGAACAACTCTCAGAAGCCTTGATTAAGGGCCAGGCCCCGGCCGTCAAGGACCTGACGCAGAAGGCGATCGACAGCGGGCTGTCGGCAGAGATGATCCTGAACGACGGCCTCGTGGCCGGCATGAGCGTGATCGGCGAACGCTTCAAACGCAATGAGGTCTACATCCCCGAAGTGCTGATTGCCGCCCGCGCCATGAACGCCGGTATGGCCCTGGTGAAGCCGTTGCTGAAGGCCGCCGGGATCAAAGCCCGCGGCGTCGTCTGCTGCGCCACTGTCAAGGGCGACCTGCACGACATCGGCAAGAACCTCGTTTGCATGATGCTTGAAGGTGCCGGCTACGAAGTCATCGACCTCGGCGTCAACTGCGAGCCGGAGAAGTTCGTCAAGGCGGTTCAGGAGCACAAGGCGGATGCCATCGGCCTCAGCGCCCTGCTCACCACCACGATGACAAACATGAAGGCCACCATCGATGCCTTCAAGGAAGCCGGCCTGCGCAGCAAGGTCAAGATCATCGTCGGCGGCGCCCCGCTGACCCAGAACTTCTCGGACGAGATCGGCGCTGACGGCTACGCTCCCGACGCCGCCTCCGCCGTCGACCTCCTGAAGAAGCTCCTCGCCAAGTGACGCGCTAGCGCCTGCGGGCCATACAACCCCCGGACTCCTGACCCCAGGAGCCGGGGGTTTTCTGTTGTCGGGACGCGGGGACCTTGCCGGGGGGATCAGCGCCAACGGTGCGGCAGTCCCTCTGCCCAGCCCAACGGGCTGGGTTGAGGGCCCCCAGTGTCCGCAGCCCTGCAGGGGCGAGATAGGTGCACGGGAGCTGGCGCGACCCTTCAGCCCCCGCGGGGCGCAGTGTCTGCCTGATCATGTCAGAGCGAAACACCGGATCGCCGCGAGCGTCCACGGGTGCCCTGCACCCCGCGAGCTCTTGTTTCACAGGAGGAGGCCGCACCGCTTCGCCACCTTCACCCAGGCCGGTGGCCAGGCCTCCACCCTCAGCCTTCAGCTTTCATCCCTCCGCCCTCCGCCCCGGTCTCACCGGGGCGCCATGGCGGCGGGGGCGGGGGTGGCCGTCACCAGCCAGGCGGTACCGTAGGAGTCGGTGCCGCCGCGGGAGGCAACCTCCGCCTGCACTTCGATGTGGGCTCCTGGGGGCAGTTCAGGCAGCACGAGGCGATACGAGTTCTGGCTATGGGCGGCGCCGGTGAGCCCGTCGTGGCGGTCTTCGGCGACGACCTTCCCCCCTACCAGCAGTTGCGTAGTCATGATGGCCAGGGCGTGGGCGCCGCGGGTATACTCCCACTCAATCGCGACCTCGCCGGGAACCTTGACGAAGGGCGTCAGGTCCAGGCGCAGCACGGCTTTGTCCTCGCGCATCTGAGCGGGCAGCCACTCGCCGACGGCGGTGTAGGAACCACGCAGGAAGCCGAGGTCCCCGGCCGGCGGCAGGGAGCCCGTCTGGCCGGCGGCGAGGGCGGCGGCGAGTCGGGCAAACTCGGCAGCCTGGGCCTGCAGGCGCTCGGCGTCGCCCGCGTAGGCACCACAGTGCTCGACAAAGAAGCGGACTTCCGTGGCCACGGTCTCCGCCTGGCGCTGCAGGCCGAGCAGGTGCGCCTGTGCTTCGCCGAGACGGGCCGTGCGGGCAGTGCCATCGGCAGGCGCGGCACTGAGGGCAGCGTGGTAGCACGCCGAGGCCTCCTGCATGGCGCCCAGCTTATCGCCGGCGTACGCGCTCAGTGCGAAACCGAGGCGCGCCGCGCGCAGCGTGAGCGGGTTACGCTGTACGCTCGGGGCAAGGCTCTCCAGGCGTTCACGGGCGTCCCCCAGGGCGGCCCGCAGGCCGGCGAGGTTGGCGGCCACCTCGGGCCGCTTCAGAGCCGACTCGCGCAGCACGCGTTGCGGCGCTGCCCAGAGCAGATCCCGGAGGGCCACGCCGGAATGCCAGAGTGCCGCCGGGCCGCGTCCCGGCAGTGGGTCGAAAAGGGCCGCGTCGACGGTGGCGGCGACCGCGTCGTCCGCCGGGCTGATGCCCCACCAGATGTCCGCAAAGCGCCGCGCGAACTGACTGCGGCTCGTGCTGTTGGGGTTCCATGAACACTCGGCGGCGAAGAGCAGTCCGTACCAACTGTTTTCCCAGAGCGCGCCGTGCATGAACTCCCAGGTGGTGCAGTAGGCCCCGCCACAACCCCGTTCGGCGCCGGCGCGGTAGAAGCCGCGGATGGCGCGGAAGGTGGTCACGTGGTCGGGCCAGACCCGCGAGTAGCTCTCGACCGCCGGGCTGCAGAAGACGTCCTTGAAGCCGGCCTGCTGGTAGGCTTCGAGGGTGGGATAGGTCGCCGGCCCATGGTAGATCCACTCGGTGGGGATGCAGTCCCTCTCGAGTTGGCCCTGGTACTGCAAGGTCATGTCGCTGAGGGCCGGCGTGGGGCCCGTATGCGAGGGCCAGAAGAGCATGGTGCGGCCGTGCTTCCTGACCAGCGCGTTGAGGCGGTTCATGTGCTCGGCATAGAGGCCGCCGGGCCCGCGCTGGGCGATGGTGGCGCGGCAGCGTTCGCAGGTGCCGAAGGCCGGCTCGAACTCGTCGCCGCCGGTATGGATGAAGGCGGTGTCGGGGAAGGCCTCGACCAGCTCGCCGAAGACCGTGTCGAAGAAGGCCCAGGTCTCGGGCGCGGAAGTGCAGAAGACCCAGGGGTCACCGCCCTCGCGCAAGGCCGCCATCTCCGGGTGCTGGAGCACGGCGGCGCCATGCCCCAACGCCTCGAACTGCGGAATGAGCTGCACGCCGTGGCGACGGGCGAAGGGGGCCAGTTCGCGGGCTTTGTCGTGGGTGAAGGTGCCCGGCCGGCCCAGGAATGGGTATTGGCGGAACTGGAAGTCGTCCTCCATGTAGAGCACCAGGCCATTGACCTTGCAGCGCGCCAGCTCGCGGATCATGCGTTTGACGTAATCGACGTCGATGGTCTGGCCGCGGGCGACGTCGTACTGGATGAGGCGCTGAGGGAAGGCCGGCCAGTCGCGGATGCGCCCGTGCGGCACGGCCACGCCGCCCGCGGCGGCCGCCTGCGCCATCTGGCCGAGGGTCATGGCACCGTAGAAACAGCCGGCCGGGTCGCGGCCGAGGATGGTGACCCCGGCGCCGGTGACCGTCAGGACGTAGCTCTCGCCTGGCACCGGCAACGCCGCGGCCTCCGGCGAGCCCGCGGCGGCGACCGCGAGCACGATCCCCGGCGTGCCGGCGGCGGTCGGCGCAACGACCCACTCGACCCCGGTGCGTTCCAGCACCAGCTCGCGTAGCTCCTGCGCCGCGCTGCCAACCCGGTCCGGCGCGTTGGGCGGCACGAGGATACGGGTGCCCGCCGGCAGCAGCAGAGTGCCCTCACTGAACTCGAGCTCCTGGGGCACC
This sequence comes from uncultured Victivallales bacterium, assembly GCA_903837355.1. Classification (GTDB taxonomy): domain Bacteria; phylum Verrucomicrobiota; class Lentisphaeria; order Oligosphaerales; family JAFGRS01; genus CAILUI01. Next base: position 7,005 of record CAILUI010000215.1, read on the forward strand.
GGCAGGATGGCCACGCCGCGCGCCTGCAGGACCTTGCCGGCAGCGACTTGCCGGCGCGTATCCGCTGTCTCGATGACGGCGTAGGCCAGCACGGGCCGCTGCGGCTGGTGCCGGTAAAGCGTCCAGCCATCGTCCGCCACGATGCCGGTTGCGTAGATGTCGATAGCACCGCGCTCGCGGTCGGCCGGCGTCAGGCACTCGGTGAGGTCAACCGGGGTGCCGTTGCTGGCATTCCAGGCGTCGCCATTGCCGATCACCGGACCCGTGTACACGACGGCGCCCTGCGGGCTGTCGCGGCGCAGCAACAGTTGGTAGGCACTGCCCTTACCCGAGTAGGCGACCAGGTTGGCAAGGCCAAGCCAGTAACCGAGTACGGGCTCGCGCGGCACGGGGAAGCACAACGGGACCGTGTCGCCGGATGGCACCAGGCCGACATGGCTCTCGCCGGTCGGGGTCGGTTCGATTGCCGCCAGTGGCTGGGTCGCGCCGCCGAACTCCTCCCAGCGGGAAGCCGGTTCGGCCGCGGCTCCGGCCAAGCCCAGCACCAGCAGCAGACGGATCAGCGAGGCAGCATTCATGGGTAAGCCCTTTCACAGGCGTCCCACAGGACGCCAAGGCTGTTAGGTGCTCAGGCTGTAGGCTGTTAGGCCTTGCCTCGGGGCATTCCTTCGTTCCCCGATTCAGGTTCGGCGTTGTAACCTAATAGCCTACAGCCTAGACCGCTACAGCCTCTGGGTGGACGGGTGACAAGCTCTTTCGCTCTTATTGCACCGGGAAACCAACGGCGCACAAGCGCCGCACCGCCAGGACGTAAGCCGCGATCTCGTCGGCCGTGAGGGCGCGGTCAAGGACCATGACCTCGTCGAGGGTCATGGGCTGGAACAGCCAGTTCGGGCCGATCTCAAGGGTGCCGCCGTCAGCGGCCGCGAAGGGCCGGCCCTTGATGGCGTGGTGGCTGCGCCGCACGCCATTCCAGTAGACGTCGACGTCGGTGGCGTGGCGATAGACCATGGCCGCGTGGTGCCAGACGCCAGCCTCCATCCAGGCGGCGCCGTCCCAGATGCCATTGATATCTGGAATTCCCTCGTAATACACGACTTGAAACACGAAACGTGGTTCGGTCAAGGCGCACCACTCGCCCTTGCCGCGCACGAAGTTGGCAACCATGCCGCGCTGGCCCCGCAGGGTGAGCAGGTGGAAGCAGGTCTCGGCAACCATCGGCGCGTCGAGCCGCCACCAGAACGAGAGAGTCAGGGACCGTTCGGGGCTCAAGGCCGGGCTGCGCAAGAGCAGGGCGCTGGCGCTCTGTGCCGGGCCTGGATCCTGCAGGCCGCTGCCGCTCAGGCCGGGAACGAGGGTGCCGCGGCTGACCACCGTCTCCGCGCCGATACGGTTGCTGGCCGGTGTCGCCGGGTCGCCCTGGAAGGGCTGGTAGTAGACCACACGGTCCTCGAGCCAGGGCGGGATGTGGAGGCAGGCTGCGGGCGGCACCTCGGCGGCCACCGCGACGCCTGCCGCCAGCAGCGTCAGGGCGGTCAGGAGATGGGCGGTGGGGCTCCTTGGACTGCGGCGGCTTGACGCCGCTCTGGCTGGCCACCGTGCCCTCACGGCGTAAACCGCAGCAAGCGGATGTCATGTTTCTTCAGGACGAAGCCGAGTTTGCCAGCCGCCAGCGTCAGGGGTTCGCCGGTTTCCGCATCGGTCACGGTGCACGCATTCGCGAAACCGAGGGTCTGCAGATCGACAGTCACGGTGATGGACTCGTCCTGGCGGGCGTAGCTGACCAAGGCCGCCAGGGCCTCCTTGCCGGGCACGCTGTAGACGATGGCTGGCACCTCTGCCCGTCCGGAAGCGACCGGCAGCGGCCGGTCTTCCCAGTACTTGTAGACCACGAGCCCGGGCTGATCGAGCAGGGCGAGCACGGGGGCGGCGAGGCTCGTGGCGAGCTCGGCGTGGGCCTTCACCCAACCGGCGCCCCAGCCGCCGCCGCCGTCGAGCTCATGGACCAGGCGCACGGCGCTGAAGGTCCGTTGCGTCCACGGATCTTCGGCCAGCTTGCCTTGGTCGGCGAGGGGCACGGGCCAGACGCCGGCCAGTTCGCCGGTGCTGGCCAGGAGGAGGTACTCGCGACTGAAGCGATCCTGGACGTCACCCTCCGAGTACTTCCACTCCCAGTCGTACTGCACCGTGGCGAAAGACAGCAGCGGCAGCGGGCTGAAACTGGTCATGTGCGGGAAGGTGATGGGTAGCATGCCGCGCTCGTTCATCATGACGAAGGTGCGGCGGCAGAGCTCGCGCAGACCCCAGATGCCGGCCGCGGGGACCACCGAGCCATCGGCGCGGCGATAGGCGTCGGTCATGGCGGTGTTGAAGGATGGGGCGATGAAGAAGTTATCCCAGTAGACGCCCTGGTTGGCGCCGACCTCGAACGAGCGGGCATACCAGTAGAGGCAGAAGTCGATGTAGGACGGCGTGGGGACGATCTTGATCTCGCCGCGGCCATTGCCCTTAACGGTGGTGCGCAGGTCGTCGAGGCACCACTCGTCCTTGAAGGTCTCGAACTCCGGCAGCTCCTGGCAACTGGCGCGGTTGTAGTAGAAGACCATCTTGGCTCCGTAGCGGCTGCGCAGGTTATGCCGTGCGTGCGCGTCCCAAGTCGCCACGGCGGCCTCGTCCGGCTCGAAGTAGTGCCGGCCGTAGCGCACCACCGCCTCGACCTCCTCGTCGCTGAGGTGCTCGCGGTTGCCGCGCGCCAGCATTTCCCAGAGATAAAGGTTGGCGCCGACCGGGTAGACGGCGCCGCAACTGTGATTGCCGAACCAGTTGATGTCGGTGCCCAGTAGCGTGTAGCCGTCGCGCAGGTAGCGGTAGCGCCAGGCGTTGGGGCCCTGCCCAGGCACGGCCAGCATGGGCTTGACCGGTGCCGCCAGCAGGCCGAAGCTGAGGGTCTGGGGCGCGGCGATCACGGTCGGCTGGTTGATCAGGTACACCCGCAGCACCACCTGATCGTCGCGGCGTTCGAGCGCGAGGTTCGGGGTCTTCGGGTCCCAGCCCCAACCGCGGTCGTTCTCGGCGAACCAGCAGAGGCCGCGGACCGGGGTGCCCACGTAGATGTAGGGACAGAAGTTACGCAGAAACTCGTCGCAGGCGACCTTGCCGGCATCCCAGACCACGCCCGTGCCGGGCGGCAGCGCCTGGGCGATGGGGGCGCGGATGCGGTCGGCGTTGGCGTGGAGCAGCGTGGCCGCGGCGGCGGGGAACGGGATCTCCAGGGTCAGGGCCTCGATGGCGGTCTGGCCCGTGGGCTGCAGGGTCAGATCGACACGCACGGTGCCATCGTAGTCCCAGGTCGTCTTGACGCCCGCCTTGAGCGCCCCCGCGGCAAAGGCGCTCTCGGTGGTTACTGTGTGCTCCTTCACGGCCGTCAAGCGCAGCGCTTCGGCCTGCACGGGGACGTCAGCGCCGCCGATGCGGACCCGATAGCGCATCGGTGCCGCCAGGATGGGCTTGGCGATGCCAGTGTTGGCGGCCGTGGCCGTCACCTGATCCCACAGCCCGAGGTCATTCAGTTCGTGGACGCGCAGGACCGTGCTCAGCGTGCGGCCGGCGACCTGGATCGGGGTGAACGGCGGGTAGACCTTCGGGCTGCGCCCGGTGGGCAGGTTCTCCCAGGGGAACAGCTTCCGCTCGAAGGGCTTGACCGTCTCCGCGCTGGGCACGCCCGTGCCGCTGGCCTTGGCTGCAATCTCGTAGTCGCCTGCCAGCGGCGGCAGGTCGAAACGCAGTTCCTGGCGACCGTCCTGGAAGCCGGCCAGGGGGACATCCACCGCCTTCACCTCGCGGCGAGTCCAGTGCTCGCGCACGACGGCGGTCACACTCACGGGCGCCGCCTCCTTGGGCAGGCCGCTGATGTCCAGCGCCAGCCGCATCTCGTTCCGGGATGGGTAGTAAGCGAAATTGAAGTCGACAGGCAGGACGGCGGCAGGCGGGGTCGTGACCCAGCGTTGCGCCGCCTTGGCTCGGGCCCACTTCGTCTGCCGATCATAGAAGACGGTGGCGCCGTCGGTCGAGGTGACGCGGGCGGTCAGTTCGTAGCGCGTGGTGGGGTCATTGCCCTCGACGCTGAGCCGCAGTGTCCGGCGCTCGCCGGGTGCCAGCGCCAGCGTCTCCTCCTGCTTCAGTTCGGGCATGTTGTTGCGCTGCAGGTGCAGCAACGCCTTGACCTGCAGCGGCGTCGCTCCCGGATTGAGGACGGCCAGTTCGTGCACCGCGGGCGGCAAGGCGCGGTCGCCTTCCGTCGCACACTGCACGGCCGGTGCGCCCGTGCGCACGAAGCGGCAGCGCAAGCCGGCATTGGCGTAGCCCGCCCCGAGGGCCGACCAGGTCCAGTCCGGTTTCCAGTTGCGGGTCAGGTTGAGGGTCCAGAGGCCGGCGGTCGTCTGGCGGTCCTGGCCGGCCAGGCCAAGGCTGGCGACGGGAATGGCGCACTCGAAATCCCAGACGCCGTCGTGCAGGCGGCTGGCCTGAACCCAATCGCCGCGCCAGGCCTCGGCTTCCGCTGGAGTACCGAGCTTGTGGATGTTGTAGCCGCCCTTACCCAGCGCGTTAGTCAGGAACTGGTAATCGACGCGGTCGGCGGCGTCGGGGGTCGGGTTGATGTAGACCTCAACCGAGTCGTCGTAGGCCACCTTCAGAGAGTCGCGGCTGACGGCCGTCAGGAGGTCGCCCTCCTCGGGCAGTTGGCTGCGGATAGCGACGTAGACCGTGGTCGCGTCGGCGGCGAGCCAGCCGCGCACGCGGCGGCGCTCGAGCAGTCCGTCGCCGCCAACCTGGTTGAAACCCTCGAAGGCGGTGGCCGTTGCCCATTCGGCCGTCTCGATGCGGCCATCGATGGCCGGCGCCCGCTCGAGCAACGGCAACACATAGTCGGCCCGAGCGGCAGCAGCGAGAAGGAACAGGGCTCTGGCCGCCACCCCGCGGCAGGTACGCAGACGATGCATGGCGCACTCTCCCTCCGGCGCCCGGTGCAGGATCGTCGCCCGGTGGCCGTCGTGGTCTACCATAGCCCAACTTACGCACTCCACCGAGCCAGAAGGGCTGGGGAACTTTATTTTCTCGCACGAGTCGCGGTCGGTTTGTGCCTGGGGCAACTCGTCTCGTGCGTAGCGTAGTTACGACAGGGTGGTTTTATAATAATATGGAATATAC
>CAILUI010000216.1 GCA_903837355.1 uncultured Victivallales bacterium
AAAGACAAATTAGAGGACTGACCCGCTCCGCCCCCCCCACCCAAATTAGAGGACTGACCCGCTCCGCCACCCGCTAAAGACAAATTAGAGGACTGACCCGCTCCGCCCCCCCGCTCGTCGGGGTCCGCGAGCAACTGCCACAGCAGACGATTCGCCGCGGGGCTGCCGGCGCGACCGATGAGCGATGCCATGAACGCCCTGTCCGCGGACGGTGCGGTCTGGAGCACGCGCTGCAGGGCGTCGATGCACTCCGTGCTGCCGGCGTAGGCCAGCCGGAAGGCGAGCTCGCGACGCTTGGCGAGGCTCTCACGTTCGTTCAGGAACAGGGTAAGGGCTTCACGCAGCGAAAGCTTGGCGTGCAGATAGGGCGCCCGCAGTCGGCCCTGCAGGTAGCGTTCCACCTGACGGCCGAGCGCGGCCACGATGGGCTTCGTGACCACGCCTTGCGCCCGCGGGTAGAGCGCCCGCGAGGCGTCGTCGCTGGGGTGATGGTTTTCGACCCAGACGCTACCGGCAACGATCCCTAAGGTGACCAGCAGCAGCGCCAGGGCGAGCCCGAGTCCGACAACGACGCGCGCCAAGGCCTGGCCTGGGGGCACTGGGGTCAAGCCTGTCTTCATACGCTCTGGTGTGCTTTGCCCGTAATGCTTGGGCAGACTGGGGTCGGGAAGCCAGGCGTACGCACGAGAGGAAAGGTGTGCCCCAGGCGATGGGCCAAGAGCAGGCACGCAATGACCCCAGGCGATGGGCGTCTGGGCATGGGAACGGCTCACCGCCTGCAAGCAGGCCGGGGAGGTTCGCCCTCCACGGGAGGGTTAACGCACTGCCGGCAGGGCTGGAGGCAGAAGCGCCTGCCGAGCCGCGACCGCGCCAGCGCGCAGCCGCAGCACACCGAGGAAGGCAACGCCGGGACCATGTCCAAACCAGGAAGCGGCGGCGACTTTCTCGGTTGAAGCGAACCACCTTCGCTTCACGATACCCATCAGCACAGGGCTCGGCGGCGCCCCTACGGCTTCTTGGGGGCGGTGGTCTTGGACTCTTCGGTCCTGGTGACGGTGCCCGCTGGAGTCTCGGTGACCGTCTTCTCTTTCGACTTGACGGTGCCGTCGCTGCTCACGCTGGTGCTCTTGGTCTTAGAGATCTCACGGTTGCACCCGGTCAGCAGGAATGACAGCGCCAAGGCTGCCACGCAGACTGCGATCATCCAGTTCTTCATTGTCTTTCCCCTGTCTTGGTGTGAGCTGCGGTTTCGTCAGGGGATACGATACGGCCGGGGTTGGCCCCTGGATATGGGGTGAATCCCTACCTGCGGGAGGGATTACCTGGGCAGGACGCTACCGAGCACGCCGATTTCGGCGGCGCCGGCGAAGGGGTGGCCGCCGGGGGCATCCAGGGCGACGAGTTTGAGGTAGCGCGCCGTCGCGGGCTGGGGCCAGGTGACGACGCGGCCTCTCGGGTCCTTATCGGTGTCCTCGAAGCGGCCTTTGGCGAGCGGCTGGCCCCAGTCCTTGCCGTCACGGCTGACGTAGGCTTCGTAAGCCCCGAAGGCGCCCTTCTCCTGCCGGCCGTCCTGCCGAGGGAGGTAGGTGAAGCCGTTGATCTCGATGTCCTCGCCGAGGTCGATGGCCAGGTGGTGCGGGTGGCCCGGCATGGCACCGGACCACTGGGTGTGCCAGAAGGTTGCCGGGTTCCCGTCGATGGCCAGCACCGCTCGCTCGTCTTCGCCCTGGGTGTTCTCGCTGCTGCAGGACAGGATCTTCCAGCCGGTTCTGGGGATGCAGAACTCGCGGGTTGCCAGGCCGTAGGACAGTTCCCCGATGGCGAGATTGCGGAAGGAGATCTCGGCCTTGCAGGCGCCGTGGATCTGCAGGGCGACGAGGCCGTCGCGGGGGATGGCCGGATCGGTCTCGGTGTAGTCCACCGTCTTCTCGCCGTTGAGCACGATCTGGACCCGGCGTCCCAGGCAGCGCACCTCGTAGCGATTCCACTCGCCGGGGATCTCGAGTTGGCGGATCCTCTCGTCGCTGGCCCGCGCCAGGAACTGGTTGCGTCGCGATTCATCGTACAGGCAGCCTGAGTGTCCGGCGCCAATGTCGGCCTGATAGCCGCACATCTCAGCCGCGGGCGGCGCCAGCCGGGTACTGCGGAACTGCACGCCACCGTTGACGAAGCCCTCGGTGCCGACCAGTTGGTACTCCAGGCGGAGAACGAAGTCCCCGTAGGTCCGCGTGGTGGCCAGGAACTCGTTCTGGGGGTTGCCCTCGAGCGAGCCACCGACGATCACGCCATCGCGAACGTGCCAGACGCCGGGCTTGCCTTCCCAGCCGGCGAGGGACTGTCCATCGAAGAGAGGCGTCAGCCAGCCGCGCCGGGGCACGCTTGCCGCCAGCTTCAGGACCTGCTCGCGGCGGCCGGCGTCCGAGGTTACGGCCGCGCTCTTCTCCAGGGCGGCGCTGACGGCAGCGGGGTCCTCCTGCATGAGCGCGGGGGCGATCTGGACGACAGCGAGTGCGGCTTCGGTCTGGACCCCGGGATCGTCGAGATACGGCAGTAGCAGACGCAGACTTTCGGGGTGCCGCAGGCGACCCAGGACTGAGATGATCAGCCGCTGATCTTCGCTGGACGTCGCCGCCCTGTTGGCGCGGCGCAACCAACCGACGACGATGTCGTCAGGGCGCTGCTGCTTGGCGGCGGCGGCCGTGGCCAAGCGCAGCACGGAGGCCAGGGCGCGCTGGCGGCGAAGGGGTTCCGCGTCTGTCGCCACGATGGCGAGGAGGTCTTCGACGGGTGCCGGGTCGGGCCAGCGGCCGAGTTGCGTGATGGCGGTGCTGGCCACGGTCGTGTCGGCGTCGTTGAGGGTGGCGCGGAGGGCGGGCAGGGCGTCGGCAGCGCCCAGGGCGGTCAGGATACGTATCCAGGAGTTCCTGACCGCGGGATCGGTGGCCTGGGTCAGTTCGGTCAGGACCGTCGCGGTGACGGACGCCGTGGCCTCCGCCTGCATGCAGACGGCGATGACGGTCCCCTCGGCGGCATCCCGCACGGCATCGTCCTGACAGGCTTTGGTGAGGGCGATGAGGGCTGGCAGTTCCGGGGCGCCGGCGAGAGACTTCAGGGCACGTAGCGCGGCGACGCTGACGACAGCATCGCCAGTGGCGGCCTGCGTGAGCAGTTCGTTGCTGGCGCGGGTCACCCCACGGGCCTCCAACAGCCTGATCAACGGGAGTCGCTGGCCCGGGTCGGTCGCTGCAACCAGGGCTTCCAGGATCTGCTCGTCCACGGCCACTCCGGCGATGCGCCTGAGGCTGTTCACGGCAATGGCGGACTCTTCCGGATCACGGTTGGCGGCCACGGCATCGAGGAGTACGCCGGCCTCCGTCGCGCCGCCGAGGGTCCCGAGGATGGCCAACGCGGCTCGGCGGGTGGCGGGATCGGCGCTGGCTGCTTTACCGCGGAGCACGGCCAACGACTGTGTGTTGTGGCAGTCTTCCAGGAGCGCCAGCAGTTGTGGCAGTCGTTCGGCCGGGGCCTGGGCCAATTCGGTGTTCAGGGCGTTGGCCAGCGCGTCGCTTGGCCGCTCGCGGACGGTCAGGAAGGCGGCGGCGCGGAGTCCGGGGTCGGCGGAGCGCAGGTGCTCGATGAGCAGGGGCACGCCCGCCGGTCCGCGGGCCAGGATGGCGCCGCGCGTGGCTCCCAGGCGGTAGGGATCAGGGACCTGGGCTTGGCGCACGGCGTCATAGAGAGCCACCGCGGAGTCCGCGTGCCCGTCCGCCCATTGCTGTTCGGCGGCGAGCAGGCAGCCGGCGGCGGCGTCGGCCCGCGTTGCTGCATCTGCGCCGGCCAAGGCCTGCCGGAGGAGCTGTATGGCCGCGTCAGTCGCGATGCGGCCCAGGGCCAGCAGGGCTGGCTGGACCACGCCCGCGGTGGGATCGGCGAGACGCTGGGCCAGGAGGGGCACTGCCTGGGCATCGCGCAGCACGCCCAGCGAGGCGATCACCCCAGCGAGGCGGGGGCCCGTGAGCGTGGCCAGGCTGTGGCGCAGGGCGGCAGCGGCGCTGGGGTCCGGTATTCCCTCGAGGCCGCTGCGTGCATAGGCGCTGAGGTGCTCGTCCGGGAGCAGGGCGGCCAGGGCGGGGACGGCTTCAAGGGTACCGACTTCAGCGAGTCGCTGGCAGGCGTGCGCCTTGTCAGGAAGGGCTGCATCCGACTGCAGGACGGCGAGCAGTTTCCGGGTCTCTTCCGGATCACCGGCCGTCGCACGGGGCGGGCAGAGCAGTAGGGCAGCGAGCATCGCGGTCAGGAGCACAAAGCGTGCGGACATGGTGGTGGGCCCTCCGGCAGTTGGGTACGGCGCTCGCCTCAGAGGTGCAGGCTCCACGGCTCGCGCAGGGCGCGGCGGCGCATGCGGTTGGCTTCGGCGTCGTCGACGAACTCCGTCGTGGCCGGATCGATCGTCAGTTTGCGGCCGAGGTACCAAGCGAGATGGGCCGCGAAGCAGACTTGGTGGGAGCGGAGCATGATGTTCTGGTTGCAGATCGGCAGTGCACGGGAGCGGACGCAGTCGAGGAAGTTGCGCCCGTGGCCGGCCGGACTGAGCCCGGAGCCGGCGAGCTGGCCGCGGTGTGCCTTCTCGAGGTTCGCGGAGAGCGCCAGGTCGCCGTTGTCTCCGGTCTCGACCGAGCCCTCGTCGCCCTCGAAGCGAACCGGGCATGAGCCGGTGGTATTCAGGTAGTAGGGCAGGCGGTTGACCCACGGGTCGGCCAGGATGTCGCAGACCAGTTTCACCCCGTTGGCATAGCGGGCGACGACGGCTGTGGGCGTTGCCTCATACTCGGTCGGCAGGGTGTGATCGGACTGGTTGGCCCACTGGCAGAGGTCCACCGTGTGGACGCCCCAGTCCAGGAAGGCGCCGGCGGCGGCGAAGTCGCAGTAGCCTTGCCAGCCGCGGCCGACCAGGTACCGCGGGTTGTACGGCCGCCAGGTCGCCGGTCCCAGCCAGAGGTCCCAGTCGCATTGGTCGCGGGCGGGCTCGGGCTCGGCGGGGAGCCAGTCGTTATTGCGGTGGGGCGGCGTGATCGAGGCGTGCAGGGTGTGGAGCCGCCCCAGTGTGCCGTTCTGAGCCAGACGTATGGCGCGCTGGAAGTTGGCGACGCTGCGGCGTTGGGTGCCGCACTGGAAGATACGGGCGTAGCGCTGGATGCCTTGCGCCAGTGCCTGGACTTCGCCCATGGTCAAGCCGCATGGCTTCTCGCAGTAGACATCCTTGCCGGCCTTGGCGGCGAGGAGAGCTGCCTGGGTGTGCCAGCGGTCCCCGGTGGCGATCAGCACCGCGTCGATGTCCGGGCGCGCCAGCAGCTCCCGCAAGTCTGTGTAGGTGGCGCAGTCCTGGTTGCCGTAGTGGGCATCCACCATCTGCTTGCCCTGATCGCGGCGCTCGCGGACGACGTCGCAGACCGCCAGGCAGTGCACGTCGGTTTCGGGCAGCAGCGCGCCCAGATCATACTGACCACGGGCGCCGAAGCCGATGACGCCGAGGCCGATGCGTTCGCTGGCGGCCGCCACGCCGTCCCGGCCGAGGGCCCGGGCCGGCACCAACCAGGGGAGCACCACCGCGCCGCCGGCCGCTGAGGCGCGCCGGATGAAGCCACGCCGGGTGATGCCGCTGGGAGTCTGGTCTGTGTTCATAGGTCGGGTTCCGTGACGTCCCGTTGCCTGTGGGGCCAGGAGCGCGGTTACTCGTGGCGGAGGGCCTCGATGGGGTTGAGGGCGGCGGCGCGGAGGGCAGGGTAGAGGCCGAAGAGGACGCCGGTCAGCATCGAGGTGCTGAAGGCCATGACCAGAGCATCGGTGCGGATGATGGTCTTCAGGCCGGACGCGTGCGTCACGATGGCCGGGATGCCGATGCCCAGGGCGACGCCCAGCATGCCGCCGGCCAGGGACAGCAGCAGCGCCTCGGCCAGGAACTGCAGCACGATATCGCCGCGGGTGGCGCCCAGGGCGCGGCGGATGCCGATCTCGTGGGTGCGCTCGGTCACGCTGGCCAGCATGATGTTCATGATGCCGATGCCGCCCACCAGGAGGCTGATGGCGGCGATGCTGCCCAGGACGATGCTGAAGATGCGTTTGGTGGCTTCGGCCTGCTTCAGCAGCTCCAGCGGGATGACGATCTCGAAGTCCTTCTCTTTATGGAAGCAGGTCAGCATGGTGCGGACGCCGTTGGCGATGGGGATGACGGTCTCGTTGGACGGCGCCGTGATGGTCAGTTCGTGCAGTTCGACCTGTTCGGCCTGGAACGAGCCGGTTTCCATCTTCACCAGGATCTCGCCGAAGCGCCAGCGGGCGGCACTGATGGGGATGTAGGCTTCGTGAACGTTCTTGGCCGTGGCCTCGGCGGCCTGGCTGGTGGTTTGCAGATGGCCGGTGATGCCGATAACGGTGTAGGCCTGGCTGCCGAGGAAGACGGTTTGGCCGATGGGCGGGCTCAGCGGGAACAGTTCGCGGGCGGCGGTATCGCCGAGTACGACCACGTTGGCGGTCGACTGCTGGTCCTCCTCCGAGATGAAGCGCCCCTTGGCCATGCGGATCGACCCCTCGGTCAGGTACCAGGGCACGGTGCCGACGATCCGTCCCTGCAGGCGGACCGCACCGCAACGGATGTAGTCGGAGATGATGCGCGCCGGCACCTGTACTTTGACGCTGGGGAACAGCGCCCGGATGCGTATTGCGTCATCGTAGGTGACGCCGTAGACGCTGAGATTCTGGTTGCCCTGGCTCGTGGTGTTGGACTGGGTGGGCTTGCGGGAGCGGATGATGATATTGGTGCTGCCCATGGCGCGGATCTGTTCCCGCGCCTCGAAGCTGGCGCCCTCGCCGATGGCCAGCATGGCGATGACGCTGCTGACCCCGAAAATGATGCCCAGGGCGGTCAGGAAGCTGCGCAGTTTGTGGTCGAACAGGCTGCGCGCCCCCAGCTTGACCATGCGTTTGACCTTGAAGAGGGTAAAGGTCATCGGCGCTCCTGCCGCAGGCACTCGTCGCGGTCGATGACGCCATCGGTGAGGTGGATCACGCGGTGGGCGTGTTCGGCGACGGAGCGTTCGTGGGTCACCAGGACGATGGTGCGGCCCTGGATGACCAGTTCGTCGAGGATCTGCATGATCTCGATGCCGGTGCGGGAATCGAGGTTGCCGGTCGGCTCGTCCGCCAGGATAACGCCGGGGTCGTTGGCGAGGGCGCGGGCGATGGCGACGCGCTGGCGTTGCCCGCCCGAGAGCTCCGGCGGACGGTGGCGGAGTCGGTGGCTGAGGCCGACGCGCTCGGCCAGTTCGGTGGCGCGGCGCCGGCTCTCGCGCTCGTGGCAGCCCTGGTAGAACAGTGGTACCTCGATGTTCTCGAGCACGGTGATCTGCGGGATGAGGTTGAAGGACTGGAAGATGAAGCCGAAACGGGTGCGCCGCAGGGCGCTGAGCTGATCGTCGGTCATGCGGGCCACGTCGGTGCCCTCGACCAGGTAGCGGCCCGTGGTTGGCGAGTCCAGGCAGCCCAGAACGTTCAGCAGCGTGGATTTCCCGGAGCCGCTGGAGCCCATGATGGCCAGGTACTCGCCGCGGCCGAGCACAAACGAAATTCCGCGCAAGGCCTGGACGACGCTGTCGCCCATCGGGTAGTCCTTGGTCAGTTCGTCCAGGCGGATGACCTCGGTACTGCTGTCTGGAGCCGCGCTCATGACGTGGCTCACTCCTTCTTGGCGGGGGTGGTGGGCGTGGCCGGAGCGGCTGGACCGGCCGCGGTGGTGTCCTGCAGGGCCGGTGGGTTCATGCAGATGACATCGCCCTCCTTGAGGCCCTCTTCGACAACGATGAAGATGCGGTTGCGCTTGCCGATCTTGACCGGCACCTTGCTGCCATCGCGGCGGAACACGGCGTGCTTGCCCTCGTCGTCCGTCTGCACGCTCTGGATAGGGACCTGCAGGACGTTTTCGAGGCGCTCGGAGAGGATCTCGACGGTGGCGGTCATGCCCGGGCGGAGGGTGTCGTCTTTCTCGCGCATGATGACCTTGACGTCGTAGACCTTCAGATCGGGATTGAGCCAGCGGGACTGGCTGCTGGGAATCACGGCTTTCTTGTCGACGTCACCGGCGAAGGTCTTGCCGGGCATGGCATCGACGCGGACCGAGGCGGCCTGTTTCTCGGTGACGCCATCGACCTGGGCTTCATGGACCTTGACGATGACGGCCATGCGGGAGAGGTCGGGCAGGCGGATGAGCGTCTGCTGCGGGCGGACCTCGACGCCGGCGCGAATCGGCCCCTTGTTCTCCCAGTGTTGCGGCGCCTGGTAGATAACGAAGCCGGGCTGGGTCGCCTTGATGGTGCACTTTTCGATGTTGCGCTTGTGCTCTTCCAGGCGCTGTTTGGCGCGCTCGAAGGCGCCGTCGCGGGACTTGAGCTGGGCTTCGGTCTGGGCCTGCCGCGAACGGGCGACGGCCTCGGCGCGCACCTTCTTCTCCTGCGCTTCCAGTTGCGATGCCCAGGTCTTCTGGAAGTCGCGGACGAAGTCATAGCGCCGGAAGATCTGCAGCTTCTCTTCGGCGCTGACCAGGCTCATCTGCTGCGTGGTCACGTCGAGTTCGTCGGTGTCGAGTTCATTCTTACTGACGAACTGTTTCTCGAAGAGTTTGCGGGTGTACTTGAGCTTCTCTTCGGCGCGGTTGAGTTTGATGCGGGCCAGCTCGATGTCGCTCTGGAGCCGGCGCAGGTCCTCCTTGGTCTGGCCGCCGAGCTGCTTATCATCCAGCAAGGTAGCGATGTCGGTAGCCTTGTCCTTCAGCACGCGTTCGGCGAGCGCATCGCCGACGAGACGGTAGAGGTCGTTACGGGCGTAGGTGACGTTCAGTTCGGCGGCACGGATGTTGCTTTCGTTCTCGCTCTTCTGGATGGTCAGTTGCTCGGTGGCTTCGGTGAAAGAGGCGCGGGTGCTTTCCTGGTCGCTTTCAAGCTGATAGAGCTGGTCGGTGAGGGTACTGGCGTCGAGCTTGATGAGGGCCTTGCCGTTCTTCACGTCCTCGGCGCTGATGACGGTGCCCTCCTCGACGATCTCGAGGATCTTCAGGGTCTGCGGGACCTCGCTGACGATATCGATGGACTCGGCCGCTTCGAGGCTGCCGGTCTCGACGATGGTGATGTCGAGGGTGCTGCGCTTGACGGTGAACTCGCTCTCGGCCGTCGTGACCGCCGGCTTACGGCAGGAGATGCAGGGGCAGAGCAGCAGCGCGACGGCCAGGGCGTAGAGCGCCTGGCGGAGGGCGGGCCGGGGAAAGGGAAAGCGGGGACCGTTCATGGGGCTACTCCGTCCGGCGGCGGCTGCAGGGCAAGGGCCGGCGACCACAGGGTCTCGGGCTCGGTCGGCAACTGCTCCAACTGGTACATCAGGCGCAGCCAGTTCATGCGGTGCTCCACCAGCGCCACGGTGACCGCGTTCTCGGCGACGATGAGAGAGTCGCGCGCATCGAGGACTTCGCGGATGTTGACGCGGCCGGCCTGGAACAGCAGTTCCGTGCTTTCGACGCGTTTGCGGGCCAGGTCGAGGCTGAGGCGCTGGATCTGGTAGTTCTGCTCCGAGGATTTCAGGCGGCGCCAGACGTTACGGAGGTCGGCGATGATGCGGTCGTGCTCCTGGGTGACGGTGCGTGTCTGGCGGTCCTCGTTGATCAGGGCCCGGCGGTAGGCGATGATCTCGGAGGTCCGGTCAAAGGGCAGGTCGGCGTCGAGTTCGGCGGTGTAGTTGCCCTTGTCGAAGGCGAGGTTGCGCAGGTGGTCGTCGGAGGGGCTGGAGGCCTGGCCGGCGAGTTTGAGGTCGAGGCGGGCGCGGAGCGCGTCGGCGGCGACCTTGGATTGCCGGCGCGCGTCGGCGAGGCGGTCGTTGACGGTGGCCCAGTCCAGGCGCTGTTCGAGGGCGGCGGCCGCGGCCTGCTCGAAATCCATGCTGGGTTGCGGCAGGGCGGTCGCCGCCAGGCGGGCGAGATCGGTTCGTTCCAGCTCGATGGGGACCTCCAAGGGCAGCCCCAGGATTTCCTTCAACGCATCCTTGCTGGACTGGTACGCTTCCTCGCGCTGCACCAGCGAGGATTGCGCATCGAGTTCGCGCTGGCGGGCCTGGTCCACTTGGAAGAGGGGCACACGGCCAGATTCGGCCATGGCTTCAGAGCGTTCGCGCGACTCCTTGAGGTTCGCGAGGCTGCGCCGGGCGATATCGAGGCTGTCGAGGGCGCTGAGCACGGCGTAGTAACGGTCGGCGATATCGATGAGCAGACTCTTGCGCTGGCGCACATAGGTCCGCAGCGCATAGACCAGATTGCGCTCCGCCTGGGTCAGGGGTTCGCGGACCACGAGGTTACTCGACCCGGCCAGCAGGGGCGCGGTCAGGGTGAGGTTGGCCATGGTGTTGAGGGAGAGTTCATGGCTGCCGCTGAGGTAGCGCAGGCTGTAGAAGGCCAGCGAGCCGCTCAGGCGGGCGCCGGAGACGAGGCGCTTGTTGAAGCCCACCGAGCCATCGGCCTTTGCCGTGGTGTCGGGGCCGTTGAGGTTGCGACCGAGCATGGCCTGCAGCGACTGGGTGGGGAGCCAGTCCCAGTCGTGGGCGGCGGAGACCAGCGCCATGGCGGACTGGTAGAGTTCCTCGCGAGCGCTCTGGTACTGGCGGCTGTGGCGGGCGCCGACGGCCAGGGTTTGGCGCAAGTCCAGGTGGACCACGCCATCGCCGTCGGGCTTCGTGTAGGCGGTATAGGCGTCGAGGTCGATGGCTTCCGGCGTTTCGCCCTTGAACTCGGCGCGTTGGGCCGCGTCAAGGAAGCCGACGGTGCGCCGGTTCAAGCGCTCGAGGCGGCGGGCGGTGCTGCAGCCGGCCGGCACGAGCAGCAGCACCGCGGCGGCCGCGAGCCCACACCATCTGGCCCGTGCCCCGTGGACTCCGCGGGACCGCGGTCTCTGATCTGGCACGTTACTCACGTTCGCAAGACCACCCATCTGCCGAACTGCGGGAACGCCGACGCGGGTCGCGGTCGCAGCCGGGGCATTGCACTCATCGTGGCCAAGGCCGCCGGACAGCCGTGACCGGCCGGGCCCCTGCTTCCCATCCGAACACCCACCATAACGTACGAGTGGTGCCGTCCATTGGCCGCGCGCCGCCGTTCGCGAACCCTCTTCGCGGCGGCTACATTGTCGGGTTGAGGCAGATGGGGTTGCGTGCCAGGCCGACGGCGCCGGAGTTTGGGATAGCGGAGGCGACAGCGATGAGTCAGGATCAGGACGGGCAAACCAGCGTCGGTGATCTGCGGGCGCAGCGTTTGGAGAAACTTGGGGCGCTGCGGGCTGCCGGGGTGGCACCGTACGGCAGTCGCGTGGACGGCGTGGTGTCCAGCGCCGCGGCTCGGGCGTTGTATGCGCAGGCGGGTGAGAGTGAGACCACGGTCACGTTGGCTGGCCGCATCATGGCCAAGCGCCTGATGGGCAAGTCGATGTTCATGGACGTGGTCGACGAGGCCGGTCGCCTGCAGCTCTACGTGCAGCGCGATGGGGTTGGCGAGGGTCCCTACGAACTGATCAAGACCTTCGATATCGGCGACATCCTGACGGTCACGGGGGCGATGTTCACCACGCGCATGGGCGAGCCCAGCCTGCGCGCCACGGCTTTCCGGCTGCTCTCGAAGTCGCTGCGGCCGCTGCCCGAGAAGTGGCACGGGCTGACGGATGTCGAGCAACGTTACCGGCAGCGCTACCTGGACCTGATCTGCAACGAATCCGTGCGTCAGGCCTTCCGCTTGCGGGTGGCGATTGTGCGCAGCATGCGCCGCTATCTGGACAGCCTGGGCTTCATCGAGGTCGAGACGCCGATGATGCAGCCGCTGGCCGGCGGGGCCGCGGCGCGGCCTTTCAAGACCTTCCACAACGCCTTGGACTGCCCGATGTACCTGCGCATTGCGCCAGAGCTGTACCTGAAGCGCCTGCTGGTGGGTGGCTTCGAGCGGATCTATGAGATCAACCGCAACTTCCGCAACGAGGGCCTCAGCCGGCGGCACAACCCTGAGTTCACGATGCTCGAACTGTACCAGGCCTACTCCGACTGCCGGGGCATGATGGACCTGGTTGAGGGGCTGGTCTCGACGGTGGCGCAGGAGGTGCTGGGGACGCTGGTGGTGAAGCGTGCCGACGGCACCGAGATCAACCTGACCCCGCCCTGGCGGCGGGTGGCCTACGCCGACCTGATCCGTGAGCGGGTGGGGGCGGACTGGTACACCCTGGCCGTGGCCCAGCAGCGGGAGCGTGCCCGCGGCCTGGGATTGACGGTGATGGAGGGCTGGAGCGCGGCCGAGATCACGCACGAGGTCTACGAGAAGGCCATCGAAGCGACGCTCATTCAGCCGACGTTTGTGACGCGGCTGCCGGCGTTTCTGGTGCCTCTTGCCAAGCGTTGCGAGGACGATCCCGGGGTCGTGGATGTCTACGAGTTGGAGATCAATGGTCAGGAGATCAGCCCTGGCTATTCCGAGTTGAACGACCCCGTCGAGCAGCGGGCGCGCTTCGACAGTCAGGCGGTGGACCAGGCCGACGCCGAGGGCGAAGTCAACCGTATTGACGAGGACTTCCTGATGGCCCTGGAGTACGGCATGCCGCCGGCTGGCGGGCTGGGCCTGGGAGTCGATCGTCTGGTGATGCTGCTGACCGGGGCCGACTCGATTCGGGACGTCATTCTGTTCCCGCTGATGCGTCCCACCGAATGACCCGTCGTTGCCCGGTGCGCGCCGGGGCGGCCTGCCAGGGAGTCTGAGCGATGCCCAAGTTGATCATCCAGGAGGGGTACCGACTGGTCGGCGAATTCGCCATTCCGGTCGGTGAGACCGCCATCGGTCGCAGTGAGGAGTGCGCGCTGGTCCTCTCGCCTCAGGGCGTTTCGCGGGTGCACGTCAAGCTGCGGCGCGAGGACGACCGGGTGACGCTGACGGACATGGGCAGCCGCAACGGCACGTTCCTGAACGGGGTACCGGTGGTGCAGCCCGTGCAGCTCAAGCACATGGACGTGATCCAACTGGGTGACGCCATGCTGCTCTATAACGAGCTGGACGCCGATGGCCGTGAGCAGACCGTGTCCGGCGAGATCCGTCCCGAGGGCGCCGAAGTGCCGGCCCACGACCTGCCGTATCTGAAGCGCGTGGTTGAGGTGGTCTGTGCCAACGTCGCCCAGGTGGTCCGCGGGAAGGACGACGTGATCCTGAAGGTGGTGGTCGCGCTGCTCAGCGATGGCCACGTGCTGCTCGAGGATGTTCCGGGCGTCGGCAAGACCAAACTGGCCCAGGCGCTGGCCAAATCGGTGCGCACCGGTTTCAAGCGCATCCAGTTTACCCCCGACATGCTGCCTTCGGATGTCACCGGTGTGAATGTCTACGACGAACAGGCCGGCCAGTTTGCGTTCATCCCTGGGCCGATTTTCGCGAACGTGATCCTGGCCGATGAGATCAACCGCGGCACGCCGCGGGTGCAGGCAAGCCTGCTGGAGTGCATGAGCGAGTCGATGGTGACGGTCGATGGGCGCTCGCATGCGCTGCGCAAGCCCTTCTTCGTGATCGCCACCCAGAATCCGGTCGAGTTCCGTGGTACCTATCCGTTGCCCGAGGCGCAGTTGGACCGGTTTCTGATGCGTCTGCGCATGGGGTATCCCGATGCAGCGGTGGAGCAGGACATCCTGGGCAGTCAGGTCTCTTCGCACCCGATCAACAGCATCCGGCATGTGGTGAACGCCACGGATATCCTGCGCTGTCAGGCTCTGGCCCGTACGGTGCATGTGTCGGCGGCGGTGAAGGACTACATCGTGACTCTGATCGGGGCGACGCGCCAGCATCCGGCGCTGAACTACGGCTGCAGCCCGCGCGCCTCGCTGGCGCTGATGCACTGCGGGCAATCGCTGGCGGCGGCGCAGGGCCGTGACTACGTCTTGCCGCGCGACGTTCGCGACCTGGCCGTGGAGGTGCTCAGCCATCGCCTGCCGCTGAAGATGCAGGCACGCGCCGAGTTTGGCGGGCCCGAGCAGGTGGTGCGCAGCCTGCTGGAGCAGTTTCCCATCGAGCGCTGGGAAGGCGGCGCCAGGCCGCCGGCACGCTGATGCTGTTCTTGCGGCCGACAACCCGCGGGTGGATCGTCACTCTGGCCGGGGTGGCGTGGATTCTGGTCGCTATCGTTAACCGGATGATGTTCCCCTTTCTGATGGGCTGCGCCGCCCTGGCGCTGGTGGCCGCCAGCCTGGTCAGTGCGGCGCTGTCGCTCTGGGGTATCCGCGTGGGGCGGGGGGCCTGCGGCGATGCCGCCTGCGGCGAGGCGGTGAGCCTGCCGCTGAGCGTGGAGAACCGACTGTCGCGCCGCCGGCAACCGCTGGTGGTGATCGAGGAGGTGCCGTTTGCTGCGGATCCGTACGTCTGTACGGTGATTTCCCCCCTGTCTGGCGGCGAGACGCGGGTGGTTCAGCGCCGGGTTCTGGCGCTGCGCCGCGGCGAGTTCGGACTGGACGGTCTCGCTCTGCGGGGCGGCGACCCGGCCGGGCTGTTCCGCCGCGAACGCCGGCTGGCGCTGCCGGCGCGGATGGTGGTTTACCCGGGGACGGAGCCCGTTCCCGATCTGATGCTGCAGCAGAGCGAAGCGTTTGGCGCGGTGGCGGGCAGCCCGGTCAGCGCCGCCGGGATGAGTCAGGACTTCTACGGGGTGCGCGAGTATCACCCCACCGACGGCTTGCGCTATGTGCACTGGAAGAGCTCGGCCCGCTTCGGTCACCTGATGGTGCGTGAGTTCGAGCACAACGCCGTGATGTCGGTGGCGGTCATGGTGGACGCCCACGAGCACTTCGTGAGCGGCACCGACCCGTGCTCCAACCTCGAGTACCAGATCCGGGCGGCGGCCAGCATCTGCCGCCATTGCGCCGATCTCCACTGCAGTCTCGGGTTTGCCGCTGCCGGGGCGGTGCCGGTGGTGGTGCGCCCGGGGCTGGCCTCGGAGGTCTGCGGGGAGGTGATGTACGCCCTGGCGACCCTGCGTCCGGGGCCGCTGACCCTGACTGCCGTGGCCGGCGACCTGGCGCGGCAGTTGCCCCGTAACACGGTGGTTTTCTGCTTCAGTCTGGCTGCCCCCCGCGACTTGGTTGACGCGCTGAGTCTGCTGACAGAGCAGGGCATCCAGGTACGCTGGTACTGTGCTCGGCGCGCCGTGTTCGGGGCGCCGGGGGGGCGCCCCGAGCCGCGCTCCCCCGGGCCTGAGTCGTCGCCGCGTTGGGCGCTGACTCCGACGGAACTGCTGCCTGGCACCGGGCTTGAGGAAGCGCTGAAGATCCACCCCTGCTGACGTTGGTGGGAGGTTCATGGGTACAGGCCAAAGCCAAGGGACGACGCTGACCCTGCCGGTGCAGTTCTGCTACCTGCTGCTCTACGGTTTGGGCGTGGCAGCGGCCTTGGTGCAGCGCGGGCATCCGACGCTGGTGTTTGGCGTACTGGGGGCTCTGCTGCCCCTGGCGCTCCTGGCCCGCGTGCCGCGGCGGTGGTTCCCCGGCTGGGTGCGGCAGGTGCTGCAGGTGCTGATCGCCGGCGCCGGTGTGGCCTGGTGGCACCTGCAACCCGGCGGCCAGGCCGTGGACGTTGTTCTGGTTGAGTCGGCCGCCGTGCTCGGGGTGGCGTTGGCGGTGGGCGGCGTGGCCCGCGAGTACGGGCTGATGGGGTTCATCTCGCTGGTGCTGCTCGGCTACGGCGGGGTCATGCCCGGGCGCTCCGTCTACCTGCCGGCACTCGGCATCTACCTCTTCGTCGGCATCCTGCTGATGTATGAAACCCGGACCCTGAACTTGGTCGCGGGGCACGCGCCCGCGCCCACGCCGACGGCCATGCCGCGCCACACCGCCAACTGGGCCTACCGGCTGGCTCATCTGGCGCTTGCCGGCGGCTTCATGGTCCTGCTGATCTCGGCCTTCCCGCTCCCGCAGGGCCGCTCCATTGGCCTGATTCCCGTCGGCTTTGCGTCGACGCAGGATCTGCTGTTTCCCAGCCTTTGGCGGCAGTGGCTGCAACCGGCCACCGAACTGTTTTCCAAAGGGGACGACAAGACCCGGCAGACGGTGGAGTCCAAGGCCAGTACCGACGCCGATCCGCTGCAGGACCCTAACGCCGCCAAGAACGTTGCCGTCGCCAAGCCGGCACCGACGCTCGACGCCCGCGAGGGCAACGGCGGGGCGGGCGTGGGCACGGACCTGGTGATGCGCGTCCAGTCCCCCGTCAAGCTCTACTGGCTGGCACAGTTGTACGACGTCTACGACGGCTCGTCATGGCGGGTGTCGGCGGCGTTGCGCGCTGGCGAGAGCGGGCTTGACAAGCGGGCCGGGACGGGCATCCGTTCCGTCGACCAGCACATCAGTATCGAGAAGGCGGGGTCGCTGCGACTGCCTGGCGCCTACCGCGTCAACCGTTGCCTCTGGGACGATGCTCAGACCAGCATAGACGCTGACGGGGTGCTGGGGGCCCTGGTCCGCCTGGATACGGCCGGGGCGTTCCTGCACGGCACGCCGCCCGCGCTGCCGTGGCAGTACCGCTGCACCTCCAGCGTCCCCACCCTCGACGCCCACGTCCAACTGGCTCCCGGGGCGAGCCTGGCGCACCAAGGCTGGCAGTACCGGCAGCTTCCCGAAGCCCTGATTTCTGACCGTCTGCGGCGCTTGGCCGAGTCGGTGACCGAGGGCTGCGAGACGCCCATGGAGCAGGCGATGGCACTGCAGGAGCATCTGCGCCAGCACTACACCTACACGTTGGCGCCTCCTGCCGTGCCGGCCACGTCCGAGCCTGTCGACCACTTCCTCTTCGAGAGTCGCCGGGGTTACTGCCAGCACTTTGCGCAGGCCTTCACCGTGCTGGCCCGCCTGGCCGGCTTACCCGCCCGCCTAGCCGCCGGTTACTCCCCAGGTACGCAGAACCTGCTCGCCAACACCTTCGATGTCTACGAGTACCATGCCCATGCCTGGACCCAGATCTTCATCGAACCCTATGGCTGGTTGACGTTTGACGGCGTCGCGCCAGGCAACCTGCGGCTTGAGGCCGGGCCGTCCTTCCTGCGCCGGCTCATGGACCCCTTTGGCGAGGAGTGGAACGCCCGCCCGCCAGAGTTGTCGCTGCGGGCTTCCGCCCCGCCCCCAGCGGCGCCTGGTGACCCGGCGCAGACGGCGGCGCGGAACCCCGCGGCCAAGGCCCTGGAGGCGGTCTACACCCGCGCGGTGTTGGACTCCAAGACCGTGCGTCCCGAGTCCAGAGCCCTGATCCTGGCTGCGGCTGCCACGGCGCGCGATTGGCTCGCCGGGCAGTGGGGGCTGTACAAGGCGCGACTGGGGCAGTGGGGGGGGCACGCCTGGGCGCAGTTGCAGTCAGGCTTACGTTGGGGCCTGGCGTTCCTAAGGGGGCTGAGCGCCGCTGCCTATGCCGTAGCCGGCGTCCTGCTGATGGTACTGCTGGTGCTATGGCGCCGGCGGCGCTGGCTACTGGCCGTCGGCGCGACGGCGGCAGCGCGCTGGCACTGTCGCCGGCGCTGGCGGCGCGTGCTGCGGCGGGGTGAGCGCGATCCGGAGGCCACCATCGAGGCCTGCCAGGAGGTCTTGGTGCAGGTTCTGGCCCTGGGCCATTTCAGGCGTCCTGGCAACCTCGACGCGCTGGAGTACGCCGGCTGGCTTGAGCGTTCTGAGCCGCGTCTGGGCGGCGACTACCGCGTTGTCGCCGACGTGCGCTGCCGCATGCTCTATCGGGATACCCGTCCAGAACGGGCCGAGGCGGACCTCGTCCTGGCCGCGGTCGGGAGTATTCGCGCGCAGGTCCTGGAGCGGCTGACGCTCTCGGGCCGGCGGCGACGGGGGTGAGCGTCAGGCCGGCCCGCTGAGCACGTAGTCGGCGAACTCGGTCAGGCTGTCGACGCAGAGATCGGCGACCTCGGTACCCGCGTGGCCAAAGCCGAAACGGCAGAAGCAGCGGCGGATGCCGGCCCGGCGGCCCGCCTCCAGGTCGGTCGTGTTGTCCCCGATCATCCACGAGAGTGCCGGGTCGGCACCCGTGACCTCGAGGACTCGCAGTATGGGGAGGGGATCCGGTTTGGCTCGCGCGCAGGCGTCGCCGCCCAGCAGGTGGGGGAAGAAGCGCAGGATGTCCAAGCCGGCGCAGATGGACCGCGCGGGTTCCGTGGGTTTGTTGGTGACGATGGCCAGGTGGCCGGGGCGTTTCGACAGCGCCTCCAGGCCCGCCAGTACTCCGGGGTAGAGGGCCGTCTGATCCAGCAGGTGTTCGGCGTAGTGGCTTCTGAGCAGGCCGATCGCCCGGTCCAGGTCGGCTGCCGTCACGGCGGCGTCGTGCAGCGAGCGTTCGACCAGGCGCCGCACGCCGTCACCGACGAAGCCGACCACTGTTTCCAGGGACAGTTCGGGCAGGCCGAGGTCACGGCGCATGAGATTGACGGCGGTCGCCAGGTCGTGCCGTGAGTCGACCAGAGTCCCGTCCAAGTCAAAGATATAGGCTGGTAGAGGCATACCGTGGTCCTGCGGCGACCCCGCCGTGTGGCGGAATCTCAACGACCGGCTACAATAGCGTGATGCGTACCGGGTGCCAGTGGAGGATAACCGAGTGAGCGGGTTTCAGGACGAACGTGAACAGGTGGCTTACTTCATGCGCCGGCTCTACCGCCAGTGCCTGACGACGACGTCTGGTGGCAACCTCTCCTGTCGTGCCGGCAGCGCCTGTATCGCGCTGACGCCGACGGGGGTGGATAAGGGCGAACTGCTGGCCGATCAAGTCGGCATCATGGGCCTTGATGGCACCAACGTGACGCCGCATCTGAAGCCCAGTATCGAGTCGGCCATGCATCTGGCCATCTACCATCGGTTCCCTGGCGTCAAGGCCGTTGTCCATGCCCACCCGCTGACGGCCAGCTTCTTCTGCGCCTGTGACGAGACCATCAACACACACCTTACCGCCGAGGCCTACGCGATCCTCGGGGAGCCGGTCATGACTCCCTACTGCCGCATGGGGACGACCCAGTTGGCCGAGGCCGTGGTCGAGGGGGTTGGCCGTGGGGTGTGCGTCCTCCTGCGCAACCACGGGATCCTGACCGTCGGCGAGACCTTGCTGCAGGCCTTCGACCGCTTGGAGGTGCTCGAAGTGGCGGCCCGGCAGACGTTGATGATGCGCTCCCTCCAGGGGGTTCGCGAACTCAGCGCCCCACAGCGCTGTGAACTGGATGTCTACCTGGGCCGTCAGGGACCGACGTCTGACTCCCTCTGACACCGCTGAGGCAGAAAGGGGCGGACCGTAGTGCTATCCCCCGAGACTCGAACGGACCTGTCGCCCGGCCCTCGTGAGGCGGCGCTGGCGCCCGCGAAGTGGATTCTCATCTGCATCGCGCTCTACCTGGTGCGGGTCCTCCCGTGGGCGATGTCCGAGCTCTGGCATGATGAAGTGATCACCCTGGGCGACTTCGTCCTGGGGCCGGAAGGGAGCGGGCCGCTGCACGTTTTCCGCTCCTACCCGGTAGCCAATAACCACATGCTGTTCTCCGCCTTCGGGTGGTGGTGGGTCCGCTTTCTCGGCTACAGCCTGGATGAGTACCTGTTACGGCTGCCCTGCATGGCGTTCGGGGCCATCGTCATCGTCCTGGCGGTGCGTTCCTGGCGGCGCTGGCTCGGGGCGGAGTTGGCCTGCCTGGCCGGCGTGACACTGGCCATCAGCCCGGTTTTCGGCGCCTTTGCCTGCGAGTTCCGCGGCTATTCGTTGACGATGCTGCTCTCGGCCATCGCCGTGCAGGGACTGGCGGAGATGAGTGACGGCCGTCTGCGGCGTGGTCTGTGGGTGCAGCTCCCGGCGCTGTTTCTGTTGCCCCTGGTCATTCCCTCCAATGCCCTGCTCGCCTTCGCGCACGCTCTGTTCATCGCGCTTTGGCCGGGTTGGCCGGGGAGCCGTCGGACGCGCTTTGCGGTGGCGCTGGCGTTGGCGGGCGCCGGCGCCCTGGGGCTGAGCTACTACCTGACCCTCTGGGACCAGTTCGCCAAGGTCCTGCACGAGACCACCGGCTGGACATCAGGCCTGGGTGTCCTTGGCGCCGTAAGCCTCGGCGTCTGGGCCCACCTCGGCTGGGCGGGCATCGCTCTGCCGGTGGCGGCCTGGCGTCGGTCGCTGTGGCGCCCCGACCCCGACGGGCAGCGGGTATGGGCGGCCATCTACGCCGGGTGCGTCGCGGTCCCCATCCTGGCGACTCTGTTCGGCAACTACAGCAACGCGCCTTTCCCGCGGGTCTACCTCCTGTACCTCCTGCCCTTGACCTTTGCGGCGTTCCGCTTCCTACGTCCGTCCCTCCTCTGGTCGCGGCGCTCCTTCCTGCTGGCGGCCGGGTTGACGGTGGCCATCGGCTTCGCCTGGGAGCGCGCCTGCGATCTGCGTACGGCCGCCGCCGTGCGCCGGGGCGAGCATCCGCAGGACTTGCTGCAGCAGTACTACCGGAACCGTACGGACTTGCGCGGCGTGGCGGCAGGGATCGCCCAGGCCGGGGCGCCGCGCGGCGCCCTCGTCGTGACCGACGCCTATGACTTCCCCACTTTCAGGTTCTACTGGGCCCAGTACGGCATGCCCGCTGAGGCCGTCTTCGCTCAGAACCGTCTGCCGAAGGACTTCTGGCCCCAGGCCCGCTCCCTGCCCAACGTCTCACTGCATGTCGTGGCCGGCGACGAGTCAGTCGCGGCGCGCTTGTTTGCCGCGGCTGCGGCCCCCGGTGCATTTGTCCCAGGACCGGCCTCCGGGAACCGCCGGCTCTACTCCCTGCTGCCCCCGTCCGCGCCCTGAACCTCGCCCTCGGCGTGCGCCTTGCTGGCCCCGACACATTTTCGGCTGGCTCCGTTGCATTGCGCGCAGAGTTGCGTACGTTAAGCCCGTAGTGGCGCCACAGTGGTGGTGCATCACATATGGACATAGTGTCTGAGACCGAGGCCAAGGGCGGCAAGGGTCTGAGGCACGGGTGTGCAGGCGAGCGTCATCGGTCCTGCTTCTGGCGTTAGCGAACGCTGTTGGAAGCCTGGATAATGAAAACCGGAACAACTCGACGTGCGGTCTGCCAGCCCCGGCGTAGGGGCTGCGGCAAGTGTACGGACGGCGACACGTCGTGTTGCCGTGTGCTCGTCGAGTCTGGACCTTCCTCTGCCACCCTGCCGACCTGCCGCTGACCCCCTCTCGGGAGCGGCCCCCCTGAGCCCTGAGTTCGGGCGCTGACGGTGTTCGCTGTGATGCCCGCGAAGCGTGGCTCCTGCAGACCGCTCCCTCCGGGTCAGCATCTCCGTGATGGGGTGTGGCGAGGTGCCCGTGTCAGACAAGGAACAGATACGCCGGGACATGCTGGCAGAGCAGCGCCGGCGCGAGAGTGTCGGCTACGGCGATCAGGCTGCGCTCGTGGAGCGGCTTGCCGCATTGCCGGGCTCTGGCGCCGTGAGTGCGTTGGCCGCCTATATGGCCATTCGCGGTGAGGTCGATCTTACCGCGTTGATACGCACTCGCCTCCAGGCCGGTCTGCCCGTCTGGTTACCACGTTTCAGCCGGCACGGGCAGTGCTACGAGATGGTGCTGGTGCGGTCGCTGGTGGCGGATGTCGTCCCCGGGGCGTTCGGGATCCTTGAACCCCGCGCTGAACTGCCGGCTGTATCGCGGCAGGAGCAGGGGAGCGAGGCAGTGGTGTGGCTGGTGCCGGGGCTGGCCTTTGACCTGCAGGGGCAGAGGCTGGGACGTGGACGGGGATACTATGACCGGTTGCTGGACGGCACCCGGGGCGTACGGGTCGGAGTGGCGTGGGACTGGCAGGTCCTGAAGAGCCTGCCGCACGCGGCACACGACGTGGCCATGGACAGGGTGGTGACAGACACCCGAACGATCGCCTGCAGCGGCGCACTGCCCGCCCAGGCTGAATGAGAAAGGTACAGGCATGCCGGATACTCTGTTGATCGTTGTACTGACGCTGACGATGCTGGTGGTCGGCTTTGTGGCTGGTTACCTGCTTCGTACATTGCTCCATCGCAATAAGTTCGGTAAGATAAGCGAAATGTCGAAGGCGGCTGAGCGGGAGGCGGAAGGCATTCTCAAGCAGGCACGTATCGAGGCCAAGGAACTCCTGCTGAAGTCACGCGAGGAGTTCGAGCAGTCCACCGAGCGCCGGCGCGCCGAACTCCAGAAGCTTGAGGAGCGCGTGACCTCTCGCGAAGCGAACCTGGACCGCAAGGCCGACCAGTTGGAGTCGCGGACCGCCGAGTTGGACCGCCGTGAGAAGGACGCACGGCGGCTGCAGGAGACCATCGCCGAACAGCAGAAACTGCTCGACGAGAAGAAGTCGCAGCAGATGGCCGAACTTGAACGCATTTCCGGGCTCAGCCGTGACGAGGCGGCACGGCAGTTGCTGTCGCAACTGGCTGAGTCCCTGGAGGCTGAGCGCAGCGCCCTGATTCGTCGCTACCAGGAGGAGAATCGTCAGCGGCTCGAGGAGGAAGGTCAGGAGATCATGGTCACGGCCATGCAACGCTACTCCGGCGACTGTGCCTACGAACGGACCACCTCCACGATCCCGCTGCCGAACGAGGAGATGAAGGGGCGCATCATCGGTCGCGAGGGGCGGAATATCAGGACTATCGAGGCCGCCACCGGGGCAAGCGTGCTCATCGACGATACGCCGGAGGCGGTGGTCGTTTCCTGCTTCGACCCGGTTCGGCGCGAGATTGCGCGCATCACGATGGAGCGCCTGATCACGGATGGGCGTATCCACCCGACCCGGATCGAGGAGATGGTGGGCAAGGTCCGCAAGGAGATCGACGCCGAGATCCAGAAGGCCGGCCAGGCTGTGGTGGATCAGCTTGGGGTCACGCGCCTGCGGCAGAACATCGTGATCCTTCTGGGTCGGCTCAAGTACCGCTACAGCTTCTCGCAGAATGTGCTGATGCACTCGGTCGAGGTGGCGTCCATGATGGGGGCCATCGCGGCCCAACTCGGCCTGGACGAACGCAAGGCCAGACGGGCGGGGCTGCTGCACGACATCGGCAAGGCCGTGGACCATGAAGTTGAGGGCTCGCACGCAGTGATCGGCGCCGATCTGCTCAAGCGGGCCGGCGAGGAGGATGACGTGGTGAACGCCGTGGCGGCCCACCATGAGGACGTGGAGAAGACCTCGCTGATGGCCATCCTGGTGGAGTTGTGCGACGCGCTGAGTGCCAGCCGGCCGGGGGCGCGTTCCGAGACCACGGAGCTGTACCTGAAGCGCCTCGAGCAATTGGAGACCATCGGCAAGAGCTTCGAAGGGGTCGATGGCTGCTATGCCATCCAGGCCGGCCGCGAGTTGCGGGTCATCGTGGAGCCGACGAAGATCAGCGAGGACCGTGCCCTTCTGCTCGCCCGTGACATGGCCGAGCGCATCGAGAAGGAGATGCGGTACCCCGGTCAGATCAAGGTCTCCATCATCCGCGAGACGCGCTCGGTCGAGTACGCGAAGTAAGGAGATGCCGGGGGGTTTGGAGGGCAAGGGCAGGGCTGCCGCGTGCGGCAGCCCGGACCGCCGCCGCTGGCGCGGCGCGAATGGCAGCGCGCCGGGGCGGCTACGCCGCCCCTGTGCTCGCCCTCCAAGGCCTGAGACGATGCCAGGGGTTTGGAGGGCAAGGGCAGGGCTGCCGCGTGCGGCAGGCCGTACCGCCGCCGCTGGCTCGGCGCGAATGGCAGCGCGTCGGGTCGGCGGAG
>CAILUI010000217.1 GCA_903837355.1 uncultured Victivallales bacterium
CGCAACGCCGTGCCCCCCTATGCTCCATAGCGCGACCGCAAGGGGGCCTCGGGGGTGCCCAATGGCGATCGCAGACCCAGCCGTCGGCGCCCTCGCCGGTTTCTTAGAACCGCCCTGGTGACCGCCGCGGCGGGCTGGCAGGCAGCGGCTCGGAAGGCTAGAGTAAGCTGTACGGGTGGCGCTGGAACAGACCGGCGTGTGCACCCCTGGGGACTGTCGACGATGGGCATGACGATTACCGAGAAAATCCTGGCACACGCGGCCGGTTACGCCTCGGTCCGCGCCGGTGACAACGTCTGGGTGCAGGCCGATCTGCTGATGACGCACGACGTCTGCGGCCCGGGTACCATCGGCATCTTCAAGCGCGAGTTCGGCGCCACGGCCCGGGTCTGGGATCGCGAGCGCGTGGTGCTGACGCCGGACCACTACATCTTTACGGCCGACGACAAGTGCCACCGCAACGTGGACACCTGCCGCCAGTTCGCCGCCGAGCAGAACCTGCCCTACTACTACGACCCGGGTACGCCCAGTTACTCCGGGGTCTGCCACATCACCCTGCCGCAGAAGGGCCATTGCCGGCCAGGCGAAGTCGTTTTCGGCACCGATTCGCACACCTGCACCTACGGCGCTTTTGGCGCCTTCTCGACGGGTATCGGCAATACCGACGCGGCCTTTGTCATGGGTACCGGGAAGCTGCTGCTGAAGGTGCCGGCGACGATGCGTTTCAGCGTGGACGGGGTGCTGCCGAAGGGGGTCATGGGCAAGGATGTGATCCTCCGCATCATCGGCGACGTCGGTTTCGACGGCGCCACCTACCGCGCCCTGGAGTTCTGCGGCAGTGCCATCCGGGCCATGCCCATGAGCGAGCGGCTGACGATCTGCAATATGGCCATCGAAGCCGGTGGCAAGAACGGCATCATCGCCGCCGACGAGAAGACCCTGGACTACGTCCGTGCGCGTACTGACAAGCCGTTCCGCTGTTTCGAGAGCGACGCGGACGCCGAGTACCTCAGCGAGCACGCCTATCGCGCCGAGGAACTCGTGCCCGTCGTCGCCTTGCCGCACGCCCCGGACCGTC
Source organism: uncultured Victivallales bacterium (assembly GCA_903837355.1). Classification (GTDB taxonomy): domain Bacteria; phylum Verrucomicrobiota; class Lentisphaeria; order Oligosphaerales; family JAFGRS01; genus CAILUI01. Next base: position 1,079 of record CAILUI010000217.1, read on the forward strand.
TGGCGGACGCCGCGGCCTGCGGTCACATCCACATCGACCGGGCTTACATCGGCAGTTGCACTGGCGGCAAAACCGAAGACTTCGTGGCGGCGGCGACGATCCTCAAGGGTCGGCACGTGCGCGTCGACACCTTCCTGGTGCCGGCCACGACCGAGGTGGCGGCGGATCTGGACCGGGTCAGCATCGGCGGCACGTCGCTGCGGCAGATCTTCGCGGCGGCCGGCTGCCTCGAACCCGCCGAGCCGTCCTGCGCCGCCTGCCTGGGTGGGCCGGTCGATACCTTCGGCCGTACCCATGCCAAGGAGACGGTGATCAGCACCACCAACCGCAACTTCCCCGGCCGCATGGGCAGCAAGGCATCGGCAGTGATCCTGGCCTCGCCGCTGACCGCCGCGGCCTCAGCCGTGACCGGTCGGGTGACCGATCCGCGCGAGTTCATGTGAGCAGGAGGCAGGTCACGATGGCAGAACCCCTTTGCGGCAGCGTTTTCGTGGTCGGCGACAACGTCGACACGGACCAGATTATACCGGCCCAGTACCTGAACCTGGTGCCGACGATACCCGAGGAGTACATCAAACTCGGGACCTACGCCCTCTCCGGGCTACCGGACTCCTATCCGCGCCTGGTGCCGGAAGGGGAGACCCAGTCCCCGCACCTGATCGTGATCGCCGGACGGAACTTCGGTTGCGGTTCCAGTCGCGAGCACGCGCCGGTCAGCTTAGGCGCGGCCGGCATTGACGCGGTGATCGCCGAGTCCTATGCCCGCATCTTTTTCCGCAACTGCATCGCCACAGGGGAGCTCTACCCCATCGATACCGAGATCCGACTCTGTGAGATCCTGAAGACCGGCGACCGGGTGGAACTCGACCTGGAGGCGGGCCGACTCACGGGCCCTGACGGCAAGGTCTACGCGCTGCGCTCTCTGGGCGACGCCAAAGCGGTGATCGACCAGGGCGGCCTGTTCGACTACGCCCGCAATACGGGTATGATCAAGTAAGCGCCTGGAAGATGGCAGAAGACGGAGGTCCGCGGTGTCTTACCGAGCCAGGATACATGCCGCCCGCGGCCTCTGTGCCGCGGCGCTGATCGGGATTGCAGGCGCGTGGTCGTACGCTCAAGACGACACGCCCGAGGAGCCCGCCGTCCCGTCCAAGCCCGCCGCCCCGGCAGCGTCGGCGACTGCCGCGCCGGCTGAACCGGCCGCCCCGGCCGCCACGCCGGCCGTACCCGCGGCAACGCCCAAGGACGCCGCGGTTCCCGATGCCGCGGCGGCAACAAGCGCGGCTCCCGCGACGGCCGTCGCCCCGCTGGCCCCGGCCGCCCCTGCCGCCCCGGCCAGGGTGCAGGCAGGGGCCTATACGGTGGAGAACCGTGGGCCATGGACGGCGCAAGCTCGCCTGGTCGACCGCCCGCCCGAGCTCTGGGCCGCCTACATGCACGGCGTCGTGGACCTCTTTGCCAGGCCGTCCTCCTGGGAGGAACTCCTGACCGAAAGGCAGCCCGCCGAGACCTGGCTGGATAAGGCCGCCCCGTTGCAGGGCACCCCCTGCCGCTCCTGCCCGATGCCGGCCCTGCGGCTGACGGCCAACCAGGAACTGGTCACTGGGAAGGCGTTGATCCCGGCCGCTCAGCTCCGCGAACTGGCCGGCAAGACAGTGCGTGTGTTCATCTGGATGTCCGCCCAGGACAGCGGCCAGGAGCGCTATCTGTGGACCGCCGTTCCGCGCCTGGACGTGCTCCTCACCAATGCGGCGGGCCGCGTGATCACGACAGCGCCAGGCCTGATGGCGACGCGCGGGACCTTTCCCTGGCACTGCTACTACCGCGATGTGCTGATCCCGGACCTGGCCCGGCAACTGGCGAGCGATGCCGGCATGCTGTTACCGGATCGGGACAAGATGACACGCGCCGGTGGCCTCTACCTACGCGCCACCAACCCGGCCAGTGGCACCGCCTGGTTTTCGACCCCGGCCTGGGAACTCGTCGGCGCCGCCAACACCTACGCGTTGGCGGACCTCCAGGATCCGACGACGGGCAGCGTGGCCCCCAACCCACGCTACGACGAACTGCCCGTGCATCTTTCCAGCCCGCAAGTCTGCTACCGTGGCGTGGGCCCCGCCTACCCGTGGAGCTTCCTGGCCGGCAGTGGCCAGGACCCCGCCAAGGTCCCGAACGTGCTCGCGAAGGAGGGCCTGGAGGCCTATATCGCGGGCCCGGCGCGGCGCGATCCGCATCACCTCATCATGGGACTGACACGCCTCCCAGAGTGGTATCACGCAGGTACCGCCTTCGCCTGCCTACCGTCAGCGGACGCCGACTGGCTCGCCGCCGTGGGCACGCGCATGGTCGCGGCGCAGGACGCTGAGAGCGGCTTCTGGGGCTATGAGAAGGAGCCGCGCAGCCTGGCTGTAACCGCCGCCGTGGTCCAACGCATGTTCGGTGGCGACGCCTTCAGTCGGGCGGATCGGCCCCTCACCCCGCAGCCCTGGCTGGCGTGCGGCGACATCGCCCTGCCTAACCCGGAGCGGATCTTCAAGACCGTGCTGGCCCTGCAGAGCAGCGTCGGCGAGAAGCGCCGCGACAAGGGTGGTTGGAGCGCCATGGCAACCAACTTCGCCAGCCCTGAGCAGATCGCCGCCGATGTATCGTGCTCCCTGGCGGCCAGCGCCGATGCCATCTTCCTCCTGCGCCGCGCCGCCGAAGGGCAGGCCCCGGCGCTGGGGGCGCGCCGCGACCGCGCCCTGCGCGAGGCCATCGGACAGGTCTGGGCCGCCTGCCTGTTGCCGTCAGGCCTGTGGAAGCAGTCCAGCCGCGATCTTGGACCGACAACCGGCGGCGTGATGGCGCGATTGATCGAGGTCTCACCGCTCCTCGAGTTCCGCACCGATCCGGCGGCGGCGCAACCGCGCTTGCCCGAACAGGTCACCGCCAACCAAGGCCTGGTCAAGATCGAGGCCCCGGCGCCCAGCGCCGAGGCCGTCGCGCTCCGGGTCTACATGGCACCCGCGGACGTCGCCCCGGAGGCACTGTCGGACCAGTACCTGGCCGGAATCATCCAGCGTTCTGACGGAGACGTGCGCACCATGGACCCGCTGGCTGCCGTGCTGACCATCCGGCAACAGGCGCGGGCCCAGTGGGGAGCCGGCGGCTTCGAGGAGTACGGCTACTCGGCCTGGAAACTTGGCCAGATACCGGCCACGCTGCCGATCACGCTCAAGGGCCAGCCGCTGAGCCTCGTCCTGCCCAAGGACCGCAAGGTGCTGCTCTATGCCTGCAACGTCAACGCCTATGGTGAAACCTCGCGGCCCGTCGCCATCCGCGTCAAGGTCATCGAGAAGGCGCCAGAAGCGACAACGCCGGAGGCCGAGCCTGATGCCAAGGCTACCGCCGAACTTGAGGCGGTGCCCGGCGACGCCGCCGCACCGCCGCCAGCCCCGGCGGCGGACGCGCCGCCGCAGGGCGCCACCGACACCCCCGCGGCGGCCCCCTGAAGGCGCGCTCAACCCCTGCACCTCCATCCCTTTGCCACGGCGCGGGCCGAGCCCTCACCGACCGGGCCGCCAACCGACGCGGAGTACCCCTATGAGTTACACGTCGCACGATCTGCGGCAGCGCTATATCGAGCTTAAGCAGAACATGCGCATGCCGGGGTCGGTGCTCTTTTCGCAAGCGCGCTACGAGATCATCCGGCAACTGGGTGAAGGCGGCATGGGCGTCACCTTCCTCGCCCACGAACTCAGTGCGGCCGATCTCAAGCGGCCGGTGGTGTTGAAGTTCGTCAAAGACAGCCTCGACCCGCAACGCCTGGCGCAGTTCCTGCGCGAGGTCCAGCTCAGTATCCTGTTCAACCACCCCAACCTCATCTCCGTCTACCGCCTGGAGTCCGAGGTCATCCAGGCTGACGATGGCAAGGGCGGTCTCCGCCAGGGACGGCGGCTGCGCGGCCACACGGTCTACTTCTCGGTCATGCAGTACATCGACGGCTGGAACCTGCGCCAGATCGTGGACCGGCTGCGGCAGGTACGCATCGTCCTGCACCAGGACATCTCTATGTACAGCCTCGCCCGCGTCGCCCGCGGCCTGCAGTACGTGCATGACTACCAGGACGAGGCGGGCGAGCGCCAGGAACTGGTGCACCGCGACGTCTCGCCGGAGAACATCCTGGTGGACCGTTTCGGCCGCATCAAGGTCTCCGACTTCGGTATCGCGCTGCCAACCCGGAAGGGCGGTGGCGTCGGCTTCCTGCACGCCGGGAATCTGCGCTACTGCGCCCCGGAGCAACTCAGCGGCGGCAAGCTGGACCGGCGCTGCGACATCTACAACATCGGGCTGCTGATGTACCTGCTGTTCACCAACACCGACCGCTTTGGCCTGGAGGTCCATGAGAGCGACGCCCGCGACCGCATCCGGCGCAAGATGGCGCGTTCCGTGCTGCCGGACCTGGGGCACATCAGCGAGCGTTGCGCCGCCATCTGCGACCGCTGCCTCCGAGAGGATCCCGCCGAGCGCTACCAGAACTGCGAGGACCTGGCCAACGACATCGACCTGCACCTGCAGGAGACCCAGAAGGTGGTCACCAACGACCAGATCGAGGAGATGCTGCACGAGCTGTTCAGCCCGCACCCACAGTTCGTCTCGCCGCGCTTCGTGCCGCTCACGGGCTCCGATGTGCTCGAGCAGCAGAACTTCGACCCCACCCGCCTGTCGGCCACACCCGAGCCCGCCGGACCCGTAGCGACAACCCCCCTGCCCCAGATCGACTGAGGGGCCGCCGCCCGCTCTACAGATCCGGCGCGGCCCGGCGGAAAAGCAGCCAGAGGAAGAACGGTCCCCCGAGCAGGGCCGTGATCACCCCCACCGGCATCTCCGCCGGCGCCACCAGCACCCGCGCCACGGTGTCGCAGAGCAGCAGGAAGGTGCCCCCGAACAGGAACGTCGCCGGCGCCAGATTGCGGTGTGTACCGCCGGTCAGCAACCGGCAGAGGTGCGGGCAGACCATGCCCACGAAGCCGATCGGACCACAGACCGCGACCACGCCGCCAACCATCAGCGAAACCCCCAGAAAGACGATCAGTTTGGTGCGGTTGACGGCCACGCCGCGGCTGGCCGCGAATTCCTCACCAACCGTCAGCAGATCCAGCTCGCGCAGGTAAGCCAGAGAGACCAGGATGCCCGAGCCGGCCAGCACGGCGAGCGGGACGACGGACTGGTAACCCGTGGTGGCCACGCCGCCCATCAGCCAGCGCACGATGCGGAACGAGTTCGCGAAGTCGCTGACGTACTGCAGGAACAGGATCAGGCTGGAGAAGGTCGTGCTCACCGCCACGCCCGCCAGCAGCATGGTGGCCGACGAGCAACCGCCGCGCAAGCGCGTCAACCCATAGACCATGGCGATGGCGAGGACGGCACCCACCAACGCCGCCAGGCTTTGGATGGAGTACCCCGTCAGGCCCATACCGACACCGAACTGCACGCAGAGTGCTACCCCGAGCGATGCCCCGCTGGACACGCCCAGCGTGTAGGGCGTGGCCAGTGCGTTACGGAACAGGGCCTGGAAACTCATGCCACTCAGAGCCAGGGCACTGCCGGCCAGAAACGCCGTCAGAACACGTGGCACGCGCAACAGCCAGAACAGCCGGTGCTCGGCCGGATAGGCTCCGGCATCCCAGAGAGCGTCCCACGGCACGTGGATCATGCCCACGAAGGGGGCCACAACCAGCATCAGCACCCCGCTGAGCGCCAGGATCGCCTGGAGGGTCTTGGGGCTCATGCGTACGCTCATGCTGGCTCTGCCTTCCGTGCTCAGTGCCGCGGGACCACCAGGGGCTGCCCGGATTCGGGGTGCGCGACGAAAAGGAAGTCCGTATCGAAAATCGCGGTCAACTGGCCAGGCTGCATCAGGGCCTCGACCCGATCAAGGAAGACGTTCCGGCCCGCCTTCAGCCCCAGGATACGGTGCGAGCTCAGCACCGCGCTGTTGATATCGTGCGAGACGCTGACCACGGTCAGGCCCTGCTCGCGGTTCAGTCGTTTGAGCAGCAGATTCACCTCGTGCTGGTAGCGCGGGTCGAGGAAGGTGATCGGTTCGTCGAGCAGGAGGATGGGCGTCTCCTGGGCCAGCGCCGCGGCGATGTAGATCTTCTGGCTTTCGCCGCCGCTGAGCGTGTTCAGCGAGCGCTCCCGCAGATCGCTGGTGTGGGTCAGCTCCAAGGCCCGATCGACCGCCTCGAAGTCGGTCCGCCCCGGCGCTGAGAAGGGCCCGCGCCGGGCGTAGCGGCTCATCATCAGGAACTCGGCAACGGGGAAGGCCATCGAGGTGCTGTGGATCTGCGGCACGTAGGCGGCGCGTCGGGCAATCTCGCGGGGCGCCCCGGAGCGGACGTCCAGACCCTCGAGCTCGACGTCGCCTCCCCATTCGCGCAGGACACCGTTGAGACACTTCACCAGGGTGCTCTTGCCCGCACCGTTGGGGCCGATGATGGAGACGAACTCGCCCGCCGCGATGTCCAGGGAGATATCCGTCAGCACCGCTCGACCGCCGAGACGGCACTGCAGGTTGCGGACCCGGATGGCCGTGCCGTTGCTCACGGCCCGCCGCCTGGCGTCCCACCGCCCGCCGCCGGCGGCGCCGCCGCGATGGCCGCCGCCATCTGCTCGAGCAGGAGCACGAACCGCGGCCCGGGCACGGTAACATAGTCCTCAGTAAAGACATGGACCTGGCCGCGCCGCACCGCCGGCACCTCGCTCACCGCACTCCATTCCCGGACCACATCGGCCGCGGTCAACCCGAGCCTGTCGAGGTCAGCGGCCAACTCGATGATGACGTCCGGGTTCATCTCCTGGATGCCCTCGGGCGACACCATCGGGAAACGGATCGTCTGCTCGGGACAGGCGTTGCGTCCCCCGGCCAGACGGATCAACTCACTGAAAAAGCCATCCTCGCCAGCTACGTAGACATCCTGTAAGCGGCCGCTGCCCATGCTGCGACCGACCGAGACCAGGACCCGCGGCAGCACAACCGGGCGTGGCCGGCTGGCGACGGCGTCGATGCGCCGCCGCAGGGACGTGGTCAGCGCCGCCCCACGCTCCGGGCAGGCACAGGCCGTGGCGATCGTCTGAATGCTGGTGAGAATCTGTTCCATGGTGTCCCCGGACACGGTCAGGCAGGGGATCTCCAGGACGGCCAAGGCGCTCAGCGCCGCACCATGACTCGCGAACAGGATCACCAGATCCGGACGCAGCGCCAGCACGGCTTCGACATTCGGGTCCAGCAGAGCGCCCACTTTCGGCTTGGTCGCCGCCTCGGGCGGGTAGTCGCAGTACGAGGTCACACCGACCACGCGTGACCCGAGGTCGAGAGCGTACAGAGTCTCGGTGATCGACGGCGCCAACGACACGATGCGGGCGCTGGGCCGCGCGGCCTCCGGCGCCGTGGCGCTGGGTGCCGCCGAGGGCTGCCGGCCGCAGCCGAGCAGGATCAGAGCCAGCGCTACCGCCGCACAGCGGCCGGGCCAGCCCCGGCCGCCCGCCGCGGACGGCTCAGTCTTCGATGCCCTTGCGGGCTTGTATACCATTGCGGTAGTAATGCTTGACCTCACGCATCTCAGTGACCAGATCGGCGCACTCGACGAGCTTGGGGGGTGCCCCGCGGCCCGTCACTACGGCTTCGACGGTGGTGGCGCGGGCCGCCAGCACGTCGAGGAGTTCGTTGACCGCAAACAGCCCGCACTGCACCGCCACGCTGGCCTCGTCGAGAATCACCAGGTCGAAGGCGCCACTGGAGAGCACGGCGCGCGCTTCCGCCAGCCCCTGCTGCGCCAGAGCCAGGTCAGCCGCAGCCGGGGGACCATGGATGAACTGCGGCCGGCCGAACTGCCGCACGGTCACGCCCAACGACTCCAGGGCCGTCAACTCGCTGCATTCGCGGCCCTTGGCGAACTGCCCGACGAAAACGCGCAGGCCGGCGCCACGGGCACGCAGGGCCAGGCCGAGGGCAGCCGTGGTCTTGCCCTTGCCGTCACCCGTGTAGACATGCAGGAGCCCAGACCTGGCCGCCCCGCTGCCACCCGTAGCGCCGACCCGTGCTGTTTCAGAACGACACATTGATGCCGGCATAGTAAACTCGGCCGTACTCGTTGTAGTGGGGTGCGGTCTGGTAGTCCTCGTTGAGCAGGTTATGCACCCTGCCGTAGACCTCAAGGTAGTCCGTGAAGCGGTAGGAGACCACCGCGTTGGCCAGGACGTAGGCATCGAGCAGGTCTCCGCCGCCGGACAGCGTATGCTGTTCGTCGACGTACGCACCGTTCAGATTCACGGTCAGCTTGCCGCCGCGCGGGCGCCAGGTAACCGCGGCACTCGCCTTGTGGCTCGGCCGCAAGGCCAGCGCTGCTACGTCCTTCTCCATGTCGTTGGTATGCTGATAGGTATGGGTCAACTGCAGGGTCACGTCCTGGATCGGGCGGTAACGCACAAAGCTCTCCAGACCATTGGCCTTGATGCCGCTGATCTGGTCGTACTTCCAGGAGGCCATATCGAAGCCGATGTAGTCATTGACGCGGTTGCGGAAGTAGGTTGAGCCGAAGGTCAGACGCTCGCCGACGAGATCCTGCTCGAAGCCGCCGTCCCAGGAGGTCCCGGTTTCCGGCCGCAGGGACGAGTTGCCGTACTGCGGTTCGTACAACTCATAGAGGCTGGGGGCGCGGTAGGCTTCGCCAGCCGAGACTTTGAGGCGCGTACGCGTGCTGGGGATGTGGTAGGCGGCGGCGCTGGTCCACGTCCAGGTGTTCCCGAAGACGCTGTGGTCATTCCAGCGCGCGCCGGCGTTGAGGAAGAGGTTGTCGATGGGCTCAGCCTTGATCTCGCTGAACAGCGCCGTAGTGCGGTGGCGGTCATCGATGGGAGTGGAGGGCGCGATGTACCACGCCGGCACGCCACCATCCTCGATGCGAGCCGATTCCTGAGTGTGATCCAGGCCCAGGGTCAGCGCGAGGCGCTCATGCAGATGCACGGTGTTCTGCCAGGTGTACTGGTTGGTACGGCCTTGGAAGCGGTCGTTGTAGCTCCAGCCATCCGCGTCCCGATAGCCCCGGCTGAGGTCCGCGACCGAGGCCGAGACCGAGGAGTCCAGCAGGCCGTCGAAGAGGTCCGTTGCCGCCAACCTCAGCCCGCTCTGCCAGCGCTGGTTGTGGGTATCGCCCGTGTCGAGGGTGGCTGGCGAGTACATCGACGCGGGATAGCCCATGTCGTACTCCTCGTCCGAACTGCTGTAGCGGCCGAAGACCTCGAGCCGAAGGCCCGGTGCCAGACGCAGGCCGAGGGTGCCCTGCACCTGCTGGTTGCGCCAGGCATCGTTGTCCTCGTTCAGCTCCGTGTCCATGGCCGAGATCCCCTTCTCACTCTCGCGCAACCAGCCCACGGCGTAGTCCACCGGTCCGGACTGGCCGCGGGCCGAGGCCGACGTGCGGAAACGGCCATGGCTGCCGAACTCGAAGCCAAGGTTCCCCGTCGGCAGCGGGTTGGGCGTCCCATCCGGGCAGGTCCGGCCGGCGCCTTGCCCGGAGCGCGTGATAATGTTGACGACACCACCGAGGGCATTGGCGCCGTAGGTCGTGCTGCCGGGCCCGCGCACCACCTCGATCCGTTCGACATCGTTCAGATTGATGTCGTTCAGGATCGGCATCTGCTGCGGGGAGGAGGAGTCCTGCAGCACGATGCCATTGATCAGCACCTTGGTGTGGTAGCCGGAGAGGCCGCGGATACCGATGGCGGTCGAACTGGAGTGCTGCCCGTTGGTGCGCACGTCCAGCCCGACCACTTGCCGCAAGAGGTCGCCGAGGTCCGTCGCCCGGGTCTCCTCAATCTGCTGCCGCGTGACCACCGTCACCGACTGACCGAGTTGGTTCAATGGGGTTTCAGTACGCGTCGCGGAAACCACCACGGGCTCCATCTGCTGCGGCTCCACGGCAGTCGTGTCCTGCCCGCGAAGCGGCGTGACGGCCATGCAGATCCCGGTGAGAGCACTTGCCAGAGGCCATAGCCTACGCATGTCGACGACTCCTTCTTGCTGCCCGTGTCCTGCTTCGTTCGTTCGTGCGTGCGTGTCATGGCATGGCCTCTGTCCGTGCTCGGTCCTCGGCCCCACCGGCCCCAAAAAGAAAAAGCCGGCCGACCATCCCGCGAGGAGGGATTGCCGACCGGCTTGGTGTGCACGGCGGATCCGACCGTCCCTGGCGCGAGGACGTCCGATGATACAGGGTATCCTGACTCGCGGGCCCGTTGCCGATGCAACTCTACTCCCCGGCCTTCCCATCCTGCCGTACGACAGAACAGTGGCACTCGTGGGTTTCGTTCCCGCTCACAGTGGCGCGACCGCTCCGGATTCTCACCGGATTCCCCTGCGCTTCACGTGAAGCGACTCTGCCATATTTCCAACTGCGGGGCTTAAGATGCCCCGTGTCCGGACGATGTCAAGGCCACCGGCGAGTTTGCATTCCACGGTCGTCCACGGTAGGCTTTGCGGTCGCGCGCAGGCAGCGCTGACCATGTACAGTAGCCGCAGCAGCGCCGACGGCGGCGTGGAAGGAAGCTTGCCGTGAACCGGGAGGACAGAACCGCAGTGCCGGTATCGGCTCCACAACTCGCCCCTGCCGCCGGGGTGCCGCTGCTGGCGGTCGTCATCCCGACCTACAATCGCTGGCCGCACATCGACGCGGCGGTCGAGTCGGTCCTCGACCAGGGCGTTCCTGACTGCGAGTGTATCGTGGTCGATGACGGCTCGGTGGATGGGACCCCTGAGCGGCTCGCCGCGAAACACGGTGCGCGCCTCCGCGTCCTGCGCATGCCTGCCAATGGCGGCCCGGCGGCAGCACGCAACTATGGCATCCGGCAGGCCCGTGCCGAGTTCGTCTGCATGCTGGATTCCGACGACCAGTTGCTGCCGGGGAGCCTGACGGCCCGACTCGGAGTCTTCCGTGCCGACCCCGACTTCGATGGTGTTGCCTGGGGACCCCTGCTCCGCCCCGGCAACTCGGCCACGGAGCTAACCGCGCGCGCCGCCGTCCTGCCCGCTGCAGCGCGGGACTTCGCCTTGGCCTACCTGGGGAATTCCTTCCTCTCCACGAACGACTTCATGCTCCGCCGGCACCACCTCCTGGCCCTGGCGGGCGGCCCCTACCGCGACGACCTGACCAACAATGAGGATGTCGAGCTGTTCCTGCGCCTGATGGCGCGCCTGCCTTTCCGCTTCTGCGGCACCTGCGTTGCCGTCCTGGGTCGGGTCGACGCCGGCCTGCACGCCCAGAGTGAGCGGGTCTTGCGACAAGGCCTGCGGTTGATCGATCACCTGCGCGCCGATCCCGCGGTCGTGGCACTACTCGGGAAGGCGCTGGACCGCCTCGAGTTCGTCAAGCTGATGGAATGGAGCAACTACGCGGCGAAGGCGGGGCGAGCGCAGGATTTCCGCCGCTACTTCCTGCGGGCCTGGCGCCTGTCCTGGTGGCGCTGCCTGGGCCAGCCGAAGCTCTGGCGGAACGCCCTGCGCCTGGCTGGTCGGCGGCAGCGCCCGCCCGCAGCGGGGCGCGCTGGCTAGCGCCCCACACGACGCCCCTCACTCGCCGCCGGCGGCCGGTGACGTCTCTTCGACCAGGTAGTCCTCGACGGCCAGGTAGCGCAGGCCGGAACGGTCGAAGACCTCCAAGGCGTCACGGGGCGAATAGACGATGGGGAAGCCGTGCAGGTTGAACGACGTGTTCAGGATGATCCCCTGCCCCGTCCGCTCCCGGAACTTCTCGAGCAGACGGTGGTAGTCCGGGTTCCATGACTTCTCCACGATCTGCGGGCGGCAACTCCGATCGTACGGGTGGGTCACCGCCGTGATCGACTGGAAGACCTCGGGACGAGAGTCGAAGGCGAGGATCATATACGGCGCCGCGACGTGCTTCGGATTGACCACGTACTGATGCTGGTGCTCGGCCATCAGGGAGGGCGCAAAGGGCATCCAGAAGTCGCGCATCTTGATCATGGAATTGATGACGTGGACGGTCTGCCACTGCGACGGGTTGGCCAGGATCGAGCGGTTGCCAAGGGACCGGGCCCCGAACTCCATGCGGCCTTTACAGCGAGCCACGACCTGCTGGCCGGCCAGCAACTCGGCACAGCGGGCCTCGATATCGTCGCAACGGCTGACCCGGATCGACTTGCTGAAGGGGTAAGCGTCGATCGCCTGCTTGGCGTCGGCGGAGGTGAAGGCGCGTCCCCAGTAGGCCGGACCCAGCGGCGGCAGCTCCAGGCCGCGGCCCGCGGCGGCGCACGACTGCCCATAGGCGGCGTAGGCGGCACCGATCGAATTGCTCTCGTCCGCGCAGGATGGGAAGATGAAGATCGACTCGACCTCGGGCAACTCCATGATGCGCTGGTTCAACTTCACGTTCATGAACAGCCCGCCACCCAGGGCGACCCGGCCGATGCCGGTGGCCCGAATCGCCCGCCGCACCCAGTCCAGGAAGAACTCCTCGACAAAGAGCTGCAAGCCTGCCGCGATCTCGTCGAAACGCTGGAAGTCCAGGTCAGCTTTCAGCCGCGAAGCCAGTTCGAAGACGGACGGCACGCCCGGGTTGCGGTGCCAGGCCATGGCGTCCGGGGTCGGGAAGGAGAACAGCGAGTGGAACAGGCGACAGAGCCGCCGCGAACGCTCGGAGGTCTCGGCGTAAGGCGCCATGCCCATCAGCTTGTATTCGTGTTCGAGCGGCACAAAGCCCAGCATGTAGGTCACCAGGCTGTAGAGGAGTGCCGCCGACTCGTCATCGCCCACGTGAGCCAGGCGCTCCAGCCGGCCACCACGCCCGCGCTGCACGGTGGCGCAGACCCCATCGCCAGCCCCGTCACAGGTCAGCACCAGCATGTCGTCACTCAGGTTGCCGCAGCCGTAGTAGGCGCTTGAAGCGTGGCACAGGTGGTGCTCGAGGAAGGTGACCTTGGCCGCGGGCAGGCCCAGGTCAAGCAGGGGCTGGATGCGCGTGGCCTGCTTGAGCCGCAACTTCTCTGCCTGCCGCTCCCGCTCAAACACCGGGGCGATGGCGCGCCGCACACGACGCAGGGTGCGCCCGACCTCCTTGAAGGGCTCGGCGCGACGAGTCTGGAACTGACGGGCGAAGGCGGCGATGATCTCATCGCGTGAGCACAGCGAGGTGGTACGGCCGTATCCCGAGAAGGCCACCTGGTCCAGACTGGCAGCGCTGACCCCGCTCATGTCCAGGACGTCCTGGATGGCGCGTCGCGGGAAACCGCCCTCGTTCTTCTGGCGGGTGAGGCGCTCCTCCTGTACCGCCGCCAGTACCTTACCGTCCTCGAGCAGCGCGGCAGACGCGCTATGACCGTCGTGTATGCCAAGTACACGCATGCTTGGTTATCCCTCGTCTTAACCCTATTCAACCGAAGCTCCGCAGACGCGCGGTAAGGTACCGTCTCAACACCCCTCGCACCAACGCCCCTGTCGGGCCATATTGGATTCCCGTCGGCAACCTGCCGGAGGCTGGACGTTGGTTTCGCCTGGATGAGGAATATCACCCATGGTCCGCCCGCTGTGTGCTGCGTTTGGGATTCTGCTGCTTCTGAGCGGCTGCTGTGCGTTGCGGGGGGCCTCACCCCTGCTCTACCTGCCCTTCGACGGCAGCCCTCAACCCGCCCTCGCCGCCCCCGCACCAGGACCGACCGCCAGCGCGCCGACGAGCGCTGGTCCCGGCCTCGCCTTTGTCCCCGGGCGCCGTGGCCAGGCACTCACGATCCGGGCGGATTGCCGACTGCCCAGCGCTGGCAACCTGCGCCGCGAAGCCGGCACCGTCGCCTTCTGGATCCGCCCTGACTGGGCGGGCGACGACGCGCGTAACCACACCCTCTTCTGCGTCTACGGCGGGCCTGACGTCACGGAAGCCTGGCTGCACAACCGCTGGAGCCTGACCGCCCAGGGCGGGCGCCTCACGGCAGTGCTCTACGGTGCCACCGCCCCGGCCCCCATCGCGGTGACCGCGGATATCAGCGCCTGGAACGCCACGGCCTGGCACCACGTCGCCCTCACCTGGCAGGGCATCAACTCCGGCGCCGACGACGGGCAGTTCTGCCTCTATGTCGACGGCGCCTTGGCGCAGCATCAGCAGGGGTTCCGCCTGGAGGTGGGCCCGATCAGCGACACCCTCGACATCGGCCGGGACTCGGACGCATCGCCGGACTACGCCGAGGCCGACCTCGATGAGGTCTACATCTATGACCAGGCGCTGAGCGCCGACGATATCGCCCGTGCCGTCGCCCTCGCCGAGCAGCCGGAGACCGCCGCGCCACCCTCGCCCCTGGCCGCCTCTGCCTGCGGGCCGGACTGGTGGAACGGCGCTTGGCGCTACCGTTGCCCCGTCCAAGCCCGCCTCCCAGCCACCGCCACGGCGCCCTTCCCCACGGTACGGCTGCCGCTGACCCTGACCGCCGACCTCGCCAGCCTCGGCCTGGACAGCATCCCGGATCCGGCCAGTTTCCGGCTCGTACCCGCCAGCGACACCGCGACGCCGGGTGCGGCCCCGCTGCCCACTCGGGTCGACGGCGACACGCTGATCTGGACGCTCCCGGAGGATACCCGCCCCGGTACTCGTTGCGACGCCTGGCTCTATGCCGGCGTCAGCACCCTCGATACCAGCACGCCGCTCTTCGCACGCCTCCGGCAAAGCGCCTGGAGCGGCGGCAGCCAGGCGCCCGCCAGCGCCGAGATCGACTATGCGAGCGCCACCTACGGCGACGCCTGGGACTTCAACGAGGATGACCTGGAGGAGATCGATCAATGGGGAAACAAGCCCGAGTTCGTGCGTAACCGCGTCGTCAAAGACGGGGTGCTGAGCATGGATGTCGCCACCGACCCCTGGTTCATCTGGGGCGACATGTGGGGGCAGGTCCCGACCAGTCGGCGACCGGTCGCCATCGACCTGCAGCGCTACCCCGTCCTGCGCCTCCGCCTCCGCCAGTCCTGCCCGGAAGCGCGCTGGGACCTCTACGCCCGCGTCGGCACGGCGACCGAGCTCCTGCACCACGAGTTCAGCGTCTACGGGACGGGCTGGCAGACGGTCCGCATCGATCTCGTCAATGAGGCGGGCTGGGGTGGCATCCTCAGCGCCTTCCGCATCGACCCCACCTCCGAGGTGGCCGAGGCACACGTGGAGATCGACGGGATCCAGCTCACCAACGAGATCGTCGCCACGCGCGGCGCCCTCGAGGGCCTCGGCCCGGCGGGTACCGAACCCCCGCAGCGGCTACAGCTCACCACCGCCCATCCCGCCATCGTCGCCGGCACCCCCGCCGTCGTCACCCTGCAGGCGCTGGACGCCCAGGGGCAAGGCGTCGCCGGCTGGCCGGTCAGCGTGCGCCTCACCTCCGCATCCGACGGGCGCCTGGCCGCGGCTGGCGGACCCAGCCTCGAGGTGTCGGCCACGGCCCGCCGCGCACTCACCGGCTCCGACGGCAGCGCCACCGTCACGCTGGTTGCCGGCCGCCGCGCCGGCCAGGCCAGCGAACGCCTGACCCTCGAGGCTGCCGCCGCCACTGCCTCCGCCACGCTGAGTCTCGACGCCATTCCCGGTCCGCCCCACCACTGCCGCGTCCTGCCGGACACGCCGTTGCGGGTGCACCCGGCGGATCTGCCGCTGCGCCTTAAGGTGCAGATTGAAGACGCCGCCGGTAACGCCCTGCCAGTGCCCGGCCGCACCCTCTCGTTCCGCGTCCCCGCCGGCGTTTCCGTCGAGCCCCAACAGGCACTTACCGACGCCCAGGGCGCCGCGCAGGTGACGGTCAGCCTGGACCCGGCGCAGTGCTGGGTGTGGCGGCTGGAGGTGGAGGATAACGAGGGCCTGCGCGGGACCTCGGCCCCGCTCATCTACCTGGCCCCCGGCCCCCGCCCCGACCCCATCCACGTCCTGCCCAATGGCTACTTCGCGGACGCCGCTGGGCGGCCCTTTGTGCCCCTCGGCGGCTTCTACGCCAACTGGGTCCAGAGCCCGACGCCGGACGGCGAGTGGGGCCGCCTGCAGTCGTTCACCGACACCACCGACGCGCAGAAGCGCGACTGGATGCGTTTCCTGGCCGAGAGCGGCGTCACCGCCATGCGCTTCATGCTCCGCACCCACCGCGCCGACGGCATGGAGCCCATGGACATCGTCGGCCGCGTCAACCCGACCCTGTTCGCCGAGGCCGTGCGCTACCTCGATCTCAGCCGCGAGTTCAAACTGCGCTTCCAACTGGTGGTCCACGAAGACTACACCAAGCCGGTCTACGTCAACCGCGGCGCCGTCGAGCGCTACGCATTGCCGCACTACGCGGCGACCGAGCTCGCGGCCCTGCCGGCGCACCAACGGCGCTTCCTGGTCGACCGCACGGCGCTGGTGCCGGCCGGACTGCGCTACACCGACGCGGATGCCATCGCCTGCCAGGACCAGTATGCCCGCGAGCTGGCGCAAGCTCTGCGGGGCAACCCGCAGATCTTCTCGTATGAGCTGGAAAACGAGATGGTGAACCCCCCGGCAGCCTGGGTGAACCACGCCATCGAGACCCTGCACAGCGCCGATCCCGAGGTCCTGGTCGGGATGAGCCACGGCGGGGGCGGCCTGCATACCGGTGACCCGCTCTACTGGCAGCGCAATGCCGGCCTCGGCTTCTACAACTACCACCTCTATCCGGCGGGTACGACGACGCCCGCGGTGGACTATGGCGCCCTGGTTGACCTGCTCACCCGCTACGGCCGCATGGCCGGCGTCTGCTTCATGGGCGAGGCGGCCGGCGACGAGTTCGGCAGCCATCCCGACCGCGAGGTCAGGCGCTGGGTGATGCGCGACATCATCTGGATGGCGCTGACCAACGGCAACCCCGGCCTCTTCTTCTGGAATGCCCGCGGCGCCGAGGTCCGCGAGTTCCGCCTGGCCCACGAGGCCATGGGCCGCCTGGACCTGGCCGCCTTCAAACGCCAGCGGCCGGAGATCGGCATCGATGTCACGCACCCGCTCGACGACGACCAGCACTACCGGACCCCCCAGGGCACCAAGGACATGGCCATGATGGGACGCTACGCCAATCACTACCTGAACCTGGGCGTCGACACCGATTTCACGGTCACGCCGCAGGCGTACGCCAAGACCTGCACGCTGGCGGAGTTCGCACCGCCCGAGCCCAGCGCGCGTCCCTTCCAGACCGGCCCCGGCTGGCAACTGCACTTCCTGGCGCGGGAGGACTGGCGAGAGGTCCTGGTCTACGTCCGCAATCTCGCCACCGTCGAGCTCTGGGAGCCGCCGCGCTCGGGAAAGATGTACCTGCGCACGCGTCGACCCATGCCCCTGAACCTGGGCCTGGACCTGCCCGCCGGGCAAGCGTTCCAGGCTCAGGTGTACGACCTCGACAGCGAGGCCGCCCGGAGCCTCACCGTGCAACCCACAGCCGCCCTCGACCTCGGCACCACGGACCACGACTGGGTGCTGGTGCTGCGCCGCCCGTAGCACTTACCCACCGCCGTGTCCCCCTGGAGGGCGAACCTCCCCAGGCGCGCAGGCGCCGGTGAGCCGTTTCCTGGAGCTTGCGGGTCCTGCGGATGGCGGGTAGTGCCAGGACTACCGCCGTTGTCACGCCTTACTTCTTCTCCTGCAATTGCTTGGCGCTGGCGACGCTGCCGATGGCGAGGCCCATGCCGAGCTGGAAGCGCTCGATCGGGTCGGGGCGCCCGGTCGCGGCCGTGCGGCGAGCGATGTGTGCCAGCATGCGCTCGCGGAGCAGATTCAGGACCGCGGGCTCGACGTCCGCCAGGTTCACCGACTCGCCCGGATCCGAAATCAGGTTGTAGAGCTCGTGCTTGGGCAGGCCGTGGAAATCGGGCTCCAACGCCTCGATGAACTTCCACTCGTGGGTGCGCAGGCCGTGCTTGCGCATCCAGGTGCACTCGCTGATCAGCAGCTCGGCGTAGCTCTCCGACGCTTCGCCCCGCTGCAGCGGCCAGACGCTCTTGCCGTCGAACTGCTGCTTCTTCGTCATCGCCTTCCAGCCCATGAGTTCGAAGATGGAGGGCACGATGTCCATGAGCTGCACCATCCCGCGAACGCGCTTGCCGGCGGGCACGTGCCCCGGCCAGTGGTAGATCATTGGCACCATCAGGGTCGGCTCGTACAGGCTGTGGTGGTCGAAGAAGATGCCGTGGTCGTAGAGCGTCTCGCCGTGGTCTGCCGTGATCACGATCAGGGTGTTCTCCCACTGCCCCAGGGCCTTCAGTCGCTCAAAGATCTGCTGGATGCAGGCGTCCATGTAGGCCACCTCGCCGTCATACTGGGCGATGACATACTCCTTGTCCGTAATCCCCGGCGGCATCCACGAGCGCAGAAACTCGGAGAAGGGCTTGAAGGCAAACACCGGATCCATGCTGCGGTTTCCCGGTGCGCAGGGGTCGCCCTGGTAGAACATCCCGTCGAACGGCGCCGGCGGCAGATAGGGCGCGTGTGGATCCATGTGCCGCAGGAAGAGCAGCCAGGGCTCCTCGCCGCCGGCCAGACGGTCGAGCAGGGGCAAGGTGACCTTGTTCAGCTCCTCCGCTTTGCGCAGCGGCCGGTCTTCCCAGGGGCCCCACGAGCCGGGAAAACCGTGGTACTCATCGAACCCCTTCACCAGCCAGGTGTCGAGGCCGACGCCGATCGAGCGATAGCCTTGCTCGCGCAGCATCTCCGGCAGGGTCGGGATGGCATCCATGATCGGGCCCTTCTCGCGCAGCGACACCCGGTCAGTCCCGAAGACATCGCGGCCGCAGAGCATGCCGGCGTAGCCAGGCGGAGTCGGGATATGCGGGCTGAAGCTGTCCTCAAACAGCGTCCCTTCGGCGGCCAGACGGTCGATGTGGGGGCTGGTGAGGCGAGGGTACCCGTAGCAGGACAGGTGGTCCCGCCGCAACGAGTCGATGCCCAGGAAGAGGATGTTCGGCTTCAGAATCTTCGCCATCTGCGGATCTCCTGTGTTTGCCCGACTGACCGCCCTGACCGCGGGGGCCCTGAGTAGCGATGGACCGACACTGGCTGGGTACCGTAGCTTCGGGTCATGCACTTGGCGAGGGCTCGGCCAGGCGGACAGCGCACCGGCCGGTCACCGGCCCATCAGCTTGAGCTTGAGCTCGAGCTCGACGTAGTACTGGAAGTCTTGACAGGGGCAGCAAGAAGTGGGATATTCCCACTATGAATACGGCCTTGGTGGATGCCAAGAAGCGGATCGTGGTGCGCCCGGGGAAACCCGGTGAGGTCTATGATGTCCAGTGCCAGAGCCCCGGGCGACTGCTTCTGGTTCGCCTCGAGCGTCCGGTGAGAGTGGAGTCCATGGACCGACGAGATTGCCTCGCGGCGATGGAGAAGGCGCCGTTGCGGCCAAGGATGTCCTGGGAAGAATTGCGGCGCATGACCCGCGAACCATGACGCTGCTGGACACCAACGTGCTTGTCTATGCGTGTGACCCGGCCTCGCCCCACGCGGCATGGGCAAAGGAAGTAATCGTCGCTGCGGTCACCGGGGACGGTGCCGCAATCAACGCCGTAGGGTTGGCCGAAATCTGTGTGGGTGACGCTGAGCCGGAAACCGTCGCCGACCGGATCCGGAGCTGGGGCGTGGAGATCCTGGACGTCCCTTCGGCTGCCGCCGAAGTCTGCTCGGAAGCCTATCGGCGTTACGGTGCTCGAAGGCGCTCCCAGTCCGGCCTGGCAACTGCAGCCGTGCCGCTGCCGGACTTCTTCATCGGGGCCCACGCCAAGATCATGGGCTGGGACATCGCCACTGCCGACAGCGACCGGTTCCGCACCTACTTCCCATCCGTTCGGCTCAAGACGCCCTGATGCCACGAGGCCCAACTGCCGCTTCGGTAGGCAGGCGGAACTCTCTTCCCCACGCAGCAGACGACCCATTCGCACGGGCGTTCAGCTTGGCGGCAAAGCCCTGGCAGTCGTCCCAACTGACCTGTTCCACCGGCGCCCGCAGCCCGGCGTCCCTGAACTTCGGCGGATTGCCGCCCATGACCTGCTGCCACTGCTCCTGCGTCACCTCATACTTGCCCAGCCAGAAGCCCTTGGTCAGGGTGACGCGATGCTGCACCTCGTCGCTATCGCGCCCGCTCTCGCCGACCGGACTGCCCATGATGAACTCGCCCGGTGGACACCAGACGAACTCCATGGTCACCCCGTTGCCGAGGTCGAACGTCTGCTCCTTGACCGCCTGGCTCGCCTTGACCGCGACGCGCAGCGCCGCGGGGTCGTCATCCTCTAGCGGTACGACGCCAAGCAGCTTCCACACCACGATCACGCGCACCTCGACGTCGGTCGCCTCCGCGTAGACCTTCTTGAGCAGTTTCACATCGACCAACTGACCGACGGCCAGACGCCGGACCTCCACGTCCGTATCCGCAATGGCCAGTCGCGCCAGCTCCGCCTGGTCCGTCACCACCCACACCGCACGGGCCGTGGCCTCATAGCGCTGACGAGCGACCCCGGCCACGACCAGCTTCGCGCACCACGACGCCATACCGTAGCACAAAGCTGCTGAGTCCGCCTCGCGTCTGGACGATGCCGGGAACGGTGGCATATGGAGTGCGGTGGCAGAGCCCTGCTGGCCAGCAGGAAGCCCTGCTCAACGGTCAGACGGCGGTGGCGGCCCCGGAGCGGGATGGCACGCCCTCGCTGGCGGCCCTGGAGACGGCGATCACCGGCTGGGCGAGCGCCCGCATGAATGCCGCGCCGGCACCCCTGTACATCGTCCTCGTCAACCACGGCAGCATCGGCGCCTTCCATATCGGCCGTGACCTGCTGACACCGACCGCACTGGACCGCATGCTGGACACGTTGCAGGACGTGAAGCTCACCGACCCGGTGGCCCGACAGCAGCAGGTGGTCGTCGTCCTCGGTTCGTGCCACTCCGGCAGCTTCATCCGTACCCTTTCCGCCAACAAGCGCATCGTGATCGCGGCGGCCGACACCTGGGAGTCCTCATACCGTGGCGCCAGCCAGGCCGGCGAGCTGAACCCGGACGGCGAATACTTCGTTTCCACCCTCTTCCACGAACTCACCCGCACCGATAACAGCCTGTTCGCAGCCTTCCAGGTGGCCGCCGACGCGGCGCGGGAACGGGCCATCTGCACGACGCCGGTGGCACCGCCTTCCGGCCCGCTCTGGATCCAGGACAGCTTGAGCTTCCAGCACTGTGTCAACTACGTCATCGCCAACGGCGACGACACCTACACCTACCGCTTTACCAGCGCTTCGCGGGGCGGCGTCCCGAGGCCGCTGACCCACATCGTTTTCGAACTGCCGGCAGGCGTCAGCCTCGTGGGCGCACCCAGCAGCCAATACAGCCACGCCTGGAGCGTCGGCCCCGACGCCGCCACCGGGGTCACCGGAGTCAGGTTCCTGGCCGATGCTACCTACCGCCTCGGGGCGCAACTCGGCGCGGCAGAGAGCGAGTGGTTCCAGTTCACGGTGGGGAAGTTCGTGGAGAAGGTGACGAACCGGTCACGCCGAAGCCGAGGTCCTGGTCAGCGACGACCGCGAACTGGCCAGCGTGCTCATCAATGGCAAGGCTGCCGAAGGCGGGACGGACCCGCGGCGGGTCGTCGTAAAGAGCGCACCGCGGTGACGACAGAAGAGTATTTCCTCGAGGTGGAAGTGCACGGCCGGGGCGGCATCAAACTGACGGGCGTACGCCTGAACGACGGCAGCGAAGAATTCGCAGATGCGCTTCATCTTCATCCCTGCGGCAAAGCAGAACGACCCGCTGTTGGCCGAGCCCATCACGGTCGAAGCGGAGGCGAGCGCCGCGGGGGATCGCAGCGCCACGGCTGACGGCGAACGGGGCTCGGCGGCACTGGTGGAGGGGGTGGTCGTCCGCCTCGACGACCGCCAGTGCGTGGTCGATATCCGTCCCGCCAGCGCGGCGGCGAAGCTCGGCAAAGGCGACCTTGCGGTGCTGCGCTGAGCCAGGCCGCGCCGCGCCCTCAGAGCAGCACGTCGAATGCCCGTACGGGCTGCACGATCCCTTTGAGTACCTGCTGGCCCAGATCAACGGTCGGGAAACGACCGCCTAGAGCCCGCTGGGTCGCCTCCCCAATAACGATGCTGCCCGGTTTCGCGACCAGAGCCTGGAGACGCGCCGCGATGTTGACCGTGTTGCCGACCACGGTGTACTCCACCCGGCGCGCCGAACCGATATCCCCCGCCACCACCAGACCGGTATTGATCCCGATGCGGACGTGGACATCCTCATCCTCGAGCTGCGTCGCCGCATTGCGCTCAAGCAGGTGCCGCCGCATCGCCAGAGCGCACTGGACGGCCCGCGCGGCGTGGTCAGGAACGTCGGCGGGAGCGCCAAAAATGGCCATGACTGCGTCACCGATGAACTTGTCCAGGGTCCCTTCATGGTCGAAGATGATGTCCACCATATCCGAGAAGAAACGGTTCAGGAAGCGGGCCACGTCCCGCGGCGGCATGCCCTCGCTACGCGTGGAAAAGCCGACAATGTCGGCAAACAGAACGGTCACCTCGCGCTCCGTAGGCTCCAGGAGTCCCTTGCTCTGGCCGGCCACGATGCGCTCGACCAGGCTGGGCGAGTGGTAGCGCATGAGCTGTTCACGGAGGGCCGCCTCCTCCTGCACCCGCGTCCGCAGACGAGCCTGCTCGATCGCCGCCGCCGCGACATGGGCGAGCAGAGTAAGGAAGTGCAGATGGTGCTCGTCGAGACGCACGCGGCGCGTCTTGGAGTCCGCAAACACCACCCCGACCGTGGCGTCGCCGGCCCACAAGGGCACGCACATGACGGAGCAAATCCCCTGAACGAAGATGCTCTCTCCGCCGAAACGCGGGTCGTCCTGAGCGTCCAGCGTGAGGATCGATTCGCGCCGCCGCAAGGCCCGCAGAGCAATGTCCGTGCTGATCGTACCGATGGCCTCGGCGCCGGACTGGTGCCGGGCCAGCTTCGGCACCAAGGTGTCGGTCTTCGCATCGTGGAGCAGGAGGAACACGTTCTCCACAGGAACGTGGGCGAACACCAAATGCACCACACGCTCGAACAGCTCCTCCATCGACGTCAGCCGGAGCAGGCTCTCGGCAACGTTCACCAGGCCCGCCAGAGCCGCCGCGGCTTCGGGTGCCCACAACTGCGCCCCGGAAGAGGCGGTGGACATCCCGTGCGAGATCAGCTCCGCATTCAGAACGATGCTGCCATCGTCATCGAGAGTTCCCTGCCCTGTTCCCGCCAGCATCCGCGCGGACGTGGGTTCCACGTCGGCGGGCGGATCACGAAAGAGGATCCGAATGTCGCCGAGTTGCAGTTCGTCACCGTCGCGGAGGACGCTGTCGCTGGCCTGGGATCCGTTCACCCGAGTGCCATTCTGACTGCCGCCGTCACGGACACACCACCCCTGCGGAACGCGGAAGACGATGGCATGGCGGCGAGAGACGCTGTGGTCGGCAAGGCGGGCATCGTTATCGGCGGAGCGGCCGCAACGGCAGGTATCGCCGCGCAACGGGAGCTCATGGTGCCCAGCGCCGTCATCCCAGCTCAGAATGGCCATCGTCATCCTCTTTCCCTGTCGCGAGGCCCGGGACCCCGCCTGCGACTCTGCGGGCTGTGCCTCGTGGCAGACACCCCGAACCGTAATCCCGGTCGCGGAGTAGTGCAACGCTGCCGCAGGCGCATACAGGGCTGTTCCAAGATCGCGGTTCCCGCTACGGGTGAGCGCGTGAGAACGTGAAAGCGTGGATTCGTGACAGACGGCCGGCACACGCGCCGTAAGCCTCACGCAATCACGCTCTCACGCTTTCACCGTGCCGGTGACCAACACCGATGGTCGTTGGGAAAACGGAACCGCCCTGAGGCGCATACCCCGACCCGCAAGCCAGCGACTTGTACCGCGGCGGAAGCAGCCTTGCGACCTCCCGGCGGCGCCGCCGACGCGCCCCCATTGCCGCTTGGCGCTATACTACTGGCGCGCCCACGACGAACTCGCGAGACCGCCGCCTCGCGGCCCGTTGGCGCGCCCGTTGCCGGCGGCCCCCTGGGGTCCCCGGCCGGACTCAGTCCTGAGCCTGCCCAGCCAGCCGCCAAGGAGACACGATGACCGTTCGTGCCGTTGTTCTCGGACTGCTCGGGGCGGCCCTACTGTGCGCCTTCACCTTCTTCAACGACATGGTGATGGGCGGTACCTTTTTGGTCGGGAACTTCCTGCCGGTGACCGTCTTCGGCGGGCTGGTGTTGTTCATGATGCTGGTCAACCCCCTGCTGCAGCGGCTCGGGCAGGGGGCGGCTCTGCGGGGCAGCGAGCTCTCGGTGATCGTGGCGTTGGTGCTCTGCGCCTGCTATGTGCCGGGGCGGGGTCTCATGCATCAGTTCACGACCTTCCTGATGCTGCCCCACCACTACGCCAAGACGACCCCAGGGTGGCAAGGCCAACCGGCGGCCATCCAGCCCGAGCAGGTGACCGATGCCTCGCGCCTCCGCCAGCAACTGGCGCACCACCTGACCGGCGCGAGTGGGGAATGGCGCGCTCTGCGCACCCTCGCCACTCCTGACCTGCTGGCCGCGCTGCGCGCCGAGCCGCTGGCGGAGCCGCCGAGCGCGGCAACCTGTCAGCAGGTGCTGGCCGGCCTCAATGCGTTGCTCGAGAACCCGGCCGCTGCCGCCGCGATCCGCCAGGGCGTTTCCCCCCTGCCCCCCTACGCGCAACGGCTACGCACCCAGGTTGGCGACCTGGACGCTGAGGCCGCGCGCGATCTCACCCGGGCGTTCCTCGACGTCGCCCTCGCCGAGGCCCTGGCCCCACGCCTGCCGGCCGTGCTGCGGCAGGCCCCGCCGACGATGCTGGCCGATCCGGCCTACGACCAGGCTCTGGGGACCGGCGGCGCGCAGGCGCTGGAGGGCTTCGTCAACAGCATCGCCGTCGGCGATGAGCCCATCCGCTTCGTGGATGTCCCCTGGGGCGCCTGGCGTCGAACCCTGTGCTTCTGGTTGCCCCTGATCATGACCATCTGCATCGGCGCGGCGGGGCTGTCGCTGGTGATCCACCGCCAGTGGGCCAGTCACGAGCGGCTTCCCTACCCCACCATCGAGTTCGCCGCCGCGCTGCTCCCGGACGCCGCGGGGCGCCCGAGCCCGGTCTTCCGCAACCGGCTGTTCTGGCTGGGGGCGGCAACGGTCTTCCTGGTGCATATGAACAACTACGCCTGCGCCTGGTGGCCAGAGACCCTGATCCCGTTTCGCACCCAACTCAGCTTCACGCCGTTCCTCGAACTGTTCCCGGTCTACAACCGCTCGGGAATCGCCGTCTGGCAGATGTTCAACCCGACCCTCTACTTCACCGTCATCGGCTTCGCCTACTTCCTCAGTTCCGACGTCGCCCTGTCGCTGGGTCTGGCACCCTACGTCTTCGGCGCGGTGACCGGGGCGCTGGCCGGGTACGGCGTCGCCATCAACGGCCCGATGCTGCTGCCGCATGCCAGCAATTTCCTGTACGCGGGCGCCTACTGCGGCATGTTCCTGGTCCTGGCGTACAGCGGCAGGCGTTACTACAGCAACGTCTTCCGGCGCTCAGTGGGCCTGTCTGCGGGCGATGTGGTGGAGACCTCGGCCGTGTGGGGTGCCCGCGCCTTCCTGGCGGCGATCGCCCTGTTCGTCATGCAGATGTCACGCGTCGGGCTGCAATGGCCATTTGGGCTGCTCTACGCGCTGATCATGGTGGTTCTGCTGGTCGTCATCAGCCGCCTCCTGGCCGAGGCCGGCGTCTTCTACCTGCACTCCTACTTCTTCCCATGCGCCGTACTCTGGGGCTTCCTGGGGACGAAAGCGATCGGCCCTGACCAGATGCTGATCATGGCCATGCTCTCCTCGGTGTTGCTGATCGATCCCCGCGAGGCCTTCATGCCCTACGTCGTCTCGGCCCTGCGCATCACCGACCAGGCCCGTTGCCGTCTGGGGCGGCTCGCGCTCTGCGGCGTCACCGCCCTGGCCATCGGCCTGGCGGTCGGGGTCCCCGCCACCATCTACCTGCAGTACCAGCACGGGGCCATCCGCACGGGCGACGGTTGGACAATGTGGTCCGTGCCGCACTTCGCCTTCGACGCCAGCAGCCAGGTCCGGCAGGCCCTGTCGGCCCAGGCGGCCCTGCCGGCCGTGGATGATAGGTCACCCTGGCAGCGCTTCCGCCAGGCCTCCGCGGCGCCGGCAAGCCTGATCGCCTTCGCCACTACCTTCGCCCTGGTCATCCTCTTTACCCTCTGCCGGCACCGTTTCGCCTGGTGGCCCATCCACCCTCTGCTGTTCCTGGTACTCGGGACCTGGCAGAGTTGTGTACTGGGCTTCTCCTTCTTCATCGGCTGGCTGATCAAGAAGTCCGTCACCAAGTACGGAGGCGCCGCCCTGTACGCCCGCCTCAGACCCCTGATGATCGGCCTCATCGCCGGCGAGATGCTGGCCTGCCTCGTGCCCATGATCATCGGCGCTCTCTACTACGCCTGGACCGGTACCCCGCCCAAGACCTTCGCCCTCTTCCGCTGAGGGCAAAGAACGCGATGTGACGTGGGCCGCCACGGCGCGCTGGCACGGGGGCACGAAGCGCCGCTCAAGCCAGCGCCTGAGGATGGACGCTGACGCACGGTCGACGGCTATTGGCAGTCACAACTCACGTGCCTGCGGCGAATCGCCGCAGACGCTGCGAGAGTGCCAAGCCGAGCCCTTTGGCCTGCTCGAGTTTGTCGCGCTGCTTCTCCAGATCCGGCGTCATCTCGGGAGTGATCTTCGTCCCAGGACCGAAGAACATGTGGATCGCACCAACCTTGCAGGTTTCGCCATAGCCGCACGTGAAGCAGCAGGCTGGGCCCTGTGCCGACAGACCGCCTACGCACTCGACTTGGTTGTACTGGAAGAAGGTCTTGATGCTATCCACCACGCGATCCCCATTGCTGCCCCCTACGCCGACAGCCACACCGAGCTTACCGGCGACCGCCTTTCCCTCTTGATGCCGGAACTGGTAGAAGCGCTCGAGGAAGACATGCGTCAGACCATTGAGCGTCGAGAAGTAGTTTGCGCCGCCAATCACATAGGCGTCCGCCTCGACAATCTGCGAGCGTAGCGCGACCATGTCGTCTTTGACCTTGCAGACATTGTCATCGACGCATCCAAGGCAGGCGATACACGGCCCGATCCGCCGACCGGCAAGCGACACGAACTCGGTGTCGCAGCCCTCGACTCCTGACAGAACTGCCAGGACGAGTTGATCCGTGGTCGAGCCCTTGCGGGGGCTTCCTGAGATCCCAAGCACTTTCACGGTTCGCTCCTTTCCGTTATGGCGGTTACGCGACAGACGTCAGCATGCGGACGCCGACACACCTTGACAGACACGGGTTCAGAGGCAACCACAGCGGTCAAAGCCCTTGAGACGAGCGAGGTCGTGGCTCACCTTGAGGAGGCGTTCGCGCGTTCCGTGAGGGCGTGCCATTGCGGCGGCTTCTTCTTCCAGGAGATCTCCGTACCGACTGGTCGGTACGCACGATCGTGCCGGGTGACCCGGCGGGCAAACGAAGGAACGGCGATAACAGACGGCGGCGGCGAAGTCAGCGCTCCGGTCGAGCTACGTCACGCCCTGAGGTCAGGCGCCGCGGCAGTAGGCGTCCATGGCATCCAGAAGCCGCGGGAAGATGCCGTTGCGCAAACGCGGGTCGCCCCAACGGTGGAAGTCCTGCAGGACGTGATCCAGTCCCGGATCGTGCAGCTTCGCGAGGGCTTCGTTGAGCTCGGTGTAGAGAGGACCGCCGTAGGCGTCCACAAAGCCCGTGCGCGCGCCGTAAGCCCGGAGCCGCGCCAGCGCCTGGCCAATGGCCGCGGGGACCGCGGTTCCTGCCGCGACCGCCCGGTTGAGATCCACCAACGTGGCCCGCAATTCGAGGTTGGCGCAGAGGTCATCGAGGAAGCGCGTCGCGCTGCCGAACAGCAACCCGGCGAGGTCTCCCACCCGCGGCGACGGCGGCGTGGCGAGGCGGATGGCCGCGGCGCAGCGCCGTTGCCGGTCCGGATCCTGCGAATCCAGTGCCCCCCAGGCGGCGACGATGGGCTCACTCAGCCCCGGCAGCAGGCGCTCGGCGAAGGCGCCGAAGTCCGCCGTCTGCAGGGTACCGCCGCGGGCGATGTGCGCGAACAGGTAGATGTGCGGAAGTTGCAGGCAGTGCGTCTGGGCATTGGCCATCACCCCGCGGGAATGCTGCTGTAACCGTTCTGCCGTCAAGTACCCCGCCACGCTCTCCGGCACTGAACGCATCAACGGAAACACCGGCTCGCCTTCGATGACGCCGTAGGGGAACCACATGTTCTTGGCGTCAAGACTCAGGCTGGTAAGGGCCTGGTCATGCTCAGCCCGCAGAGACAGCGCGGACCAGGGTTCCGGAATATCGCGCTGCATCAGGGCCAACGTCTCCGGGAACTCGTCCGCGGTCCAGTCCGACCACATGTGGGCGGCGGCGTCAGGATTCGCCACCGCTTTGGCCCAGAAGCGGTTGTAGTTCTCCCAGCCAGCCAGCATCCAGTAGATAAACTCGGCCTTGGGGTTGAACGAGCGGAAAGCCTCGACTTGGCCCTTGACCAAACTGACAAACTCGTCTCGCGTCGAACCGATGTAGCCGCCCGGATCGCTGTCGATGATGGCCAGCGCGTCGGCGTGAGCCACCGCCGCGAACTGCCGGCGGCGACCGGCGAGAAAGGCCTCGACCTCGACGGCGGACTTCGGGTTCACCTTCTGTTCACAGACGAAATAGGGCCGTTCCTGGTAGGTGTAGCGCGCGGCCTCCGCGTTGCCGATGGTGTTTGGACAAGAGACCAGCGCAACGCGCATCCCGTGGGCAACCTGGGCGCGGTCGATGGCCCGCGCAAGCGTCGCCAGGTAGTCGCGGTCAGAGGGGGTCGGTTCGGCAGGCATGCAGTCGAACAACGGCCAGACCATCACCATGTCGTAGCCGAGCTTGGCCAAGCCGTCGAGGAACCCATCCCAGTC
Organism: uncultured Victivallales bacterium; assembly: GCA_903837355.1. Taxonomy (GTDB): domain Bacteria; phylum Verrucomicrobiota; class Lentisphaeria; order Oligosphaerales; family JAFGRS01; genus CAILUI01. The sequence continues at coordinate 30,134 of CAILUI010000217.1, forward strand.
CGCCAGCGTCCACGTACGCGCCGCGTACGGCCGCCGGTAACCCCAATGGGTATGTACATACATGCCGAGCATGTCAGGTCCTCCAGCTCGCCGCCCTCACTCCTCCGCCCCGATCACGATGCCGCGGCTCTGCAGGAAACCGCCAAACTCGCGGTCCATGAAACAGATGTGCTTCGTCAACCAGCGCATGAGCAGGGTGTTGATCGAATCCGCCAATGCCTTCGTCACCCCCTCCTCCTCAAGATCCTCATGAAAGGTGCAGAGCAGGCTCCGGAAGTGCTCGTGCTCGACCTTCTGCGCGGCCAGCCCCGGGTAAGCCGTGGCCGCCATGTGCTGCTCTTCGGTCGTAAAGTGCAGGTGCGTATAATCGACCAGGAAAGTCAGCGTCGCCTGAACCTCGGTCTCGCCCTGCCGTTTGGCGATGGCGACGGCCAGCTCGTTGAGATGCCGAATCAGGGCCTTGTGCTGTTCATCAACCAGCGGTATCCCCACCGCGAGGGCACTCGTCCACTCCAGGTTCGCCATCGTCGTGACTCCTGCATTGCCTCACTCATTGCGGCACCGCCGGCCAGAGCCAGCCGTGGGCGTGACGATACCACCGGCACGGGCCGAGTTCAACCACAGCCGTGAGCGTGGATGCCAACGCCCGCCAGCATTCCGGACCACGGCGCCCCCCGCTACACGCCGTCCACGGGGCTACGGACTCTGGTAGCGGTAGTTGAAACGGCCGTTGGGCGCGGCATCGCCGTTCACGGTGAACTCCGACAGGGCCTCGGACTGACGGTTGTCGGCCCACTTGAAGTCAAATTGGAAACTGGCCGCCTCGGCAATCCCGAGCAACCGCCGGGGCACGGCCACCATGAGGCGGTTCCCCTCGACGCGCAGGCCCACCTCAGCCACCGTCTCCCAGCCCGTGCCGGACCAGCGCATCAGGGTGCTCGTTTCCGCGGCCCTGACCGTGCGGTTCACCATGACGTCATAGCCTTCCCAGCCGCTGCCGCGCTGACCGTCGAGGTCCAGGAAGAGTTCCATCCAATGCGCGTCCGTCCAAGGACTCAGCGGTCCCTGCGTTTCGGCGTAGAAGGTGACGGTCTCGCGGTCGCAGGCGATGCGCAGCAGCGCCAGGTCATTCCGGCCACTGTCATTGCGGTAGCGAGCGTGGTTGTTATAGCCGGCATGGTCGCGACGCGCGGCGTCGTTGAGGTCGTCGACGAACTCCGGCTGGACCCCGTCCCACTGGCTCCAGGCGCCCTTCTGATCGATCGTCCGTAGCGGGCTCGCCAGCGCCGGTTTACGGACCCCTTTGTAGCGTCGTATATAACTCGTCAGTAGATAGTAGTAGTTATCTCCATGACCGCCTAGCATGGGCTCGATGTCGCGACTGTGCTCCTGATCGAATTGATCGACGAACATGACCGGAAGCTTCACCCCGCCAAAGTCGTTGAAGCGGCCCGCAATCCACTCGTTCCAGCCGGTGACAAAGACGAACTCGGGATCCTCCGCCAGGGCCCGTTCGAACTGTTCCTGGAGGTTCCAGCCAACGTTGACCGCCCCTGGTTCCTGGGCCCGATCGCCCTGGGTCTGGGTGAAACTGCGACCGCGCGCACCGCGCTCGCTCATCGAGCCCAGGCGGTTCCCCACCGCGTTCTGCGCGACGCCTACCGACATCTGCTCCTTGACCCCGGCAGCGTTCCGGAAGACATGCTGGGGGTAGACCTCCAGCCAACTCCACATGTCCGGCCGCAGCGGACCCTCGAAGTAGCTGGCCTGGGGAGCGCGGAAGGTGAAGAACGAGCGCGTCTCAGCCAGCACCGAGTCCTGCCGTTGGTGACCGATGCTGCGATCGCCGGGTACTGCCACGCCGTCCGCGTAGGCCTGGCCGTCCGCCAACACGTCCTGCGGCGCACCCCACCAACCGATCTGCCCGCGCGGATCCGTTGCCTCCAGGTAATAGCTGCCGGCCTCCTGTACTGCCGAGCAGGGCAGTGTCAGCCAAGCGTTGTCGGCGACGTTCTCGAAACGCTGCGTGGCCAGGCGCGCCCCGCCCGGCCCCCCGCGGTAGAGGCTCAGAGTGACCGCGGCATCCTGGGTCAGGTAGGTCGGGAATGGAGCCTGCACGGCGACGAAGGGCTCACGCAAGGTCACGGTCTGCCCCAGTGTGTGCCCCGGCTCAAGACGGGTCGGGACATCGTTCCGCACCACGTCCTGCGTCCCCGTAAGCAGCGCCGGATCAGCAAGAATGAGGGGTTTCCCCTGCCAGCGGAACCAGAGTTCGGGGTGTAGGCCGGGCTGGTACAGGTCGCGGTAAAGCTCTGCCACCACCTTCTGAGGCGTCCAGAACGGACACAGGAAGGCGACCTGAGGCGTGCGCGCGCCCTGCTGACGCACGCTGGCCCACTCATCCAGCAATGCCATGTAGTACTCCTTGTAGGTCAACTGGTTCGTGACATCGAAGAGGACCATGTCCACACCGGCGTCGCTGAGCATCTGAGCGTGCTTGCGCAACACGTAGCGGTCATCCGTGCGGTAGTACCCGAACAGCGGTTCGCCCCAGTGGTGTGGGGCATGCAGAGGACCCCACAGCGGGCTCTCGGGCTTCTGCATGGCCTCGGGATCCTGGCGCAGGATCTGCGTGACGTCCTTGGGGCCGTGCTCCTCGTGAGCGCCGAGCCAGAGAAAGTAGAAGATGCCCACCGTTCGGCCAGACCGCGGGGGCCCGACCTCTGCCGCGCCCGGCAGCGACCGCCCCAGGCCGTCGGTGGCCACCCAGGTGTCGCTGCGGGCGTCGCGCGTTGGCGGCGGCACCGCGTCGGCGGCCCTGAGTGCAGGGCCACCTGGAACGAGCGGCGGTGCCTGCGCCGCCAGGCCCAGCACGCCGACCGACAGCAAACCGACGAATCGCCATAGGCTGGATGTCATGACGGGCACCCCTTCCCAACACACACACTTGCCAGGTGGGCAGCGATGATACGCACGATACGGCACCAATGTAGCGCCGCGAAGGCCCGACCGGGCTGGCAGGCCGTACCGGTTGGCACTAGACTGAGGACCATGATGCAAAGGCGGACACTCATGGGTTGCGCGGCGCTCCTGACACTCGGCCTGGGCAGCGTGACGCTCGGGGCGATTGCCCTCTGGTGGTACTTCCACCCCAGCGTCGAGCGCACCTCTGCTATCCCCTACGGCGAGCGCCGCGGCCGGCCTCTGACCCTGGAGATGCTGCGACCGCGCCGCCCCAATGGCCTGGGGGTGGTACTGGTCGTCAGCGGCGGCTGGCGCTCGGATCCACGTTCGGTGCAGCCCGCCATCCTGGCTCCCCTCCTGCGCCGGGGCTACACGATCCTCGCCGTCTCGCACCTGTCGCAACCGGAAGCCAGCATTGCAGAGATCGCCGAGGATGTACAGCGTGGGATGCGCTTCGTCCGCTACCACGCCCGCGAGTATGGCGTCGACCCCAACCGCCTGGCGGCCATCGGCGGCAGCGCCGGCGGACACCTCAGCCTGCTCCTGGCCACGCGCGGTGGTAAGGGAGTCGAGACGGCACCCGACCCCGTGGACCGCGAAAGCAGTACCGTGCAGGCCGCCGCCGTCTTCTTCCCGGTCACAGACCTGCTGAACCTGGGCACGTCGACGGAGAACCCTGGCGACGGCGGCCCGCCGAAGAGCTTCGTGGCCGCCTTCTGTCCGGACGCCGCCGCTCGCCTCGCCTGGCCGGCCACGGGTCGCGACCTTTCGCCGATCTACCACATCACGGCCAACCTGCCCCCGATCCTGATCCTGCATGGCAGCGCGGACACGCTGGTTCCGCTCGACCAATCGGTCCGCTTCCGCGACCGTGCCGTTGCGGCTGGCCGGACAGTGCAGTTGCTGGTGCGACCCGGCAAGAAGCACGGCTGGCCAAGTATGCTGTGGGACATGCGGCTCTTTGCAGACTGGTTCGACGCGCACCTGCGGACACCGCCCCCCGCCGATTCGGCCGCCGGCGCACAGACCGCGCCGACCGGCGACGCTCTGCCCGCCCCCGGCCGGTCGTCAGTCGGGCCAGGTCCCTGACACTTGATCACGCGCCCCGCCCGTACCATAGTACCGGCCGTCATGGGACCGGCGCGGTGATGACCGAACGCCGGTGACCGGGTACACACACGGAGACACGCACATGAAGAAACTGCTGATGATGCTGGTGGCTGGAACCCTGGTCTTCGCGGCGAGCGGCTGCCGCGAGAAGTCGACCAGCGAGAAGCTGAAGGACGCCGCTGCCTCCGCCAAGAAGGACGCCGGCAAGGCGGTCGACTCTGCCAAGAAGGACGCCACCAAGGCCCTGGACGACCTGAAGAAGTGACGGTTCCCTGCCGCCTATGCTGAGTGTCGCCTTCATCGGCCTGGAGCACTGGCACGCGCCGTTCTACATGGCTGCCATGAAGGCCATGGGCTATCCGATCGCCGCGGTCGCCGACCGGGATGCCGACATGTGCGAGTTCCGCGCTCGCGCCGCGGACTGCACGGCGCCACGCTATACGGACTACGAGCGCCTGCTGCGCGAGATCAGGCCTGACTTTGTCTTCGCCCACGCTCCGCACGACCAGATGACCGACCTGGCGGAGTGGCTGGTCGAGCACAATCTGCCCTTCCACATGGAGAAGCCCATGGGCCTCTCCTGGCAGCGCTTGGCCGCGGTCGCGCAGAAAGCGCGTCGCAAGGGGCTCTGGAATGGCGTGGCCTTGGTCAGTCGCCAGTACGGCATCGTCCGCCGTCTGCGCGAGCTGGGCCCGCAGATGGGGACACTGCAACGCTACTACTACGCCCTGCTCGCCGGCCCGCCCGTGCGCTACCCGGAGTGGCGCTGCGAATGGATGCTCCAACCCGAGCGAGCCGGTGCCGGACCGTTGTGGAACTTCGGCGCGCATGTCATCGATCTGTTTATCCTCCTGGGCAAAGCACCTGTCGTCGAGGTGACCGCCAACTGGAGGTCCGACATCCATCACCTGCCGGTGGAGGACCTCTGCACTCTGCGCCTGCGCAACAGTCGGGGCGTGGTCGGCATCGGCGAAGTCAGCTACAGTACGCCGACGGGATACGAGCGCTTTCTCTCGATCACCACCGACGCCCTGCAGGTGCATACCGACACGCCCGGCAAGGGCACCATCAAGAAGTTCGGCGCCGCGGCCGAAGTCATCGACGGCCCCGAGTTCAATGACGTCTACCCGTTCCAGACGCGGGACGTGCTGGAGTGTTTTGCCGCGGGGCGCCCGCCCGTGGCCGACATCGACGACATGGTGGCGACGCTCCGCGTCATGGAAGCGGCCAAAGCATCGGCACAGGCCGGCGGCAAACCCGTCGCTCTGCCGGTACTCTGAACAACCAGCGGCAAACCGGCAACCGGCCGTACCCGCCCGTGCACAGCGCCCGGCGACTGGCGTAGCAGGAGTGGCAGAGCATGAAGATCGTGTGTTTCGGCGACAGCCTGACCTCGTGCGGCGGCTTCAACGGCAGCTATACCGACATCCTCCAGGACCGCTTCCCCTGCCACGAATTCGTTAACGCGGGCGTTGGTGGCAACACCTTTGTGGACGCCAGGGCGCGGCTGCAGCAGGATGTCCTGGCCCTGCGTCCCGACATCGTGGTCGTCGAGTTTGGCGCTAACGACTGGTGGCAGAACGAGCGACCGCTGGCGGACTGGGCGACCGACCTGGAGACGATCGTCCAAGCCCTGCGGGACGCCGGCGCCAAGGTCATCGTCGCGGGCGTCTTCGGCACCTACCCGGATGCCGATGGCCGTCCCCTCGAGAAGGTCTACGGCGCCGATGAGCGCTCACGGCAGTACCGCGACCTCGAGCGCGCCGTCGCCGCAAAGCAAGGCTGTGCGTACCTGCCCAACATCCAGCAAAGCATCCTGGGCGACCGCACCTGCTGGCATGATCGGAACCATCCGAACGAGCACGGGAATCGCTTCGTGGCAACGGAGTTCGAGCCTGTTCTCGAGAAGCTCCTGGGCATGAAGGCCCAGCCGGTCCGCCGGCAACGGCTGCAGACCACTCGCGACTTCTGGAACGAAGCCGTCGACCTGGCGGGTGACCATCTGGCCGCCGTCTGCGGCGAGCGTCGGCTAACCTACGCCGAGGCCGATGGCCTGGTCTGCCGACTGGCCGCGGGGCTGGTGGCAGCCGGCGGCGTCGAGCGCCCGAGAGTGGCCGTCTTCCTGCCGAACTGCCTGGAGTACTTCCTGCTCTACTGGGCGACGGTCAAGCTGGGCGGCATCGTCGTGCCGCTGAACACCTGGCTGCGCCAGGATAGCCTCGACTCGATCTTCGAGACGGTGGCTCCCGACCTGCTCGTGGTGCAGGGCAAGGCCGACCGCGATGTCCTGGCCTGCGCCAACCGCCGGCCCCAACTCCCGATCTTCGCCCTGGAACCGGACGCGGGAATGACCGCGTTCGCGACGCTGACTACGCACGGTGACACGGTCCCGGTGGTGCACCTCAGCGGCAGCGATCCGTCGATCATCATGCATACCTCCGGCACGACCGCGGCCCCGAAGGGTGCGGTCATGCAGCACTCAGACCTGATCTTCAACGTGATGACGACCATCAACGCGCAGGGGTTCAGCGAGCGCGATGTGCACCTGCTGGTGAACCCGATGTTCCACTGCACGGCGCTCTACAGTTCGTTGCCCGCGGCCGCCTGTCAGAAGACGCCGGTCATCATCACGGCAGATACCTCGCCGGACGGCCTGCTGCGACTGATCGAGAAAGAGCGTATCACCACCTTCCTCACCGTGCCCAGTGTCCTGCAACGGATCACCGTGCTGCCCACCGTCGGGACCTTCCGGACGGACTGCCTGCGCGTCATCGGCTATGCCGGCTCATTCATGCCCGTGAAGACCGTGCGCGAACTGCAGCGCCTCTTTGCCGGCGTGGAACTCCACAACTTCTTCGGGCTCACCGAGACCATCTCCGCCACTCACAGCCTGGACGGCGACCAGTCGTTCGAACGGCCCGACTCCATCGGGCGGCTACTGCCGTTCGTGGAGGCCCTCATCGTCGACGACAACCAGCGGCCCGTGCCCGCGGGTACCGTCGGCGAACTGCTCTTTGCCCGCGAGAACGTCATCCACGGCTACTGGAACAAACCCGGTAAGCTCGAGGAATCGATCATCGCGGTCGACGGCCGCCGCTGGTTCAACACCGGCGACCTGGCCGCCGCCGATGCGGAGGGCTTCTTCTTCATCAAGGGCCGCAAGAAGGACATGATCATCGTCGGCGGCGAGAACGTCTTCGCCGCCGAGGTCGAGGCCGTCCTGATGAACTGCGACAAGGTCAAAGAGGCCGCCATCAAGGGCATTCCGGCCACCGGCATCCGCGAATCGTTGGGCGAACTGATCAAGGCCTACGTCGTGCCCGACGATCCCAGTCTAACCGAGACCGAGGTTCGCCGGCACTGCCACAAACTGCTGCCTTCGTATAAGATCCCGCATATCATCGTCTTCCTGCCGGCGCTGCCGCGTAACCCGGCCGGGAAGGTCGTGAAGGACCAACTGCTCTGAGCGGTCGCTACGGCGTCTCCACGGGGGTACTCAGGACGACCTCGCGCAGCCGCTCCATGAAGAAGCGGTACTGCTCCCAACTGGTGTGCGACTGTACGAAGTGATCCGGACCCGGGATGAAGCGCCCCTTGCGGATGAGGCGTGCCGCTTTGGTCATCTCCGCCTCGACGGCCGCCGGCCCCTCCGCCATGGCCTCTTTCTTCAGGCCACCGATGGCGGCCATGCCCGGCAGCCGTTCGCGCAGGCGGTCGACGTCATTTCCGGCCAGCACTTCCCACGGGTAGATGGCGTTGACCCCGGACTCTTGCATGACCTCGGCCAGCGCCATGGTGTTCCCGTCCGAATCCACCAGGATGATGGGGATGCCGTGGGCCCGGGCGAAGTCCTGGATCTTCTCGTAGTTGGGCTTCATGAACTCCCGGAACGTCGTCGGCGAGATGATGGAGCCTTGCTTGCTGGCCATATCCTCCCAGCACTCCACCAGGTCGTAGTCGGTGTCCCGTACCATCTTCTCCCAGACACGGATGGCGAAGTCGGTGTAGCTGTCCATCATGTCGTGGACCAGCCCCGGATCGTCATAGAAAGCGAAGGCCAGCGCCTCGTCGCCCATTAGCACCCGCGGGAAACCGTACACCCCCCGGTGCGTGAGCTGTAGCGGGAAATCGCGGTTCTGGTAGCCGGCAACCACCTCCTGCCAGTTGGCGGGAAAACGCGACGGATCATCGGCGTCGAGGAACTCCGCCTTGATACGGTCCCAGTCCCGCCGGGTCTTCACCGGGAAACCAATCGTCTGCTGGTGGTAGTCGCCCGCTCCCTTGACCTGAAGCGCAACCATCCCGTCGGCGCGCCGCGCCGTTCGGGTCTCGGCGTCTTCGGCAACGACCTCCCACATATTGATGCAGGATAGGTCCAGGTTCACCGGCGGGCAGTCCCAGCCCCGGTAGCGCCCCTCGAACTGCAACAGCCGGTCAATCTCCTGCCCCAGCCCCGGACGCTCCACTTCCCAGCGCGGCAGCACGGCATTGGTCCCCCCAAAGACCTTGATAAAGGGGACGCGGTCGACGGGTTGACCGGTCAGGACCTTGACAAAGCGTTCACGGGTGGTCATGGGGTTCAGGCTCCTGGCCCGCGGTTTATGATCATGATGACCAGCGAATGTACTCGGCAGCAGCGCCGGCGTCCAGCGCCAAGGAGGCCTCGCTGGCTGGCCTCTTCCCAGTTGCGGTCCAGCCCTCGGCGCATTAGGTTTCGAGGTGCTGTTTGGGGTCCGGAGGATGTTTCCGGAGTCGCAGATCTCGGCGCGTCTGCACCGCGGGCGCGTACACACGACAGGACGGATTACCATGCGCTTGTCACAGCTTGTCGGTCAACGGATCAAAGAGGCGCCCCGCGACGCCCAGACCGCCAGTCACATCTTCCTCCTCCGCGGCGGCTACTGCCGGCCGGTCTCCACGGGCATCTACACCCTGCTGCCCCTCGGCTTCCGTGTGGCTGCGAAGATCGAGACGATCATCCGCGAGGAAATGAACCGCGTTGACGGCCAGGAAGTCCTGATGCCCGTAGTCCAGCCCGCCGACCTCTGGGAGGAGAGCGGACGCTATCTGAGCGTTGGCCAGGAACTGCTGCGCTTCCGCGACCGCAATGATAAGCCGATGGTCTTGGCCATGACCCATGAAGAGGCGGTCTGCCACCTGGCACGCACCGAACTCAGCTCATACAAACAGTTGCCCTGCATGGTTTACCAACTGCAGACAAAGTACCGCGACGAAGCCCGTCCGCGGGCCGGCCTGATCCGTGTCCGCGAGTTCACCATGAAAGACGGCTACAGCTTCCACACCTCTCAGGAGTGCCTGGAAACCTACTACCGCCGCGTTCACGAAGCCTACGAGCGCATCTTCCGCCGCGTCGGTCTGCGCGACTGCATCAGCATCGAGTCGGACTCGGGTATGATCGGCGGCGCGGTCAGCCATGAGTTCATGGCCGTCGCCGATTGCGGCGAAGACACCATTTTCGCCGCGCCCGACGGCCGCTACAAGGCCAACCGCGAGTGCGCCGTCTCCAGTCCGGTATTCGCCCAGGAGCCTCCCTTGCCCCTCGCGAAGGTGCATACCCCCGGCACCAAGACCATCGAAGACGTGGCCGCGTTCCTGGGCATCCAGGCGACGCAGACCGGCAAGGCGGTATTCTACCGGGATCTTGCGGGAAAGCTGGTTTTCGTCTGCATCCGCGGCGACATCGAGGTCAACGAGGCGAAGTTGCGCAAAGTCCTGCAGAGTCCGCAATTGGAGTTCGCCAACGACGCCGAGATCGTGGCCACCGGCGCCGTGCCGGGCTACGCCTCGCTGCTCGACCTTGACCCGAACACAATGCGCGTCGTCGTCGACCGCTCGTTCGCCGAGTCCAGCAACCTCGTGGTCGGGGCTAACCTCGCCGACTACCACGTCCGTAACTTCAACTACAGCCGTGATCTGAGCCCCGAACAGCGAGCCGCGATCACCATCGCTGACATCGCGACCGTGCGTGAGGGCGACCCCTGCACCCTCACCGGACAACCGCTGAAAATGCTCCGTGGCATCGAGGTCGGCAACATTTTCCAACTCGGCACGAAGTACAGCGTCGCCATGAGCGTGAACTACCTGGACCAGGACGGCAAAGCCAAGCCGATGATCATGGGCTGCTACGGCATCGGCGTGGGCCGCACGCTCGCCGCCGTCATCGAGCAGAACCACGACGACTACGGTCCCATCTGGCCTCTGGCCATCGCCCCGTTCCACGTCCATCTCTGTGCCCTGAACATCCGCGACGAAGCCGTACGCACCGCCGCGGAGGCGCTCTATGCCGACCTCCAGGCAACCGGACTCGAAGTGCTCTTCGATGACCGCAGCGAGAAGGCGGGATTCATGTTCAACGACGCCGACCTGATCGGTGTCCCGCTGCGTCTGATTGTGTCGCCCAAGACCTTGGCCGAAGGCAAGGCTGAGTTCAAACGGCGCAGCAGTCCCGAGAAGACGCTGATCGACCTGTCGCAGGTCGTCGCCTTCCTGGCCGCGGAGGCGGGCCTGGCCAGGTCCTGAGCCGTAGCGCCACCACAACCGCACAGACCGAGGCGTCCCCCGCGCTGTCGGAACCGTCCCGGTCCGACTCGCGGTCCCGCCGCGTGCGCCGGCTCAGGCGCCCGCGCCGGAAACTGGCGCCGGTCCGGCCAGTAGCGGCGGCATCGGGCAGTCCAGTGCGGCGGACACAGCGCGCAGCATCTCCGCCTCGTCGGCCGCCACCTGCCGGTCGGCCAGAACGGCCTCTACACAGGCTGCCAGGACTCGCCGTTTGAGCGGCGGGGAGAGGTGCGCGAGACGCTCCAACGCCTGGTCAACGGCAGCGAGCGAGCACTGCTCCGACGGAATGAGCCCGCGGGCGCCGACGGTACCCAGACCCGCGCAGGCCTGACCAAAGACCTGCTCCGCAGTGACCTCGCCGTTCGCCAGATGCGCCAGGGTCGATAGCAGCACCCGGCACTCCTCGGCCAGTGGCGGCAACGCGTAGTACTCAACCCGCGTCTGCCGCTCCGGTTCGTGCCAACTGCGAATGCGGTGCACCAGCACGCACTGCAGGGTGTACTCAAAGAGACTGACCTCCTGGTCGGCCTCAACCAGGCGACGTACGGCCTCCTGGAACCGCGCCAACTGCTGCAGAGACTGCTGCTGCAGAGCCGGTAAGGCTACGTCGAGCAGCGGCAGCCGGTGGCTCACAGGCAGCGCCGCGATGTCGGCACGCAGCCGCAGCACCAGGTCGCACACGGCCGCCGGAACCGCGGCGCGTAGGACCGCCATCTGTGCCTGGCGAACCGACGGCTCCCCATCGAGGAGCAGTCCGAAAATGACGGCCTGCGCGCCATAGGGTTCGGTGACGGCGCTGACCAGCGCCGCCGGCAGGTCGGCACGCAGCCGCGCCGCGAAATCCAAGTGCGCACTGGTCGGGGCCCCGACCTGACCCATCAGGGTCGCCGGCTCCCAGGCAGGACGCCGCGTCTGCTGCCCACCCCCACCCCCCACCGACCCATCCAGCGCCGCGATCGGCATGACCGCGCCCCGGCTGGGCCCCCCGGCCGACGCCGTCAACTCCCCGACAAACGCCGGGTCCAGACGGCGAATGCGCTCCGTCAACGGCGGGTGCGTGGCCAGCCAGCCGAACCAGGAAGCGTGCGCCGCGGCACTTCCAAAGAACAGATGGCTGGCCTCGGCGGCCTTGGGCTCGTCAATCCGCGAGCCTGAAGCCAACACAGCGATGCGCTTGAGCGCGGCAGCCAAGCCCGACGGATTGCGGGTGAACTGGACCGCGGAGGCATCAGCCAGGTACTCGCGCTCCCGTGAAACGGCGCTCTGGATCAGCCGCGCAAAGAACACGCCCACATAGCCAATGGCAATCAACGCGATTCCCAGCAACGGTATCAGCATCCTGGCGCCGTTATCCTTGCCGCGCCGACTACTGGACCTGCCGCCCGAATACATCATGCTGCGTAACAGGATGTGACCAAGGAGCGCGATGACCAGAATCCCGTGCAGGATACCGATCAGGCGCAGGTTCAGACGCATGTCGCCGTTCAGGATATGGCTGAACTCGTGCGCAATCACGCCCTGCAGTTCGTCGCGCGTCAGCCTCTCCAGGCAGCCGCGAGTCACCCCCACGACAGCGTCTGCCGGACTGTGCCCGGCGGCAAAGGCGTTGATGCTGCTCTCTTCCTCCAGCACGTACACCGGCGGCACCGGCACACCCGAGGCGATGGCCATCTCCTCGACCACGTTCAACAGTTGCCGCTGGTGAAAGTCCTGGGTGCCGCGAGTCACGGGGGTACCCCCGAGCATGCGGGCCACGACCTCGCCGCCGGCACGCAGTTCCAGCAGCTTGTAGATCGTCCCCATGGCAACGATGGCCAGCGTGCCGCCGGCGACGCCCATGAAGAGATCCGGGGCCCAGAGCCGCGGCGCCGCCGCGCCGGTCTTCAGGCCAACCCCACCGAGGATCAGCCAGACCGCGACGTACACCGCCAGCACAATCAACACCACAGCCAGCAGAAAATACACCAGCAGCATACTGGTGCGGCGCCGAGCGCGGTCTTGCTGCGCAAAGAAGTCCATGTTCGGATCCGGGGCCTCGGCCGCCCTAGAAGCTCACCTTCGGGGCTTCCCTCTCCGCCACATTGCTGATCTCGAACAGCTCTGCCGGAGCGAAACCGAACATGCCGGCGAAGACCACCGCCGGAAAGACCTCGCGGCCGGTGTTGTAGCTGGTGACCGCATCGTTAAAGGCCTGCCGGGCAAAGGCGATCTTGTTCTCCGTGGAGGTCATCTCCTCGGTGAGCTGCATCATGTTCTGGTTCGCCTTCAGGTCGGGATAGGCCTCCGCCAGTGCAAACAGGCGCCCGAGAGCGCCGCCGAGCTGGCTCTCCGCACCGATGAGGCCCTGCATGGCAGCCGGGTCGCCGGGATTCGCCGCGGCCCGCGTGTTGGCACTGGCGGCCTGGTTGCGGGCCGCGATCACGGCCTCCAACGTTCCCCGCTCATGCTTGATGTAGCCCTTCGCCACCTCCACCAGGTTCGGGATCAGGTCGTAGCGTCGTTTGAGCTGCACATCGATCTGCGCGAAGGCGTTCTTATAGCGGTTCCGCAGGGTGACGAGCCGATTGTAGAGCCCACCCACCAGCAACACCAGAAGAACCACCACCGCGACCGCAATCAAGCCCGGTATCATCGCTCGTCTCCTTGGCTCCAGGGTGCGTGGCGCGCCAGGTCTGCAGAGTCGGCGGCGTACCACTGCTCTACGGAGATGCCAGCCGGCCCATACCACGGTACACTATATCCTGGCGGACCCCCGCCGCCAAGGCGGCCTTGGCGACCTGAGCACGGCTGCGATATAGTACACCCAGGTTCACGGGCCACTCTGAGAGGAGCCCTGCATGTCCGAGCACCAGCGTTTCTCGTACCGCTCGCTTGACGAACTGCGTGCGGACAGCGCACGCCTGAACCTCAGAATCCCGGTGCAGGAGGACGTGGGCATCCTGGCTCACCCCCTCAAGGTTGGCCGGCACCTCCTCTCAAACCGTCTCGCGATCCATCCCATGGAGGGCTTTGACTCGGACAGCCAGGGCGCCCCCGGACCGCTCTCCTTCCGCCGCTACCGCCGCTACGCGGAGGGCGGTGCGAGCCTGCTCTGGTTTGAGGCGACGGCGGTGCTCTGGGAGGCGCGCTCCAACCCCGGGCAGTTGTGGCTCCATGACGGCAGCGTGGACGTCTTCGCCAGGCTGGTCGAGGAGACCCGTCACGCCGCTTGTGAGGTCTGGGGTCGCGAGCCGGTCATGGTCCTGCAACTGACGCACTCCGGTCGCTACAGCAAACCGGCCGGGGTACCGCGGCCGCTCATCGCACACCACAGCCCCATGCTCGATCCGACGCACCGTTTGCCGCCGGATTACCCGCTGGTTACCGACGACTACCTCGACCAACTCCAGGAACACTTCGTGACCGCCGCCCGCCTGGCCGCCCAGGCCGGCTTCGATGGCGTCGATATCAAGGGCTGCCACCGTTATCTGGCGGCGGAACTGCACGCCTCGCATACCCGCGGCGGCCGCTACGGCGGCAGCTTCGAGAACCGCACCCGACTTCTGCGCGAGACCATGACCCGCATCCGCAACGAGGTCCCTGGCGTCTTCATCACCACCCGCTTGAACGCCTACGACGCCATCGCCCACCCTTACGGCTTCGGGGTCGACGCCCATGACTACCGCGTCCCTGACCTGACCGAACCGCTGCGTCTCATCGGGCTGCTCCAAGACCTTGGAATCCCATTGCTGAACCTCTCCATCGGCAACCCCTACTACAACGCGCACTACGGACGTCCCTACGATTTCCAGGTATACGGTGCGAACGTGCCTGAAGAGCATCCACTGCAGGGGATTGCACGCTTTCTAGGCATCACCAGCATGGTTCAGAAGGCCTTCCCGGATCTGCCCGTGATCGGCTCTGGGTACTCGTGGTTAAGGCAGTTTCTTCCCCACGTCGCCGCCGCGGTGGTGCAAGCGGGTGGCGCCAGGCTAATCGGTCAGGGCCGTGGCGCCTTCGCCTATCCCGACTCCGTCCGCGACATCCTCGAGAAGGGGGCCATGGACCCGAAGCGCTGCTGCGTGACCTGCTCGGGCTGCACCCAGATCATGCGCGATGGTGCCAAGACCGGTTGTGTCATCCATGACGCCGAGATTTACGGGCCGCAGTACCGCCTCGGACGGCGCTACGCCATGGACCGACTGCAGCATGAGGTCCGCCGCTGCCGTGCCTGCCTGGAAGCTACCTGCGTCAGCGCCTGCCCGGCCCACGTCGACATCCCCGGTTTCCTCAAAGCCTTCGCGCTGGGCGACATCGCAGGCGCCTACGCGATCCTGCGGCAGAGCAATGTCCTTCCCGAGATGTGTGGCTTCGTCTGTCCGGCCAATGAACAGTGCCAGGGGCGTTGCGTCGAGGACATCTTCGCCAGGAACCCACTGCCCATCCAGGATATCCAGTTGGTCGTTGCCCGCGCCGCACGGCTGCAGGGCCTTACCGGCGTGCGCCTGGGGACGCTGACCGGCCGCCGCGTCGCCGTGGTGGGCGGCGGACCGGCGGGGTTGGCCTGCAGCATCCGGCTTCTGGAATTCGGCCATAGCATCATGCTGTTCGAGCGCAACGACCGCCTGGGTGGCACGCCGCAGACGACGATCCCCGCGGAGCGCTACGCCGATGCGGACGCCGAACTCGAGGCCATCCTGGCGCCAGCACTGGCCGCCAAGCGGCTGGAGGTGCGCCTGAACACGACACTGGGCCCCGACCTCGTCCTCGACGACCTCCTCCAGGCCGCAGATGCGGTCTTCCTCGGTGTTGGCCTGACCGCCTCAGCGCGACCAGGCGGTACCGACGGGGTGATCGATGCGCTGGCTTTTCTGCGCCGGGCCAAGCAAGGGCTCATCGCGACACTCCCGCGTCGCGTCGCGGTTCTCGGGGCCGGCAATACGGCCATGGATGCCGCCTCGACGGCTCTGGCCCTGGGCGCCCGCGATGTCACCATCATCTACCGGCGGTCTTTCCGCGAGATGCCGGCCTGGAAAGAGGAACGAGACGCCTTCCTGGACAAGGGCGGCAACATCCTGCTGCAGCACCAGCCTAACGGCTATGAGACCGACGACGCGGCGCACCTGCAAGGGGTCCGCCTGCTACGTACGGAACTCGGCGAGCCCGATGCCTCTGGTCGGAGGCGGCCAGTCCCGCAACCCGGTACCGAATCCGTCCTCGCCTGCGACTTGGTCATCGAAGCCATGGGACAAGCGCTGGACCAAGACCTGCGCAGCGCCTTCGCCGGCACCGTCTCTGCGGACGGCCGGGTCGCGGTAGGGGCGGGTTTCGCCACCAGTATACCGCGGGTTTTCGCGGCGGGAGATGCGGTCAACGGCGGTACCACGGCGGTCCAAGGTATCGCTGAAGCCATGCGGGCGGCCACGGCCATCCACGAGGCTATCATGGCTCAGCCGAACTGACTCGAATCAGCGCCACGCTGACAACGCGGAACCGAAGTCCCGCCGCCGACAGAGACCCTGCGTCGTAGGCGGTTACGGATAGATCACTGGCAGGGTGCGGCCCAGCGCCGCGCTCTGGCCGGCCAGGTCCATGACGTGGATCGGACGCCGCGCGTACTCGGGTGTGATCACCAGCGGCTCACCCTTGGTCAGGTGGTCGCGGATGTTCTCGTAGAACTTCCAGCTCATGCCGCTCGGCACCGGCCCGGAACGCTCGACGCGGCCGCCCTCTTCCTGGCAGGTTGCCAACCACCGATCGGGGTTGATGACGAAGGTGCCCCTCGTCCCCGTGACCTCCAGCATCCCGCGCCGACCCGTCGAGTCAATGCTGGACATGATCAGGGTCAGCCACTGGCCATTGTCGAAACGGACGATGGCAGTGACCTCATCCTCGTTGGTGTCACCGCCATAGGGCGTGTGCTTGGCCCAGAAGCCCTTGTGGGCAAAGCCGGTCACCTCGACCATCCTGCCGCGCAGGATCTGCAGCGAGTACTCCAGGAAGTGCGCTCCCCAGTCGTAGAGGATGCCGCCGGAGATGGTCTTACTACTGCGCCACCACTTGCCGGGGCAACCGTAGTGGCAGGAGTGTGCCTCGACGCGGATGACCTCACCGATCATGCCGGCCTGGATCTGCTCGAGTGCGTGCATGATCCAGCCATCCCAATGCCGATTGTGGTAGGTGGACAGCATGACCCTATTCGCCGTGGCCGCGTCAATCATGGCATCACACTCGGCGGTGGTGATGGCGAACGGTTTCTCGGTGACCACATGGCGGCCGGCTTGCAGGCACTCGATGGCCAGAGGCGCATGGACATTGTGCGGCGTACAGATGGCAACCAGGTCAACCGGGCTCTGCCGCAGCATCTCCGTGGCCGAGGCGAAGGTCTCCACCTCGGGAAAGTCCGCCTTGGCCACCGGCAGACGACTGACATCGATGTCGGCCACAGCCACGGGGGTCATCCCCGCACGCTTCATCTCGTGAAGATGATGCTTGGCAATGCTGAACGACGCCCCATAGCCGACCACGCCAACCTTGATCTGCCCTGCGCTCTTATACTTCTTCATCGCCCCTCGTCTCCTTCCTGCTGAACCCACCGGGCCGGCAGCACGCCGCCACGATTCATGAACACAGCCTGCAATGTACTCCACGGCGCGATGCGCTTCCATGCCGACGGCGCGAGGCGAGAATCACCGTGTGCTGGCAGCGCACCGGTTTCCGCGTGCCGTGCTGGCCGCGGTCCTCCTGCGAGGCTAGTGTGACCCACGCGTCGGTCGCTTGCCAGGTCCGGAGTGCCGCAGTGGGTCGAGGCGCGGCCAGCAGGAGTCAGCCTTGGCGCAGCAGAACACGCTAGACATCGGCCGTCCCGCGGTTCCACCGCGACGCCGGTCACCGTGGCGACGCCGGGGCGGCATCTGCCTCCTGGTGCTCATGGCGCTGGCGGCCGGCACCGTGATCCTGCTACGCTGGCGTTCGGCGTTGCCCGTGGGCAACGCCCCGGAAGCGCCGGAGGCGGTCGCTGCCTGGTGGGAGAATCCGCCGCCCCTCAGCGACTCCGAGGCCGCCTTCCAGCGCTGGCTGGCCGCGATCACCTGCGACCTGCCCCGTGAACGCTGGCCAGAGCACTGGGCGATCGGCGGTGGACAGCATGGCGTCTTCAGCATCCGCTACCAGGCAGCCTTCGCCGGCTATGCGGCGGCAGCCCTCGGCATGCGTACGCCCGCCTATCCGGCGCTGACCCGGCGCATCCTTGAGAGCACGGTTGAGCACCTGACAGACCGCTCCGCCTGGTGCTACATCGGCTCCTACTGGAAAGACAAGCCGTGGTACCCGGACCCCTGCGCCCGTGAGAACATCATGTACAGCGGCCATCTGCTGCAGTTGCTGGCGCTGCACGAGGCAATGAGCGGCGACACCCGTTACCGCACGGCCGGCGTGAACCTGGCCTGGGATGACAAGACCTCGTTCCACTACACCACCCTCTCCCTTGCCGAGGTGACCGCGCGCCAGATGCGGGAGAATCCATCCGGGGGCGTGGCCTGCGAACCGGGCCTCATCTTCTTCCCCTGCAACAACCACCCGCAGATCGCGCTGCGACTCCTGGAAGGAATGGGCTGCGGCGACTGGACACAGGAGCGCCGCACCTGGGAGTCCTGGGCCTTGCAGAGCTATGCGAGCAACCTGGGCGGCGGCGCCTTCAAACTGCTCTACCACCAAGGCAGCCGCATGTTCGTGCCACGCGGGCATCCGGGACTGGACGGCTGGAGCCTGCTCTGGTATGCGCCCTGGGCGTCCAGCCCGGCAGGCGTGCGCCGGATCTGGCGCAGCGCACGTCAGCATATCGACCTGGACCAGTTCCCGGTGGCCGGCACAGCGGCCGACGCCAGCGCCGCGGATCAGCGCGGCGCGACCTGCTGTAACCCGGTGCAAGTGCCACTCTCGTCGGTGGCCTCCTTTCTCGCCCCGGCCGCGCGCGCCTGCGGGGACACTGAGACCGCCACCCGGCTTGAGGCCTGGCTGGATGCGGGCTTCCGGCGCACCGAAAACGGCAAAACCTGGCTCGCAACCGACCCTGAATGGCAGATCGGAGTGACTGCCAACCGGGCGCTTTCAGCCGCTCTGGAAAACGGCTCTGACCTGCGCGGCCTGGTCCAACGCCCGCTGCCCCGCGAGTGGTTCACCGGCCCACTGGTGGCCCGCGTCGATCCGCCCGAGGCCACCGTCTATGCGGCGCGACGCGACGGCGGAGACCTGGTCGTGAGCCTCGACGGTGGTGGTCAGACCGTGACCCTCGAGCTGGCCAACGTCGACCATATCCGCGCCGTCGAAGGCGTGCCCGCGGAATGCTGCCGTTTGGAGGGACCCCGGCTGACGCTGGAGCGCTGCCCGCGAGTCACTCTCCGGGTACTCCTGTCGGCGGCGGCGACGCCCGCCCGGACGCCGCCGGCGGAACGCTAGCCTCGGCCGTCGGCCGAGGGCTGCCCGTGGCCGAGACCGGGGTCACGGTCACGCTGCGCAGATTGGCTGCGAGCGGGAAGGTAAACGTCGGCGCACCCGTGAACAGTGCCGCCGCAAAGTCGAGCATCGCCAGATTCCCGGACATCTCGATGCCGACCGGCGGGACAAAGAGGTTGGCGACCGCCCCCTTCAGCGCCCCCTTGAACCGGTCAGCGAACGAGTTCCCCGCCTGGGCGTCACGGAGCGACGCCAGGCTGACCTCCATGCGCGCGGGCGCGGCCGTCCGCACAAAGCCTAGAGACGCGACGTAGGCCACGGCATCGGCCCGGACGCCCCAGGCATCGGGAGTGCCAGAGATCGACCCCAGGCCGATGCGTACTGGACTGGGACTACGGCCGCCGGTGAAAGTCATCGTTACCCGCTGCACGACAGGTACCCCACCGACGTAGTCCCCCTTTGCCTCCAGCATGCAGTCCCCCTCGCCCTCAATCCGAATGTAGCCAAGAATGTCGCTCAGCCGCTCTCCCCCGCGCAAGCGTTCGGCGTTCCGGCTGACCATCGCGCTGTGGTCGTAGTCATTCTGCAGTGCGCCTGTCCCGAGCAGCCCGAATTGACAGCGCAGCGTGAACATTCCCCCGTTCCGCACGCGCTCGATGCCCTTGAGTATGGCCCGTTGCGTATTCCCGGCGCTGAGGGTGCAATCCACCGGCTCGGGAGAGATCAGCGGCACGAAATACATGAAGTCTCTGACCAGGCTGCCGGCGTCGCTGCCGCGCCCGCACGCCAGGTCCAGGCGCAGGGTCGGCCCGGTCGGCGGGAGCGCCCCCGCACCCCGGCCCACCTCCGCTGCCGGTGTCGTCGCGGCCCGGGCTGACAGCAACGTGCCGCATCCCAGGAGGGCCAGCAGCAGCGGAAGGGCCACCCTAAGACGTTGCCAGATAGGCACGATTTGACTCCCGCTTCTGGGCCTGGCAGACACGCGCGGACCTGGCCAGTCAGCCCCTCCCACCCCGCCGCCCCCGAGCCTATGGCAGAACGCTCTGCGCGCGCCCTACTCGTGGCGCAGGGCCTCAATCGGATCCAATCTGGCTGCCCGCACGGCCGGATAGATGCCGAAGACCATGCCAATGCCCATACTGATACCCAGGGACAACACCAGGCTGAAAGGGGTCACCACGGTGGGCATCTCGGCGACCTTGGTGATCAGCCAGGGAATCAGCATCCCGATCCCCATGCCGACCAACCCGCCCGTCATGGACAGCACCACAGTCTCAATCAGGAACTGGGCCACGATCTGCCGGCGCTTGGCGCCAATAGCCCGACGGATGCCGATTTCGCGGGTTCGCTCCGTCACCGACGCCAGCATGATATTCATGATGCCGATGCCGCCCACCAGGAGGCTGATCCCGGCGATCGATCCCAACACGATGTTAAACGTCCGCTTGGTCGCCTCCGCCTGCCGCAACAGCGCCAGCGGAACGCTGATCCGATAGTCCTTCCGCTTGTGGAAGGTCTGCAACATGCGCTCGATCGCGGCGGCGCAACGCTCAACGTTCCCCAGATCGTCCACTTCAACGATAATCTGGTGCAGTTCCACATTCTCCCGCACTTGCGTGCCGCCCTTGTTCTGGACGAACAGGTCCCCGAAGCGCTCTTTCGCGGTGCGCATCGGAATGTAGGCGTCCGTCTCCTGATCAGGGGTCTGCATGGCACCCTCGGAGGCGGCTTCGCTGCGGATAATGCCCACAACCTCGAAGTAGTTGCCGCCGATGCGCACCTCGCTGCCGAGAGACGCTTGTCCAGCCAGCAGGCGCCGGGCGCCGTGCTCGGTCAGTACGGCCACATTGCTGGTGTCGATGGAGTCCTGCACAGACAGGACGCGACCGGCCACCAGCGGTCGTTGCACCAGGTCGAACCACACCGGATCCGTGCCGACCACACGCAGGTCCAGAGTCCGCGTCCCGACTCGGCCCTCCTTCTGGACCAGCTTGACCGGCACCACGCGCCTGACGCTCGGAAAACACTCCGCGAGACGCTCGACATCCTCATA
The DNA here is from genome assembly GCA_903837355.1 of uncultured Victivallales bacterium. Taxonomy (GTDB): domain Bacteria; phylum Verrucomicrobiota; class Lentisphaeria; order Oligosphaerales; family JAFGRS01; genus CAILUI01. Next base: position 51,273 of record CAILUI010000217.1, read on the forward strand.
CTGCAGGCCGTACATGCTCACCGCGAAGCGGCCCATTGAAGTCGTCGTCTCATCCGTCGGCTTGCTGGCCGTGATGATGATGTTATGACTACCCAACCGGCGGATCTGCTCCATCGCCACCTGGCTGGCGCCTTCGCCCACCGCCAACATCGCGATCACACTGCCCACACCGAACACGACGCCAAGCACGGTCAGGAGACTGCGCAGCTTGTGCAGCAACAGGTTGCGCACTCCAAGCTGAATATCGCGCAACAGACGGACGGATTTCACCGGCGGACCTCCTCGAGACGCTCGATGAGCCCGTCCCGCATATGCAGTTGGTGTCCGGCATGCGCGGCAACGTCCGCCTCGTGGGTCACCATGATGATGGTCTTACCCTGCCCGTTGAGCTCACCGAGAAGGCGCATGATGTCCGCACCGGTGGCTGAGTCCAGATTGCCGGTGGGTTCGTCAGCCAGCAGCAACACGGGGTCGTTCACCAATGACCGCGCAATGGCCACCCGCTGCTGCTGGCCGCCGGAGAGCTCCCGTGGGCGGTGCTGGAGCCGGTCGGCCAGCCCCACCCGGCCGGCCAACTCGCGGGCCCGCTTGGCACTGGAGCGCGCATCCCAGCCCAGGTAGTACAGCGGCAGGGCGATGTTCTCCTCAACCGTCAACTGCGGGATCAGATTGAAGCTCTGGAAAATGAAGCCGAGGTGTTTGAGGCGAATGTCGCTGAGCTCGGTATCCCCCAGGTCGCTGACGTCAATGCCGTTCAGCAGGTAGGTGCCCTCGGTGGGGCGATCCAGACAGCCCAGCAGGTTCAGCAACGTGCTCTTGCCGGAACCGCTGGGACCCATGATCGCCCAGAAAGCGCCGCGCCGAATCGCAAACGAGACCCCGTTCAGGGCGCGGACCTCCTGGCCACCCATGGGGTAGACCTTACGGACGCCGCGGACCTCCACGGTTGTCTGGGCACTATCGGCCATTCAGGAGCCTCCGGACGGGTCCAGGAATCAGCGCTGCGGACGCACGGCGCGCCAACGCCGGCGGCCAGAGCTTCAGGGCGGCGCAACCGCGGGTGCGGCCCCCGGGGCTGCACCCGGCTGTTCGCGCGACCGCCGCCGTTGGCCAAACTGCGCCCGCGCAGCTTCGCGCTCCTCGGGCGTCATCTTCTCAAAGCGCTCTTTCATCCGGGCCATGGCCTCGGGCGTCATCGCCGGCCGGCCGCCCTCTGCAGGCGCCTCGGCAGGACCCTTCAGGTCGCCCTCTGCCTGAGCTCCCTCCGCGGGCCCCTTCGGCACCCCTTCCCCGCGCCCGCCTGCCGGGCCTTGGCCTGGGCCGGCAGGCCGCGCCCCCCCATTGGGCCGTACCTCAGCCGTGGGACGGGGTGGAATCGGGACGTCCCCGATCGGCGCCGGTCGGTCCAGCGCGGTAGTGCCATCCAACGGGGGCGTCATCAGCACGCTCTCCCCGGCCTTCAGGCCCGACAGGACATGCACCATGCGGTTATTGTCCATGCCAATCTCAACCTCGCGGGGGGTCGTCACGCCATTCGCCCGAACGTGCACCAGCGGTTTGCCGTTGGCGCGGACGACGCATTGCACCGGGACAAACAGCGCCTTCTCGTACCGCGCCACCACGATCTCCGAGGCGCAGGTCATCCCCGTCCGCAACACATCGCCGCCGCCGTCGATATGGATCTCGGTCGCGTACACCTTGAGATCCGGGTTCATGAACATGCTCTGCGCATCCGGCATCGGCGCGATCTTGGCGACCGTTCCGGTCAACTCGCGACCCGGCAAGGCATCGACCGTAACGCGCACCGGCAGACCGGCGTAGATCTTCTTCAGGCTGGACTCATGCACCTTCACCGTCGCCATGAACGTATCGGCAGTGGGCAGGTAGATCAGCTCCTGACGCTCATGCACCTCCTGGCCTTCCGCCAAGGGCTCGACATTGCCGCGGAAACTAAACTGCGTGCTCGTCGCATAGACCACAACGCCGCTGGCCGGGGCCGTGATCTTGGCCTTGCCGATCTGCTCGTCCAGCTTCTGCAGCTTGTCCTTCTGACGCGAGAACTCCGACTCCCGTGCGGCCAGGTCGGCCTCCGCCTGGGTGACGTTCGAGGCCGACTTCGTCCGGGTTCGTTCCAGCGCCATCTCGAACTGCGTGACGTCGCTGGTCAGCTTGTCGAGTTGGCGCGTGTAGGTGAACTCCTCCAGCAGCTTCAGTTGGTTCCGCGCCAGGTCAAGGTCCAACTTGGCCTTCTGCGCCGCCAGGCGGTCGGCCTGCAGCTCGGTCTCAGACACGTACTTCTCATTGAAAAGCTGTTGCGACCACTTCTCACTCTCCGCCTTGCGCTGGACTTCCTCCTCGGACAGCGCGATCCGCCCCTTCAACTCGGTCTGCTGGTTCGGGTACTCGCCGTCCTTGTAGTTCCGCACGTCCTCCTTGGCGAAACGCAAGGCCAGTTCGGCCTTCTCGACGTCGGAACGGGCCTGGTTCTTCACGACTTCGAGATTCTCCCGCGAACTGACAAAGGCTGCGTCCCCGTTCCGCACCCGGATGTCTTGCTCGACGCGGGCATCCTGCAACGCGGTCACATCCAGCTCAACCAGCAGGTCGCCCTTCTCCGCCTGCCGCCCCTCAGGAACCAGGAAGAGAATCGTGCTGCGCCCCTCGAGCTGACTCTTGAGCACGATGGTCTCTCGCGGCTTGATGGTTCCCGGCTCAGTCACGCTGATGACCAAGGGCCCTTCCTGCACCGCGCAGGTCAGAATAGCCCGCTCGCTCTGCAACGCCGCGGCGGCCCGGCGCTGCCGGAACCACCAGCCGGCCACCACGACCACGATGAGCACAGCGCCGATCCACGCCAGCCCCCGGAGAAGACGCGTTCCCGAACCGTTACCCATCAGGGAGCCCTTTCCGGACTGTACTCCTGCCAGATCCCGTCAACCGTGACCTCGAGTTTGCCCATGTCACGCTGGATGTCCCACTCGGCAGTCCGGTAGGACACCAACGCAGAGATCAGCGAGTTCTGTGCCGACAACAGCGCGTCCTGCGCCTCGAGCAGATCGCGGATGGCAGCCCGTCCGGCCTGCAGAAACATGTCCGTGCTGCGTACGCGCTTCTCCGCCAAGCGCACGGCTTGCGACTGGTTGAAGACACCCTCCCGGGCCTGCATCAGAGACCGCAAGTCGTCCCGCACCTGGAGCTTGATATCGTCCTCTGCGGCCTGGTAGTCACGCACCGACTGCTCCAGACGGATCAGGCTGTCACGGTAGGCGTTGCGCTCTCTGGTGCGCTCGAACGGCAGGTCCATGGTCAGCAGCGCTGACGTGCTCGTCGTCTCCGCCCCCCAGGAGGCGTTGGGGCTGTTTGCCGAACCGGGACTGCGGCTCTCGCCAACGCTGACCTTCCCTAGCAGCGTCAACTCCGCCCGCAGGTTGTCGGCAGCCACCATGATCTCGCGCTGCGCATCCTCGACCCGCTCGGCGGCAACGCGTAGATCCGGTCGGCAATCCAACGCCTGGCGGACCGCCGCCGACTCGGCCAGCTCCAGCGGGCCCGCACTCTCGCCCCGCGGCTCGGTCAGCGTCACCGGGGCATCCGCGGGCGGGACCGTACCTTTGTAGTCGGCAACATCGATCCCCGCAGTCAGTTCCACGGCCCGGGCCTGCAAGCGCACGAGTTCGTCGTCCACCAACTCCAGACGTGCATCGGGCGGCAAGCCCAGCGTCATCTTGAAGCGGTCGAGGCTGCGCTCCAGGCTGAAGCGCCCCTGCACCCAACTCTCACGGGCGCGCAGTTCATTCTGCACGGCCTGGTCGAACTGGTACTCCGGCAGCCGGCCCGAGTCCGCCAGACGGCGACTCCGCCGGGTCGACGCTACCAGACTCTTGTAGTTCTCCTCCTGGTTAGCTACCCGCCCGCGAGCCAGGAGCACACTCAGGTACTCGGTGGCGACCTTCACCGCAAACTGACGCTTGAACTGCTCGAAATCGTAGATGGCATACACCGTGTCGCGCTCCGCTTGCCGCAGCGGCTCGGTGGTGATCAGGCGGCCGGCGCCACGCAGCAAGGGCACCGTCAGCGAGGCGTCGCCCACCAGGCCCAGCGACGACGAGCGCTCCTGATTCAGCAAGCGAACCAAGTCCACAGCAATCGCGGCCGACAACTCGGAACCGTTGCGGAAAGTCCGCGACGCCTTCCCGTCGGCGCTGCCTTGGCTCCCATAGCGCCGACTCCCCCCGTTCGGACTGTCCTCAAACAGGCCCGACAGCAGACCCGTAAAGGTCGTGCGAAACTCCTTCCGCTCCAGGTCTAAGGCCAGCGCAGCACGGAACACACGATCCTTCGCCTGCTGGAATTCACGGCTGTTGCGAGCCGCGATCTGCAGCACCTCCGCCAAGGTGGGTTTCAGCACCGCATCCCCACTCCAGCGCGTCTCGCCGGACGCGCCCGGCGGTAGGTGCCGCGCCCGCTGCCAGTACTCGTTATCCTGGAGATCGCGCAGGGCCAGACTGGCAGGGCCGCCGTGCGCCAGGTCCTGACCCAGGAGCAGGCGCCGACGAAGCGTATCGGCAGGACTGTCGACGCTGACGGCTTCGCTGCGCCCCAACCTCTCCTGCTGCGTCGTGGCAATGATCCCTTCGGCCACGCGGTCTGCCTGGGTGCGCCAGCCTTCCGGGCTCCGGCATCCCGTCAGTAATGCCAGCGCCGTAGCCAGCAGAACCGGCCGCTGCCAAACCGCTGAATGGGTACCGTGCTGCATCCTCGCGCCCATGCCCCCACCGGAACGCCCGATACTCGCCACTTTCAGACTGGCCACCAGGCTCAGCCGTAACCGCACCGTGACTGGATCAGAACTGACCAGTCAGTTCCGCCAATGCTGGATAGGATAGACTGCTGCAGGAGGGTTGTCAAGCCCGCCACGGAAGGTGCGCCTACCGTCGACCCAGCGCTCGTGCAACAACAAAACGGGCGACGGCAGATGCCGTCGCCCGTCGGGACCGTCCACGCCCGCGCTCTCGGCGCGCTACCGCGTCACTGGGCAGCAGGGGCTGCGGCGGCTTCCTTGGCCTTGCGCTCTTCCTGCAGCTTCTCGACCTGCTCCTTCAGCTTGGCCATCTCGTTCTCAGAAACCTTCAGGTACAGGGTCGAGTTCTTGGGGTTGTAGGAGAACTCGCGCGACGGCGTGACGCCGTAGACCAACTGCAGGGCGGCGGCCATGATCTGCCCACCCTTGGTCAGTTCCTCGACCGACTTCTCGAGCTGCTTCTTCTTCTCGGCATCGGCTTCCTTCTCGGCGGCCGCCTTCTGGTCAACGATTGCCTTGGCGTAAGCATCGCGAGTCTTGACGGCCCGCACAAAGGCCTCTTCTGCCGTGGCCACGCGCAGGTAGATGGTGCTCTTCACCTCGTCGTACTCGTAGCTGCGGGTGCGGCCGATGCCGAAGATGACGTCCATGGCCACGCCCAGCGTCTGCAGCCCCTTCCGGGCCTCGCCGATGGTCTTGCGGATTTCCTTCTTCTGCTCCTCGTCCGCGGTGTCCTTGAGCTTCTTCTCGAGATCGTCGACCTGGCGGGCCAGGGCCACCCGGCGCGCCCACGTCTTCTTGAAGGCCGTCTCCATGTCGGTGAGCGGCAGGAGTTTGTTGCGGACATCCTTCTCGTCAGCAGGCTTGTCGGCGGCCGGTGCGGCGACGGCGGCAGCCGGCGCCGCCTCTGCCTTCGGCGCGTCCTGGCAGTACGCGAGGCCGCCGGCGAGGCCCGTGGTCACCAGCAAACCGAGATACTTCCTGATCGACATCATACACATTCCCTTTCAGACTCGTGACCGACACAGCGAACCTTTAGATCACGCTACGCCGTGCGTATGCATTCCACAGCGAACCATAGCGTCGCCCGACCCACCGTCAAGCCTGAGGTCAGCCAAAAAGGGGAAGGCTACGGCGTGCCTGACCTCACCTGCCGGGCGAAGGTGACGGCGAGCGCACCATAGCGCTTGCAGGAGGTCGGCCGCCAGGCCCCCAGCGGATACCAGGGAAGATCGCTGGCGACAGCGTGTTCCAGGACCAGCAACCCGTCGCCGGCCCATTCACCAAAAGCGTCGTCCAGCAGCAACGCAGCCCCCCCGTAGGCTCCTGCTGCCGGATGGTAGGGGGGGTCGGCGAAGACGATGTCCGCCGTCCCCTGCCATTCCGCCAGGACCCGCGGCGCCTGGGCCACGCCCAGCGGGGCGATGCGCAACGACCCGCACTCCGCTCCGATGGCCTTGCGGACCCGCTCCGCGTTCTCACGCAGGCACCCCAAGGCCCGGCGGTCCTGCTCCACCAGCAGTACCGCCGCCGCTCCACGACTAAGGGCCTCGAGCCCCAGCGCGCCGCTGCCGCTGAACAGGTCCACGACCCGCAGTCCCAGCAACGGTTCGAGCATGGCGAAAAGTGACTCTTTCACTCGGTCTGTGGTCGGCCGTACCGCGTCGCCCGCCGGTGCGTGCAGGCGGATACCCCCAGCCCGGCCGCTGATGATTCGCATAGGGCCCCTCTCCACCGCCGCACTAGCGGACCTTGTTACGGCCGCCGCCACCAGAGCGTCCAGGGGTCTGTACCAAAGTGCTACAGCGCGGACAACGTACCACGGTCTCGTGGCGGCTCACCAAGAACATCAGACGACAGCGCGCGCACTCACCCAGAAACTCCTCGGTCATGGTCCAGCCGTGGGAGCGGGCGCGCCAGGAGTCATAGAACGATAGGCAGAGCAGTGCGGCCAGGAAGGCCGCCGTGACAACCACGAACGCATGTTGGGGGACAACGGTAAACATCGGCACCGTCACCTTCGTCTGACACTCACCACTCTGTCGCCGAAGCCCGTAGCAATGGTAAACTGTGACCACGCGTCGGCAAGCATCAACGTCCGGGGGTCACCAGCGTGCTCACGGCGTTCAGCCTCCATTCCACCTGCACCTCGGCCTCGCCGCCGGGGGCCGGTACGTAGTCGGCACGGGTCCCGCCCGCCGCCTGCAGACGCTCCTGGAGTTCCTGCAGTCCGAGCGCTCGACGCAGGGTATCGACGGCGAGCGCGTCAAGCGCCGCATTGCCGCAGTCACTGATCACCTGCACTCGGGTCGTGCCCAGGCGGTCACCGCGACTGATCCGGAGTCGCGTTGGGGCCTTTGCCGGTCCGTCCTGCGTCACGGCGGCGCGCAGAGCGCGCTCGTCAGGCGTCGGCAGCCCGCTCAGCAGTCGCCCAGCGGGCAAGGTCCAGAAGATACCGCGCGGCAGCGGCACCACGACGCTCGGCCCCGGCGGCACTGAGCGGATAGGGTCTCCCGCCCCCGCGACCCGTTCGGCCAGGGACTGCGACGCGGCACGCAACGCCAGCGGCGGTGCCGCTGCCTGCCCCACAGGCGTCATGCTGAATGGGTACGGAGGAACCGGCGCGCACGGGATCTCGAGCTTGGCGGAACGTTCACGACTGAACCCGAAGCGCTCATTCGGCAGCACCAGGAGAGTGGGGTCACGCAGGGCAGCCCAATCGTAGAGGTTCTGCTCCCAGGCCTGCATGTTGGCCGTACCTTGAGGGGATACCAGCACGCACCGAGTCGAATCCTGGGGTGACTCTGGAACCCGCGCCGGCAAAGCGACGCGCAGGCTGAACCACAGGCCGGCGCAGATCGCCGCGGTCCACACCAACGGCGTCGCAGCCACCAGCAGTGATAGCAGGGGGCCGCGCGGCCGGTTGGGGTGGCGGCGCTCAGTCAAGGTCGTCTCCGAGCACCGCGCCGGTCTTGGGCCCGCTGGCCTCGGAGGAGTCCGAAACGAGCCAGACATCGAGGCCTAGAGACCGCCCCAGGGTCATGAGGTCGAAGAATTGCGCATAGGTGATCTCCTTGTCCGCGCGCAGCACCAGCATCGGCTGACGGATACCGTCCGCCGCCGCGCCCGCCGAGAGGCCGGCTCGGCTGGCGGCGGCAGTTCGGCTATCGTGAACCATCCGCGCCAGCTCGCGCTCCAGCTCTGCCCAGGCCACGCTGCGGTCGTTGAAGAACAACTGGCCCGAACGGGTCACGGTGACCACCAACTTGTCGGCCTCGCTCATGCTACTCATCCTGGCCTTGGGAAGCCGTAAGGAGGTCTCCACCTTGGTTCCCGGCCAGAAAACCAGCGAGTTGCTGATCATGAAGAAGATCAGCAAAATAAAGAACACGTCCACGAGAGGCACCAACGGCGCACTCCCGGTCATGAGCTTAAGCGTTGTCTTCGTCCGCATGCTCGGCCTGCTCTCCCGGTGCCTGCGTCTCGAACCCCGCGACGTTCTCAAGGGTGATGGGATTCCGCGTCAGGAAGTAGACCATTTCGGCGGTCGCTTTTTCCATGTCGAGCACGATGGACTCCACCCTGCCCACCAGGTAGTTGTAGGCCGCTACGGCGATGATGGAGACGGTCAGGCCGGCGCCCGTGGTCAGGAGAGCCTCCTTGACATACTGGGCCAGTCGGATAGTCTCGACGAAATGCCCCTTCCCCTGCATCTCCTGAAAGACCCCGAGTAGGCCGCTCACAGTACCGAGCAAGCCGAGCAGGGGGGCGATATAGCCGATCGTGGCCAGGAGGCGCAGGTGCCGTTCCAGGCGGGGCACCTCCTGATAGCTGACCTCGTCGACCGCCCGGCGCATGGCCATTTCGCCCCGGTCTCCGTGCAGGATGGCAGCCCGGACCGCGTGGGCCACGGGTCCGGGCGCGTCGTCACAGATGGCCACGGCTTCCGCAATGCGGTTGCGCTTGAGGACGTTGAACAGGCCGCGAATGAACTCATGCACGTCGATCTGAGCACGGTGGAAATGGAAGAGCCGTCCGCAGATGATGGCGGTCATGATGGCGAAGCAGACCGCCAGCACGATCATCATCGGACCGCCCTCGCGGAACAGCCCCTGCACAAACGTCATCGACTGCATGCTGTATACCTCATCACCGACTACGCCAGAGGACTGATCTCCGTCCACGCCGCGGCCAGGCGCTCCACCACGTCGTCGGCCGTCACAGAGCGCTCGGCGCCCGGCCCGACCTCGGCCGCCAAGCCGTGCACAAACACCCCCAGCCTGGCCGCGTCCCACCCCGCCAACCCCTGGCCAAGCAGCGCTCCCAGGACACCGGCCAGGACGTCGCCGGTACCCGCGGTTGCCAGCCCCGGAGAGCCGCTGGTGTTGACAGCCAAGCGACCGTCCGGACTGGCCACAACCGTTCCCGGCCCTTTCAGCACGACCACGGCGCCACTGGCGACGGCCAGGGCCTGGGCCTGCTCGCACCGACCGCCCGGAGGCGGCACGGAACAGCCAAAGCCGCGCAGCAGCACCTGCATCTCCCCAACATGGGGCGTAAGCACCATAGCGGCCCGCGCTGCAAGCGCCAACGACGGCTGAGCGGCCAACAGGCGCAACCCATCCGCGTCAATGACCAAGGGCAAGCCGCAGCCCACAACCTGCGCCAGCACGTCGCTGCCCTCGGCGGCTTCTCCCAGGCCGGGCCCGAACACGATGGCGTGGCGCCCACCCGCCAAAGCCGCGATGTCCGCCGTGCTCGCCCGCCCGAAGCAGCCCCTGCCATCGTCGGCCAGGCGTCTCACCATCATCGCCGCCGGCACGGCGCAGAGAGGCTGACAGCAGGCGGGAATGGCGACCGTGACCAACCCTGCCCCCGCGCGCGCCGCACCCCCTGCCGCCAGGAAAGGCGCGCCGCTGTAGAGCCTGGACCCGCCGATAACCAGAACGTGACCCAGGCTGCCCTTGTAGGCGTCGCGCGCCCGCCGCTGCACCAGGGCTCGCGCATCGGACAGCATGACGGCCTCCGGACCCGCGGCCGGAACCGTCGCCAAGAGACTCTCAGGAATGCCCAGGTCCACGCAGCGCAGACCCCCCGCGTGGCACAGGCCCGACGGCGTCAGCAGGCCCTGTTTGGGCAGGCCCATCGTGATCGTCCAGTCCGCCCGAATGGCGACACCGGCGCCCTGTCCGGTATCGCCGTCAAGCCCCGAGGGGATGTCGAGTGCCACCACGGGGCAGCCAGATGCATTGACCTGTGCCAGCAGACGCACATAGGGCGGCCGGAGTGCGCCCCTGAACCCCGTGCCCAGGAGCCCGTCCACGACCACATGCCCTGGAGTCAGGCTCGCGGCGGGAATCTCGTCGACAACGTGAACCTGCACTGCCGAAGGTAGACGAGTGGCGTGCGCCAAGGCGTCGCCGCTGAGTTCACGGGGGGCGCATACCGCGTAGACCACCACCGCCTGACCGGCCTCCGCCAGTCCGCGGGCCACCACGTAGGCATCGCCCCCGTTGTTGCCCTTGCCGGCCAGGACCGTGAAGGCCTGGCGCGACCACGACGGCAGACGCTGCTCCAGGACGCGGAGCATCAGACTCAACGCTCCGCGTCCGGCCCGCTCCATCAGGGTGTAGCCCGAGATCCCGGCAGCACTCGCGCGGGCATCCAGCGCCCGCATACCCTCCACCGTTACGACCTTCATGGTGCCCCACTGACGGATCGCAGCGCACGCGAACGCGACTCATTCCTCGGCGGCCAACTGCTCCATCACAGCGTCTGGAATCTCCAGGTTCGAGTACACCACCTGGACATCGTCGTAGTCCTCGAGCGTCTCGATGAACCTCAGCACCTTCTTGGCATCCTCGCGGGTGGCCAGGGGGACGGTGTTCTCCGGGATCATGGCCACGCTGGACTCGGAGATGGCAATCCCGCTCTTCTCCAGCGCCGCGACGACGTCACCGAAGGCATCCGCCGCCGCCAGGATCTCGGCCGTGGTCTCACTGACCTGGATCTCTTCGACGTCCGCTCCTGCGTCCAACAGAATCTCGAGCAACTTCTCCTCGTTGGCGTTCTCGCCCTCGATCACGAAGCGGCTCTTACGGTGGAACATCCAGGACACGGAACCGCTGCCCGCCATGCTGGCATTGGCGCGGTTGAAGATCGTGCGGACGTCCGCCGCGGTGCGGTTGCGGTTGTCGGTGATGACGTGCACGATCACCGCCACGCCGCCGGGGGCGTAGCCCTCGTACTGGATCTCCTCGAGCGCCGCGCCGCCAAGTTCGCCCGTCGCCTTCTTGATGGCACGTTCGATGTTGTCGTTGGGCATATTGACCGCCCGCGCCGAGGTCACCGCCTGGCGCAGGCGGGCGTTGAGGTTGATGTCACCGCCCCCCTCGCGCGCCGACAGCATAATCTCTTTCGTGACGCGGGAGAACAGCTTACCGCGCTTGGCGTCGGCTGCCCCCTTCTTATGCTTGATCGACGACCACTTATTGTGCCCAGACATCGCTTGCTCCTTGCCCTGAATGCCATGTGCCGTGCCGTCGCCATCCGCTCTGGGTACGTCGGCAGTCTGCGGTCAACCGCTGTCTACGACCGTCAACCGTAATATAGGGTGAGCGCACGCCGGTGTCCACGGGAGGGAAGGCGCGGGCCTCTCCACCACCGCGCCTTCACCCCAGAACCTGTCCCTTGCCCGTCACCACATACTTACAGGTCGTCAACTCGTCGATCCCCAACGGCCCCCTGGCATGGAGCCGGCCCGTACCAACCGTCACCTGTGCCCCCATGCCGAACTGGCCGCCGTCCGTGAAGCGTGGCGAGGCATTCAGATAGACACAAGCGGAGTCAACCAAGGCCGCAAAGCGCGCCGCGACGGCACGATCGTTCGTCAGGATGGCATCGCTATATCCCGACCCCTGCTCCGCGATGACCGCCGCCGCCGCGTCAACCCCATCGACCAGCGCCAGATGAACCCCGCCCACCGCGCCGGCGGCGACCGCCAAGTGAACCCCCGCCAGCAGCTTCGCTGCCCCCGCGTCTGCCGTGAAGGGGAGCGTCTTCTCCAGGAGCATCTCGGCCACCGCCGGCACCACGCGCGGCGCAACAGCTCGATGGACAAGAATGACATCGGGACCGTCGCCCACCGGGTCCGCCGTCACCACGTCCGCCACGACCGTCAGCGCCAGCGCCAGGTCGGCGTCCTCGTCGACATACACGTGCCGCCGCCGACAGCCTTGGCCGAGGACGGGCACCAAGGCGGCACTGCTGATCGCCTCGACCCAGGCCGCCGAGCCGACCGGTATGGCGACGTCAACCAGCTCGCGCTGCCGCACCAGAGCGCAGCGCGCCACCTCCCCGTGCCCTGGGACCAGGTACACCAGCCCGGCACTCACCTGAGCAGGAAGCGCTGCTGCCGCCAGCGCCCGGACGATCGCCGTGCACGTACGGTTGGCGAGCGGACCCGCCAGGAGGGCCACCGCGTCGCCCGCTTTGGCACAGAGCAGGAGCGCATCGATCACCGCGCCGACGTCGTACTCGGCCAAGAGCGCAACCACCCCCAGGGGCACGCGCGTCTTCTCGATCTTCAGGCCATTCGGGCGAATCCAGGTGGACTCGATACGCCCCACCGGCTCTGGCAGGCCTGCCAGCGTCGCCGCCAGCCGCGACATGCCCTCGAGATCGGCGCGATTCAAGGCCAAGGCCTGCACCACGTAGGTCGGCGCCCCATGTGCCCGCGCGTGCGCCGCGTCGTCCCGGGCGGCCCTCAGAATGCTGTCGGCAGCGTCCTGCAGTGCCGACCCGAAGGCCAGCAAACACGCATTCTTCTGTGCCCCCGGCAGCAGGCGCAGGGCGCGAGAGCAAGCACGGGCCTGGCGGGCGACGGCCACGACCTCAGCCTCCGCGCTGGCGTGTGGCATGGTCATGGGGCCTCCTGATCGCTGGCCCGCGTCAGCACGAGGTAGTCGCGGTGGACAACCTCGTCGAAGCAGGCATCTTGCCCCAGGATACGGCGGATCTCGCTGGATTTCAGGCCGCGGATGCGCAACACCTCGTCGTGCCGGTAGTTGCTGACGCCCCGGCCCAGTTCCGCGCCGGCCTCATTGAGGATCCGCACCGTATCGCCGCGACCGAAGCCGCCCTTCAGCCCACTGATCCCCCCTGGCAGCAGGCTGCGGCCCTTGCGGCACACGGCCTCTTCGGCGCCGCTGTCCACGATCACGTCGCCGACCGGCTCACTGAAGAAGGCCAGGAAGCGCTTATGCCCAGGCATGCGACGGCCGTGACCGCGCCCGCAGAACAGCGTGCCGACATCGTCACCAGCGGCGATCCGACCCAGCACCCCGAAATCCCGGCCGTCGGCGATGACCAGACTCTCCCCAGCCCGCATGACGACCTCGGCGGCGCGCAGCTTGGTCGCCATGCCGCCCACGCTGAAGCGGTTGCCGTCAGTGCCGCCGGCCATGGCCCGCAACTCAGCATCGATCTCGGTGGCGACGGAGATGCGCGCCCCCAGGCCCCCGGCGTCGGTACGCAGACGCATCCCGTTGATGCTCGTCAGCAGGATGGTCAGGTCGGCGCGCAACATGGCCGCCACCATGGCGGCCAAGGTATCGTTGTCCCCCAGACGAATCTCGGCCACGCTGACGGAATCATTCTCGTTAATCACCGGCAGCACCTTCCTGGCCAGGAGGGTGTCCAGGCAGGAGGTCACGTTGAGATGCCGCTCGCGGTTCTGGACGTCATCGGCCGTGAGCAACAACTGGGCACAGTGGAAGCCGCGCGCCACACAGGCCGTCTCGTAGTGGTACATCAGGCGGCACTGGCCGATGGCGGCGTGCGCCTGCAGTTCGGGAACAGCCCGTGGGCGCTTGGCAGTGCCCATGACCGTCATCCCCGCGCCGATCGCGCCGGAGGAGACCAGCAGCACCTCCCAGCCGCGCTCGCGCAGGCCAGCGATGGCCCCGACCAGCAGATCGATGCGCTCAGATGCCGGCACCCCGTCGACGTCGGTGAGCAGCCGTGTACCGACTTTGACAACCACGCGCCGCACACCCTTGAGGGCAACGGCACGCACCCCGCCATCAACTGCGCAGAAAGCCATTCCGCAGCTCCAGGAACTCGCGTGATGCGTGGGCCGCAACGACGCGTACGCCCTGCCCAGGCCAGCCGGCCCCGGGCCTATCGATGCGACCCGTACTATAGCGGGTCATGGCCCGGAGACACGGCGCGCTCGGCAGACCGCACGTCCGGCCGGGAGTCCGGCAGCACCGGTCGCCTGCCGCGACGCTGCGGCCGGCCGCTGCCGGCGGCGCCGTGGTCCTAGGCAAGGAGGGCCAGCATGGCCGCCGCCAGCAGGATCACGACGGTGATCCAGACCGCAGCCACGAGCCAGGTCTTCTTGGCGGGAGGCGCGAGGGCCTTCACTCCCGCCGCGTGCGGACCGGCAACGCCTACAGCCTTGATCCAGGCGTGGACGCCGCCGAGGCGCAGGCGGGCGTTGGGGCCGAGTTTCGTCAGCGCGCTGATCTGTTTGTCGCCGACGAAGGTCCCCACGAAGCTCTTCAGGTCTTCGATGACGATCTCGCTGCCGTCGACCGTGATGCGGGCGTGGAGACGCGACACCGACTCGTCGGGCAGCGCGATCATATTGGTGGGCAGATGGCCGATCGTGTTGCGTCCGGGCCAGAGCACCGCGAAGTCCTCGCGGGCCGCCTTATCGTCTTGCCAGTGGAACTGGTAGCCGCTGGGTACGGCCTCGGGACCGACACAGAGTACGCATCCCCCGAAGTGGAAGACGTCACCCGCCTTCGGGGTCACCAGGTCGATGCTCTGGTCGCCCTTATGTGTGCCGTGCGAACTGCGGTTGATCAGGACCCACCCGAGATGCCGGTGCTCGAGCTGGAAATGCTCGCGGCTGACGGTGCGCGTGGCCTCATGTCCCAGGGGGATGGTGCAAGACTGCGAGCGGCCGACGGTAAGCACGGTGCCAACCGGGAGAGAGTCCGTTGAGAAGCGCCGAATCTCGACGCCTTGGCGGCTGAGGATTCTGTAGACCGGCATGACGTACCTCCGCTTCAGCTTCCCGGCGGCGTTTCGGCTCTCTCTTTGCCTACGTCACCGACATGACTGCCACCCCGCCTGCCAGCGCGACCGGCGGGGGCCGACAGGGACCGAGACCTGACGCGAACCTGCCCATAACGATACCACCTGTCAGCCCGGACTGGCAATGGCCGGCAGGCGATCACCGGCGCTTTTTTGGGTCGCCAGCCTGGAATCCGTTGACAGCCATCGAGCGTCGGCTTCAGGGCACGACCGTCACGCCCGCCGGAACGCGGGGTGTGCTCTGGATGCTGCCGTCGGCCAGCCGTACGTGTCGGACAGCAATGGGCCCGAAGGGCGTCGGATAGGCGCCCTCGGCCCACTTCAGGTGGCCCAGTTGCGGCCGAATACGCACCTGCGCAAAGCCCGGTTCGGCGGGCTGAATACCCAGGATGTTCTGGCTCATCCAGGCGGTGGGGCCGCTGGCCCAGCCGTGGCACAGACTGTGGCGGTAGTTCTCGTAACAGTACGCGCCATAGTCGCCGTGCAGGTCCTTCGTGCCCGCCGGCACCACCTCGTCGATACGCCCCGAGCCGTCGAGCCAATCGAGACTGAAATCCTCCCAGAAGGTGGTCGCGCCACGGTCCAGCATCGCCCCCCAGTAGGTGGAGATGATGTCGAGCGCCGTGTCGATGGCGCCCGCCCGAGCCAGTGCCTGGAGGACGTAGAAACCGTAGAAGGTCGACACGCCGCGGGCGCCGCCAACACTCAGCAGGGTGTCGGCCGTCTGGCGGGCATCCAGCATCCCGGCCAGCACCAGGAGCGCCGCCCCCGACTTGGAGCCATGTACCGGCGGGACGACGCGCCGGGCCCTGGCCGCCGCGTCGGCGCACAGGCGTGCGTTGATCTCATCGCCCAGGAGGCGGAGCAGACGTTCGCCGCTCTCCAGCGTCATGACCAGCAACGCCTGCAGACCGGCGGTGACCCCCTGCGGATTGGGCGAACTGGGCCAGTCCAGAAAGCGTACCCCGTCGAGCCGCTCGTGACCGTCGGGCCCCACCGCGGCGGCCAGCCGTGGCAGCAGCACCTGCAGATAGGCCTGCTGCTGAGCCAGATAGGCGCGGTCGCCAGTGTGCTGGTACCACTGCTCGTGGATCAGCACCCACCACATCGAGTAGCTCGAGATGGTACTCATCCACGCCGTCGCCGGGGTGACCTCCCGGCTCAGGTCCAGGCTGCGCGGCACGACGTCGGTGGCCCCGAACACCGCAGCGATCGTACTGGTTTCAGGGTGCATGTCGCCCAGCCAGACCAGCCGATCGCGCTTGATGCCGTCCCAGAGGTAGTCCTGCATATTCAGGTGAACGGTCCAGGCCCCGGTGGCCCAGATCCGGTTGAGCCGCTCATCGTCGCACTGGAAGGCGCCGAGATAGGGCAGATCGCGGACGCTGAGGATGGCCCGGACCTCGCTCAGGGTGACCGGGCGGGCGACGTCGGCGGCCTCGATCAGACAGAAGCGGAAGCCGCTCTGGCCGATGGTGATGCTGCCCAGCCACGCCAACGTCACCACCTGGTCGCGCAGCGCGTGGTCATTGCCCGCACCCCGCGTCCCGACCGGAGTCAGACACTCCATCACCGATTCCCCAAAACGGATGCGCACCGGCGGATCGTTCTTCACGGGGGTGTTGGGCGTGAAGATCTCCACGGAGCCCTGGATCTCGGCGCCGAAGTCGAGCACGATCCCGGCAGGACACCCGGCCGCGCTCGCCAGCACGCAGGGCGGCAGCGGATCGCTCAGCACGGACTGGCCACGCGGGGGCCGCAACAGGCGCTCAGCGTTCGTCACCCCGCCAGCACTCTGCCAGACGATGCGGGTTGGCGCCAGGTGGTACTGCCGCAGCGGCGACGGCGTGGCCTGCAGCGCCGCTGGCAACCGAGTCATGCTGGCTGACGTCAGCGCGGCAGCGCCCGCCATGGAGCCCGCCGTGAGGGAACCGTCGCTGGACGCGGAGGAAGACGAGACACTCATGGGACTTCACCTTTCCGGATCACGTCGCCTCAACGGTGGCTGACCGCAGTCACCGAACCGGCCCTGGGTGCTCCCCGCTGAGCGTCTGCACCAGCAGGTCGTAGTAAGCCTCCAGGTCCTGCCACGCCGCGGCCACGGACATCGGCATGCCCAGCGCATCGAGCGCAGTCGTGCCATCATCCCGAACCACGATGCGCAGGTCCTCCATGGTCAGCAGCGGCTTGGCGCCAGGCCAGGCCAGGTAGACCGCGACCGTATCGAAGAGGACGCTGCTTTCGGTCAACTCGTCGATGCTGTTCTTCCCCGCCCAGACGCGGTAGTTCTCCAACAACGCCTGAATGACCGGATCCGAGCAGCGCTTCAACGCCGCAAAGCGCGCGCCCTGGAGGCGGACAAGGCCGCAGGTATCGAGCGGCGTGATCACCATCTGCTTCCACGGCGCCATCAGGGCCGCCTTGGCCGCTGGTATATTCGCCCTCAGATTCCACTCCGGGCAGACGGCGCCGCCCTCGTAACCGCGGCGCACGGACCCCTGCATGCCGACAAAAATGGCCCGACCAGCGATGTCCGGCTGCCGCCCCAGCGCCGCCGCGACCGTGTCGGACGGACCAATGGAGATGATGGTGAGCGGGACGGGCGAGGCATTGATGGCATCAATCAGGCTCTGCACCCCGTCCTCATGAACCGTACCGGCGTACGAGGCCAGAGCGTAGTCTTCTACCCAAGCCTGCTGTTTGCCCGTACCCTCGCGACCGCCGGCACCCAGACCGATGGGCACGTCGGTACGTCCAGCCACCGTCAGCAACTTGGCGATGACCCGAGCCCGGTACTCCGCCTTGCCATAGGTGGTGGTGACCAGCCGCAGATCAAGCTGCGGACTCCGCAACAGCATCGCCAGGGCCCAGGTATCGTCAATGTCGTCCCCGATGTCGGTGTCGAGCACCACGGGGAACCGCGCCGGCGCCGCACTCGCGGCGGAGATGGAGAGCGACAGAGCGATGGCGGACAGGGCCTGGGCGGCCGTATTCGAGGTTCTCAGCATGGACTTTCCTTTCGCTTGGGTAACAGGTGGTTTGATCCGACACGGTCTACGGTGAACGGTCTACGGTGAACGGTCTACGGTGAACGGTCTACGGTGAACGGTCTACGGTGAACGGTCTACGGTGAACAGTCTACGGTGAACAGTCTACGGTGAACAGTCTACGGTGAACAGTCTACGGTGAACAGTCTACGGTGAACAGTCTACGGTGAACAGTCTACGGTGAACAGTCTACGGTGAACGGCCTACGGTGAACGGTCTACGGTGAACAGTCTACGGTGAACGGTCCACGGTGAACGGTCTACGGTGAACGGTCCACGGTGAACGGTGTGCGGTGAACGGTCTACGGTGAACGGTCTACGGTGAACAGTCTACGGTGAACGATCCACGGTGAACGGCCTACGGTGAACGGTCTACGGTGAACGATCCACGGTGAACAGCCTACGGTGAACAGCCTACGGTGAACAGCCTACGGTGAACAGCCTACGGTGAACGGTCTACGGTGAACGGTCTACGGTGAACGGTCTACGGTGAACGGCCTACGGTGAACGGCCTACGGTGAACGGTCTACGGTGAACGGTCTACGGTGAACGGTCTACCATCTACCGTTTACTGTTTACTGTTCACTGTTCACTGTTCACTGTTCACTGTTCACTGTTCACTGTTCACTGTTCACTGTTTACGGTGAACCGGTCACGAGGTGAAGTACTCAGCCGCATCCTCCCTGACCACCAGAGGCGTGGCCCCACAGAACGATGAGGATTTCGCCATCATGCTGCCCAGCATGCGGCCAATGCGCGCTAGTCCATCGTTCAGACGGCCCGCCTCCTCGCGTGACACGTACCCGCAGTCCAGGGCGGTATCCACCCAGTGCTGCGTCTCATACTGCTCGGCATCAGCATCGGTCAGTTTGCTGATGAAGTGCTTCTCGTAGCGGCGTTTGCCCCAGGCCTCGGCGATCTGTGCACCGACCGAACGCGAGGATCTCCTGATCTGGTCGGTCAGCGCGCAGCTCTCTTCTCGCGGGAACCGTCGGGATATCACGAAGACGTCCGTCGCCACAGCCTTCGCCTGCTGATAGACCATCAGGTCCCTGAAACTCGCAGCATGTGGCGACATATCGCTCCCCACCGTTCACCGTCCCCACCGTTCACCGTCCCCACCGTTCACCGTCCCCACCGTTCGCCGTCCCCACCGTTCACCGTCCCCACCGTTCACCGTCCCCACCGTCCAGGCTCAGCCCTGGCTCGAGCACCAAGCCGCTGCGGGCGGCGACGATCACGGTCATGACGCCGGCCGTCGGACCGGTCGGCAGCGCTGACCACTCTCCGGCTCGACAGACACGTGCCACGGCGCCCTGCAGCGGGCGCCACGCTGGCGACATGGG
Organism: uncultured Victivallales bacterium; assembly: GCA_903837355.1. Lineage (GTDB taxonomy): Bacteria > Verrucomicrobiota > Lentisphaeria > Oligosphaerales > JAFGRS01 > CAILUI01. The sequence goes on from CAILUI010000217.1 coordinate 70,570, forward strand.
CAAGTTTACCGTCTGATCGGCGCCCGTCCAATTGCAGAGCGCGATAGCAACCCGTCCATCGGCGGCGCGCCAGGCGCTGGCCAGGACCGCGGGCAGCCCTCCACGGCGCGTCTCGGACCAGTCGTTCCACGCCACCGGCAGGATGGGAACCTCGAGCTGGGGGGGACGCAGCATCTCGCCGTAGCACAGGTACTCAAGCGCCGCCGTGCGCGTCTTGGCCAGGTCGCGGAGGTACTGACGCAATGGCGCCATCTCGGCGTCATCGAAGGTATTCAGGAGCCCGAACATGATCCAGCCGAGTTGCTCTCCCCAGGTGAAGGAGAGGGCCAACTTCGAGGTGTACCCTTGTGCCTCGCCCCAAGTGTCCGGGCGACCGATGAAACAGCCCAGGCGAATGACGCGGTCGGCGTACACGGCGGGAAAAAGGGGAAGGCGCGTCGACACCTCCATCTCGGCCCAGGTCAGAAAGGCCGCGGTGCGGTCGTTGTAGATCTCGCAGCAGTTCTCGCCGAAGGTCATGCCGTCGGGGCGCTTCTCCTTGACCGCTGCGAGTGCCTGGGCAGCGAGCCGCCGCATGCCGTCGGCAAAGTGGGTGCCGCCGCCGAGCGCATGGCCATGTCCCGCGTCGAAGCAGAGAAACGGCGCGCCGGTGAGTTGATCCAAGTACAGCCCGTCAACCGGCAGGAGGCCCATGAGCTTGCGGCACTCGTTGGCCACAATCTGCTGCCAGCCGGCGCTGGCCGGACACATGGGCACCAGGTGCTTCAGGTCGGCATAGGCGGGGCCAAGCGCCGGCTTGAGGGTGAGATGGGCGAGGTCAAGCGCCGTCCAGGCTGGCCCGCGGGCGTCGGCGCAGTAGACGTTGATATACGGTACGACGTGCACGCCTGTGGCCTGCATATCGGCCACGGCTGCCGCAAAGCCGGGCTTGGGGTCCAGAACCGGGTAACCGGCATCGTGTTCGCCGATGGACTGCCAGATGTACGCATGGAAGGCCACCGGCGCCTCGATGGCGGCGGCAAAGCGGCCAACGCGCTGCACCTGCGGCTCCATGTCCGTGCGGCTGCTGCCCGGCATATCGCCCTGGCCCCAGGCGCCAATGTGGCGCAGCCAGTCGGGCACGTCGGCGCGGGTCGCCACCGGTCCGGCAACGGACCAGGGCTGCTGCAGCGCCCAGGCCCGGTAGCGGACGCAGGCATCGTACCAATCGCCGGCAAAGGTGCCGAGAACCACGTCGTAGGGCTGCCGATACTCGCTGCTGCTGCCCATGTTCTCGGGGTACTGGCGCACCGACTGCGCCACCCAGTCGCCGCTGCCGATGTAGCCGGTGCTCTTGCGGTGCATGGCCGGGTCCTCGGTGGCGACGTACAACCCACAGCCTTGGGTCGGGGCGCAGTAGGCCTCGAACTGCATGGTCTTGCCGCCGCCGGGGTAGTCTGCCCAGCCCTCCGCGTAGCGCGCCCGGCGCCGCGGTTCGACCTCGCGCCGTCCCTGGCCCGAGGGCAAGGCCAGGTACTCGCGGTCGCGGTCGCCCATGGGTCCGAGCCGGTCGATGCAGGGGAAGTCCACCAGCCACAGGGCCATGCCGGCGCTGGCACTGGCGGCGAGGCGCCAGCGCGGCAGCTCGTCGCCCTTGGCACTGATGGTCACCGTCACCTTGGCCCCCTGGTTCGGCTCGAAGTCCAGTACCAGACGTACGACTCCACCCTCCTGCTCCAAGCGATGGGCGCCGCTCCCGGGCGTGACCACCGTCGCGGCATAGGCGTAGGACACGGCCGGACGCAGTTCCAGGCGGAAGAGCCCGCCCGCGCCGCCGGGAATGATGAACTCCGTCTGGCTCGGGACATCCACCAGGCTGCGCAGCGGAAAACCGGCGGCTCCCGCGCCGAAAGTGAGCGCCGTACGGCCGCAGCTCAGGAAGAGCTCCGCGGTCGCCGCGTCCTCCAGAAACCGCACCCCGGGCGCCACCTGGGGCGCCTGCTCGAAGCGCGCCAGGGCCTGCTGCAAGGTGGCCTGCTGCCCGGCCTGGCGCGCCTGCTCAGCGGCCAACTCCGCAACCGTCGGGACCAGGCTGAACGAGAGGTCGTCGTACCAGATCGTGCCGACGCTGTTGTACACCTGCAGGATAATGCCGCAGGTGTCGGCCTCGGCGGGCATGGTGATCTCCGCCGTCAACTCCTGCCAGGGCGTGGTGCCGCTCAGCCGCGGAAAGGGGGTGAAGGTACCGAGATGCCGGGTACCGGCGGAAACGTTGTAGTAAGCCTTGGCGTCCGCCCCAGCGGGCACATCCTGGCAACGGGCCCAGACCGAGAACCGGTAGCGCCGCCCGGCCTCCACGGCGACGTTTTGCTGCACGAAGTTATTCTGGCCGACCTTCCCGTCGATGCGCACGCACCAACGGCCCTCATGCGGCTGGCTCTGATCGGGAGTCGCGCTGGCGTGCGCCGTCAGGCCGCTCAGTCCTGCCTCGAAGCCGCCGTCTGCGGCCAGGTCGCGCGCCGCCACCGGCCGCAGGCACAACGCCAGCAGAACCAGGGCAATCAGTGGTCGGGAAACGAGCATCAACATGCCTCCTGCAGGTGCACAGACGGCGCTACCGAGACGCACGGCTGCCTGACAACGTGACACGCCGTCACCGCCGCGTCCAGCCGCGGCGGCGCGGCAGCATCGGGTCGACTACGGCTCGGCCGCGACCCGCAGCCACAGGCGCGCCCCGTTGTCCTGTGGGTTGGAGCGCTCGATCTTCCGCGGAGCATCGGCGACCGCCGTGGCCCAGTGGTCGCCCGGCGTGGCGTGCCACACGAAACGCGCATCCTGGGCGGTGCTGCGAATCACGGCGGACCCGTGTGGCGGCAGCCCTGCCAACCAGACCCAGGCCACTAACAGATCATCGACAAAGAAGTTCACCGTGGTGTCCGGCGACGCCGTTGCGCCGGTATTGGTCACCTTCGCCGCGAAGGTAACCGCGGTCCCGACGGTGATGAGTTCGCCGACCGGCGCGAAGTCCTGCACCGTCAACTTCGGGGCTCCCGGATCCGGCGGCCGTGGCGTCTGGCGTGCCTCATAGAGCTGAACCGTCGGCAGTTGCGGAGTCAGGCCCTGATACAACGCCCGGTAATAGTCCCACGCCAGACGTCTGGACTCGCCCGGCAACCAGGTGACCAGGCCGTCGTGGCTGCCGGTCTTGATGACGGCTTCGTGGTCGGCGATCTCGTAGAAGAAGGCATACTGGACGTGTGCCCCGTACGCGGCGCGCAGGATGGCGTCGTGGCGCCGCACCTGCGCGGCCTGGTTCCAGTTGCAGGACTCGAGGCTGGGCCCGTACTCACCCAGCATGAGTCGTTCACCGCCAAACGGACCGCGCGCCGGCAAACTGCGCTCCAGCACGCCAAGGCAGTCCGCCAGGTCGCGATGGAAGAGGTAGTACGAGAGGCAGACCAAGTCCGTCTCGAAGGTAGGTACCCATTGCCCAGCAAAACGATCGAACTCCTTGTCGCCTTGGAGTTCGGCCACGCTCCAGACCCGAGTGGGAGTGCTTTCGGGAAGCTCGGCCAGTGCCTGTTCCTTCCCCGCGTGGCAGGCGTTGACGTAATCTGCCACAGGGAACTCTGGATAGGCGCCGGCGGTGCCGAAGTAGACGTTGATCTCGCCGCCCACACTGAGGAGAAAGACCTGGTCCGGGAAGGCGCGCTGCCGGCAGAGGTAGGTCGTGATGTCGTGCCATTCCTGCCGCGCCGCGGCCAGCCGTGCGGGGTCGAGCCGCCCCGGGGTGTAGCCGGCCATGATGTAGGCAAGACTGAGGTTGAGGTGGAGCACAGGGAACGTGCGGATGAGTCGCACGTAGGGCTCTGATTGCAGCCGTTGCAGCGCCTCTCCAGGCTGCTCTGCCCCCAGCCAGGTCTTGGCGGCACGCGCCCCCAGTTCGCGGCCTAACGCAGTGAATTCCTCCCACGTCCGCGAACTGCCTTCCGGATAGATCACCGGCCCCACCCGTTCCCGCGCCCACTGCTCGAACGTGCCCGGGAAGGTCTCTGCCAGTACCACCCCCACCCAGGCGGACGCCAGGAACACGATCAACCGGGCCGGCACCAGCATGATCAACCCCCTCCGGCAACGGGCCTCGCCAGCGGCTGCGCCACGGTCAGACCTGGACCTCACGGCCCTGCTGCGCGGAGGCGTAGAGGCCAGTGAGCAACTTGATCATGTCCACGCCGTGCTCGGGACGCAGGGTGGGCTCGCAACGTCCGCGAAGCACATCAACGAAATGGTGCAGGAAGGCGGCATGCTGCTCAAGCTCGAGCTTGCTCAACTTGGGGGTGATGTCGACGAGGGTACCGCTGGCTTCCGTGAAGAGCGTCAGGCGCCAGTTGCGGAAGTTGAAGCCGGCCTTGCTGCCGCGCAACTCCAGGAAGACGGTTTCCTCGTCGATGTTGCTGGCCCAGGAGAACTCAAGCTGCAGGGCCGCGCCATTGGAGAAGCGTGCAAAGCCGATCGCCAGATCCTCGACGTCAAAGGTGCCCTCGGCCTTGGCCTCCCCGAAGCTGGCATTGGCGGAGTCCGCCGGGGCCGAGGAGTCGGTGAACTTGGCGAAGGTCGAGGCGGAAAGCGTCACCGGGCTCGGGTTTCCCATCAACCACAGCGCCAGGTCGAGGAAGTGGACCCCAAGATCAATGAGCGGACCGCCGCCGGAGAGCTCCTTGGTCGTAAACCAGCCACCCCGGCCCGGCGTGCCCCGGCGCCGGATCCAGCCCACCCGGCCCGCGTAGATGTCGCCCATCTGGCCGTCGGCGATGTACTGCTTGAGGAACTGGAAGTGCGGCGTGAAGCGGTTGTTGCGCATGGCCATCAGCGTCTTGCCGGCAGCCCGCGCTGCCACCGCCATCCGCGCCGCCTCGCTGGCGTTGATGGCATCGGGCTTCTCGGTGATGACGTGCTTGCCAGCCTGCAGCGCGGCGACGGCGATCTCGGAGTGGAAGAGGTTGGGGGTGCAGATGTCGATGGCGTCAAGGTCGAGCTTGAGCAGGTCGCGGTAGTCGGTAACGACATGCTTGATGCCGTGGGCCTCGGCGAAGACGCGCGCCTTTGCCGGAATGATGTCGCAGACGGCAACCAGCTCGACCTCGGGGTGCTTGAGCCAGACCGGAGCGTGGCAGGCGTTGAAGATGCCGCCGATCCCGACGGCACCGAGTCTGAGTTTGGTAGCCATGGCCATTCCTTATGCAGATCACGGTCGGGCCTGGCCCAAGAGGGGCGAAGACGAGGACTTCCCGACCGGCAGCGGACTCTACCGCGGCGGCCGTCGACTGCAAGGCGGCGGCACGATCCACGGCCGAGCTTTCGCCCAGGCCGCCGGGCGACTAGACTAATGGCGTTAGGCTCGCGCGGGGCGCGATGGACACGAACGCACGACACGGCCTGGGTAGGAGCACCAACATGCGCACGCGCAGCATCGCCATGGGGATCGCGGCGGCGGCTCTGCTGCCGGGGCTGGGCACGGCACAGACCACGCTCGCGCTGCGGGTCGCTGACCACGCCGGAGTGGCGCGGCAGAACGCGCCGGTGCGGGGCGGCATACCCTTCCCCCGCGGCGCGCTCAGAGACTGCGCCACGGCCCGCCTGCGCACGGAGGCCGGCGCCGACCTGCCCTGCCGGGTACGCCCCCTGGCGCACTGGTATGACGGCAGCATCAAGTGGCTCCTGGTGGATACGCAGGTGGACCTGCCGGCGCGCGGCGCCGTCCGTCTGCAACTCGAGCCCGGCGCCGCAGCGGCCGCGAGCGCCGTACGGGTGACCGTGCACGAAGACGCCGAGAAGATCACCGTGGACAGCGGCCCGGCGCGCTTTGCTTTCGCGAAGACGGCCTTCGGACTGCCGAGCGCGGCCTGGGCCGACCTCGACGGCGATGGCCAGCCAGAGGCGCAGGTCGTCACCGGGCCGGGGGAGTTCGTCGCCGAGATTGAGCACCAGCCGCCCGGGCCGCCGCAGGAGGAGAACTGGCTGCGCGACGCCGCAGGGAGCCCACGCGAACGCTTCACCGCCGGACCGCCTGGGGACTGCCGAGCCGTCGTCGAGGGCGCCAACGACCTGCGGGCTGTGATCAAGCTCAGCGGCTGGCTCTGCAACCCCGCCGGTCGCCGGCTGCTGCAGTACGTCATCCGCGCCCACGTCAGCGCCGGCAGCCGCGACCTGCGCCTCGTGCCGACGGTCGTCTATGCCGGCACGCCGAAAGAGGACTTCGTGCGCGCCCTGTTCCTGCGCTTTCCGCGGACCGCGACCGGCCCGGCGAGTTGGGGGTTCGGGGGGGAGCAAGCCCACACGGGATCCCTGGCGGCCGGCACGAGCGTCAGCCTCTTTGAGACCGGTCCTGACAAGCTCTACCACCTGGCCCCCTACACGCAGGACAAGGCGGTGGCCTATGCCGTGGTCCAGGGCGACACTGAGCTCGCCAGGGGTACGGCGGCGACCGGCTGGGCCCGGATCAGCGATAGCGGCGGCACCATGGAACTCGCGGTGCGCAACTTCTGGCAGATGCATCCCAAAGAGCTCCGTGTCGAGCCGGAGGCCCTGAGCGTCTACCTGTGGCCGGAACGCGGCGGCAAAGTCCTCGACCTGCGCCGGCGCAGCGACGAGATCGATAACGTCTACCACTACGATCTCAGCCTGTGGCCCTACGGCGGGGAAGGCGTCGGCGTCACCCACGAGATCCTCCTGCGTTGGGGACCGGCCAGCGCGGCAACGGGGGCCGATATGGCCGCAGAAATCAACGCCCCGCTGCGGCTCGAATGCGGCGCGGAGACGTACGCGGCGTCAGGCGCCCTCGGACCCTTCGCCGTCGCCAATCCCGGACGCTACCCGCGTCTCGAGGCGCGCCAGAACGTCGGCCTCGAGTGGATCCGGCAAAACCAGCGCGTCTTCCATTGGGACGGTATGATCGACTACGGCGATACCCTCTTCCACGGCTATGCCACCCCCAGTCACTACGGCTACGTCAGCGACACGGGTTGGTGCAGCCGCGGCTATGTCGGCTGGCTGTGCAACGACAGCACGCTGACACAGGCCCTCTTTATGCAGTACCTGCGCACGGGGGACGACGAGACCTTTCGCACCGCCGAAGCAATGTGCCGACATGTAACGGAGGTGGACACCTGCCACTACTGCGCCGCGGAACCGGGCCAGGTCGGCGGCGGCCACCGCCATGATCAGCAGCATTGGGGCAACGGCGTGCGCGGCTACGGCACGGCCACGCACGGCGCCCTCACCTACTACCTCCTCACCGGCGACGAACGCACCTTGGACGTGGTGCTGGAGTACGCCCGCTACCACATGGACGGCGTCCCCAGCGAAAACGAGGACCGTATCGGCGGCCTGATTCGTACCTGGGAAATCACCGGAGACGCGCGGATGAAGGCCAAGGCGGACGAGTTCCTGGCCGCGGAACTGACGCCGCCAGCGGGCCAGACCTGGCCCTTCGCCACCCCGGCCCACTTCCGTTTCGTTGCGAATACCAGCGTCAGCTTGCTCCACTACCTCTACGCCGCGTCGCCGGCGGACTCCGCCAAGCTCAAGGCCGCCATCGTTCAGGCGGCGGACAGTCTCGAAATCAGGACCATGGCGACCTGGGGAGCCGTGGACTACTTCCCCACCCTAATCACCGCGCTGGCCTACCTGCAGACCGGCAACCAGCGCTACGCGGCGATGACCGCCGCCCTGCTGCAGCGCCTGCTCATCCCGCGCGACGTGCCGGTCCCGGCTGACCCGCTCAGTGCCCTGCGCAAGCTCACCTTCCCCGAGATGGTAGAGACCGCCCGCGCCTGGAATGTCAATAACATCTACACAGCCTCGATCCACGACCTGGTGCCCCTCCCGTATGCGCTCGCTGCCCTGCAACAGGCGGGTCTGGACGAGGCGGCCGTCTGGGCCACGCCCCGCACCAATTCGCAAGTGCCGCCCTTCGCTGAGGTGCTCGCGCCGACGTTAATCAGCCATGAATTCGGCTTCCTCTATATCGGCACCTTCACCAATGCCTGCCCCAGCGACCAGTTCGGCGGCCGCTCGAACCTGATTCTCCTGGAGGACGGCAAACCCCTTGGCCCGCCCCACTGCGCACACGCCGAAATCCGCAAGGAGGGCCGGGGGCGCTACAGCCACTGGGGCGCCAACAAGGTCTGGTTCGCCACCTCCGACAACAGCGACCCGACGACCAACGGGCGCCAGTACAAGGTCGTCAACCCGGAACCGACGCCGAAACCGTGAGAGGGAGACCCGCGATGACAGGCGCAACCATGCGGATGATCTGGGCAACTGCCTCCTGCCTGGCGGCGGCGGGCGCCGCCGAACCGGAGAGAGCCGCAGCTCCCCTCCCCGCCTGGGACTTCCGCTTCCGGGACTTCCTGATCGCGGCCTGGAATCCGCCGGCCGCGACGGCGGCCGAGTACGAGGCCTACCGGGCGGCCGGCTTCAACGTGGTCATGAGCCCACGCTACGCGTTTCCCGAGGCGGCACTGGACCTGGCACAGAAGGTCGGCCTCAACGTCCTGGTGGACACCTACACGCCCAACGACCGGCCCTGGGGCGGCACGGCAGGGCCCTACGCCCCGCATCCCACGCACCATCCCGCCACCTTGCCGGAGTTGCGCTGGCTGCACGCACGCTACGGACAGCATGCCGCCCTGGCCGGGTACCTGCTCGGCGACGACTACGGCGCCCTGCCCGCCGAACTCGTGGAAACCACACGCTTCCTGCGCGAGAACGCACCGCACCTCTTCCCCTGGATCTGCCAGAATGTGATGACGGCGGAGAGCCTGGCGGCGGCGGGGAACCCCATCCAGGACCCGCAGATCTACCCGACCCTGTACGAAGCCGACTGGCCCGTGGAGGAGCAGTGCTACCGGTACTGCCAACAGTTGCGCAAACTCCGCGACGGCTGCCGGCGCTATGGCCTGACGCCCTGGCCCATGTTCAACGTCTGCGGCGTCGAGAGCGACTCGCTGCTGCGCTTCCAGGTCTACGCCGCGCTGGCGTACGGTGCGCAGGGACTGTGGTACTTCACCTATGCTGACGGCCTCCGCAAAGGCAGCGGCGGCGACACCGCCGAACAGGTGCGCCAGGCGCTGCTGCCGACCTGGCACGATGCCGCCGCGGCGAATCGGCGGGTAGCCGCCTACGGCCCGCGGCTGCTGGGGCGCCAGTGCGCGGGAGTGGTGCAGAGCAGCCCGGGCGTGGCGCGGGGCGGCCTGCCGACGGCAACGGGTCTGGTTGCCGGCCTCAGCGACGGACTGCTCGCGGGCGTCCTCACCAAGGGCGGCGAACCGCCTCTCCTGCTGGTGGTGGACACCCGCACCAGCAAGCTGCGGGACGCGACCCCCGCACGGCAGGTTGAGGTGCGACTCCATGCCGCCGTGACCCGCATTGACGTGATCTCGGAGAACGGCACGACAGCAGTGACAGGGCCCGTGGCGCAGCTCTCCCTGCGCGGCGGCGAAGGCCTGCTGCTGGCGCTGCAGGGCGCCGGCCTTGAGGGGCTCTGCACAGCCCTTGAACAACCCGCGAACCAGGGGTCGCTCCAGGCCCCGCGGGCGGACGGGCTGATCCTGCAGGTCCCCTTTGACGAGGGTACCGGCGACGTCGCCCACGACCGCAGCGGCATGGGCTTCGATCTTGCCTTGAGAGGTGTCCAGTGGGTCGACGGGCGTTCCGGCAAGGCCGCCCGTCTCGCGGGCCGCGGCAGCTTCGGCCGGCGCCTCGAGACCGACCTCCACGCCAGTGACGCCATGACCCTCGCCGCCTGGGTCCGGCCGGGATACCCCGCCGCGGGCTATGGACCGGTCGTCTACATCGGCGGCGGCCAGGTCGATCGCCTCGAGTTTGGCTTCGGCCCGGACAACCTCTACCCCGTGCTCTCAGATCACACCGAACACTCGGGCGCTCAACTCTATGTTGCCGGTATGAAGGGGCTGATCCCCGAAGGCACCTGGGGCCACATCGCCGTCTGTGCCGGACCCGAGGGCGCCGTAGCCTATGTCAACGGCAAGCCGGCGGCGCGGTCCACCTTCCGCGGCCGTTTCGACTTCGGCCCGACCGACGTCCTGGTCGGCGTGCGCGGCACCGAGGAGTACGACGGTGACATCAGCGATCTGCGCCTCTGGAACCGCTGCCTGAGCGCCGCCGAGATCGCGGTCCTGGCGGCGGGCCCGCCGTGAGTGCAGCCCTCGCCGCACACAGCCCCGAGCCGCGTACCAGGTGCTGTCACCACGTCAGGGCTTGCCCGTAGCCCGTACCGGAGAGGGCCTGCAGCGTCCCCCAGGCGCCCGCCTGCGGCAGCACCGTGGCCCGCAGGCTGAGCGCGCCAGCGGCCGGATCGGCCGGATCACCCACCAGGCTGAGCACGGCAACCGCGCCGCTGCGCCGGCCACGAACGCTGTAGGCGTAGTGCACGCCGTTGGACAGCGTCAGCACTGCCGTGCCGGTGAGGTTGCGACTGCCCTGCCCCAGTTGCAGGGCCAGGGTCCAGGAGCCGTCCATGGGCGCCGAGATGGGCAGGGCGACGAGGTCGGCGACCGGCGTCGTGACCCCACTGACTCTCACGCTGCCGGTCATGGGGCCGCCGAGTTGCCGCGTCGCGGCCGCCAGGCTCAGCTTCAGGGCCAGGTTCACGCGGGTGTTCCCGGCGGCGTCGGCACCCTGCACGGCAAGCGTCGCCAGCGGGGCGCCGCCGACGGCCCTGACGCTGCCACGAATGGGCATCGTGACCGCGGTCGCCTTCGCCACGGTGTAGGTGGCGCTGCCGGTCAGCCTGCCCCGCGCGTCATGCACCAGGCTCATGGCCAACGGCTTGCCGGCCACGGTCAGGGCATAGCTTCCGGTCAGATCCCACAGCCCCCGTCCGGCCGCCGCCTGCACGACGTCGGTCACTGCCAGGAACTCCCCCACGGGCGCGGCCAGCGTGCTGGGCACAGACAGCGCGCTGGCGGGATCGGTGCCGGCGCGGTACTCGTGCAGGGTGGAGGCGCCATCACCGTCGAAGTCACCCCAGGGCAGAACATCGGCGAAGCCGACGATGGCGTCGTGGGCTTCGGCGTTGATGACGCGGGCCTCGTACCAGTCCGGCACCCCGTCGCCATCCGTGTCGGTCGTCAGCAACGGCACCGTGGTCTGCGCCTCGGCGACGATGGCCTTGCCGACCTCGGTGAGGAGAGACCCGGCCTGGATCTCCGTGTTACCCACCGCGTCGCGAGCCACGGCGTAGAAGGCGTAGGTGTGGCCGCGCTCGCCCGCGAATACCGCCTCGGAGCCGGTGGTATCGGTCTGCCAGGGCTCAAAGTCACCGCCGTCGGTCGAGACATAGACGCTGTAGCTGGCGATGCCCGAACCGCCCACGTCGTCCGCACCGCCCCAGCGTACCGGGAAGAATGGCCAGGCGCTGACCGCCGGCAACGACTCGACGGCACCCTCCGGCGCCCCCGCGTCGATGGTGTTCAGCCAGGCCAGCGTGTCGATCGGAGCATTGTAGTCGAAGACGATGCTGGCGTGTTCCTCGAAGCGCGTCCCGGTCGGCAGGTCCGCTTTGGGCCGGACGCTGTAGGAGACGCTGCCGTCACCCTCTGGCGCCGTGACATTCGGCGGCAGGAAGCCGACCAGCGGATCCGGCGTGGGCTGGCGCGTCAGGGGGTCCAGTGACGTGAACCGCCAGGTGATCTCACCGGTTGCGGAATTCAGGCCCGCATCGATGTCCAGGATCAGGTTGTCCTCGGGGCGCATGTCGACCTGTTCCCTGAAGGTGGACAACCCCGACGGCGGCGTGACCGTCCGCTCGCGCCCAAGCACCATCCGGCCGAAGCTGAACGAGGCCAGGTCCACGATGGCCGGATTCAGGCGGTCGGTAATCACGACCGTTCCGGCCGGGGCGCTGGCTGCAGCCCGATTCTCGAAGGTCACCGTGTAGTCCAGCAGCTTACCGGCAGGGATGGAACGCGCCGCGCCCGGCCCGGCGATGCCGTACTTGTCGTTGGGGTCGTCACTCGCCACCACCTCGACCCCGAACCAGGTGAACTTGCTCGTCGTGTCCTTGCTGCCCTTGCCGACGGGTATCCAGGCGCCGGCGTCGAAGCTCGCCGCCAGCTTGACATTAACGTGGCCCCGCCAGACGCCGTAGATGTAACCGTCCTCCTTCACCACGGTGGACAGCGAGTCGTAGCGGTAGTGCGTGTTCCAGACGTTGATGGCCCCATCGGTCAAGCCGAGCGAGCCGACAGTGCCGCGCGGGTCGGGAGCGATGGTGACGTCTACCGTCGAAAGGGCGACCCCGCCACCCATGATGTAGCCCCAGGTCCCCGTGCCGCCGCCGTTATCGACGGTCAGGGAGAAGGGTGCCTGGCCGCCCTCGCGGACCCGGCCTGGCGCGGCAAGGGAAATGTTGAGCTGTTTCGTGACCCAACTGCCGACCATCCCCTGCTGCTGCTGCACCAGGAAATCAAGGCTCGGTCGAGTTCCGCCGCGCGGTCCCGCTGGGACGGCGCGGGCTGGCTCGAGGTGCAGGCTCGCCGGCCCCGGGGGGAGCCCGGAGAGATCGAACTCGGCCCGCAGCACGGTCGAGTTGGTGACCTCAACCCGGTTGGCCTGGCGGATCGTCACGCCATCGGACGCGGTTAGCGTACAGCGTGGCGTCGGCGCCAACTGCCCCCCCACGAAGACGATCCAGAACAGCCCCCCGGCCGGCGCTTCGCGCGGGCTGTAGTCGACGATCTCGAAGCCCAGATGGCGCGCCGAGAGCGTGAAGGGCTGCGCCGCGCCGGCGTCGAGGGCTCGGCAGAACACGGTCACATAGCAGGGGGCACCGACGGCAGCCGTCGCGGGCAGAAGAGCGCGTACGGTGAGCGCACCCCGGTCTCCCGGTAAGTCACGCGCGTCATAGTCTGATGGGGTGGGAAGGCGGCCGCGCGCGACATAGACTTCCACTTGGCTCGTGACCGCCAAACGCGTCAGTGTGGCCTGCGTGTCCTTGCCGGCACCGGGGACGACCTTAAACCAGTGCGACTGGCCGGCGGCGGTGAACTGGCGGTCGAGGCCGGCGGCGCCGAGCGCCAACTCCGGCAGGTCGAGGTCCACCGGCGTCTCCGAGAGCCCGGCGTTGTTGGCACGGTTGCGGCCCTCGAAGACGTCGCCGCGCGAGTTGGCTTCGACCTGGTAGCGGTAGCGACCGATGACGCCGCCGGGTATGCGTACCTCAGCGCTCAGCCCCAGTTCCTGCCCCGGCCCGAGTGCGGCACCGTGGCCCACCAGAACGGTCCCGACCTCCAGC
>CAILUI010000218.1 GCA_903837355.1 uncultured Victivallales bacterium
GCGCCGGTGATGCTCCCGGCCACCGCCGCGTTGACGATGCTCCCCAGGACGGGCAGGAGCTTCAGCAGCGATGAGGCCGCGTAGATGCCGACCACCCGGGCCACGAACGGGAGCACCGCATGCTGGATCGCCTCCTTGCGCAGCCCGTACAGGGCGGCCAGGCTGGCGATCATCGCCGTCTGGATGGGGATCAGCACCGCCGCGTCCGCCACCGGGATCGGGGTGGCGCCGACACCCGTGGCCGCGGCCACCGCCGCCGTGATGATCGCGGCAGCCTTGCGCTTGCGGGCGCCAACGAGGCTGATGCGGCCGTCCCGGTCGACTCGCTGGGCCTCCATGAAGGAGTCCCGGTACGCAGCGGGGAGCATCCGGTGCGTGATCGTCATCAGTTCCCGGCAGCCCTGAGCACCGCCCTGGAGGTCGCTCGTCACGATGACACGCTCGGGGCCTACCCCGGCTTCGGTGAGGCGCTTGGTCATGGCCTCGATCTGGCCGGGTCTGGCGATGTCCGCTTTGGTCAGGACGACGATCACGTTCCCGGAATGGAAGACCTCACGGATCAGGTTGAGGTCGCACGCTGTGATGCGGGCTCCGGGTGCCTGGATGGTGTACCACACGAGGTGGACATGGTTGTCGACGTCCGGGTCGGCCTGGCGCTCGCGGACGAACTCCCGCATGGCGCTGGTGAACGCTTCCTCGCTCTCGCCCAGTTCCAGCCCTTTCGAGTCCCAGACGCGGATGTGCTCGTTGGCGTACTCGTCGAAGTGCGTCGTCGCGGGGCTGCCGTGGCCGATGGCCGTCTCCGGCACGAGGTCGCCGCAGATGGCCTTGAGCAGCGAGGTCTTGCCGCTGCCGGTGTAGCCGCAGACGAGGACGTTGGGGCGTTTGCCGCCCAGCTTGGCCCGTTCCTCTGCGAGTTTCACCTGGAAGGCCTCCTCGATGGTCTGCTTGCTGGTGGGTGTCTCCTGAGGGGTGCCGGTGTTCTGCGGTTGCTGGTTCGTGGGGGTGTCTGCCATGTGTCCATCTCCTTGCTGGTGGCTGTCTGGGTCTGGTGACTGGGTGCGGTCGGTGGCGTCGATCGGTTCCTCCATGGGTTCGGGGTGGCTCGTTGGTGGGTCAGGCCGAGGCCCCGGCCGGCGACAAGGGCGGTAAGGGAGCCTGCTTACTGAGGCGGGATGGCCCTGGGTCAGGTCACGGGAGGGCCTGCGGGTGCGCTTCTGCTCCGGGGCGCCTGGGGAAGGCCAGAGCTGGGACTGGGGCCTGGCCGCGAGGGGCGGGGGCGCTCCCGGCGAGGCAGGGGAGCGTCCGGCACTCCCGTGAGCAGGCCACTATCTGCCGTGCTCTGGCCGGCGGGCGGTGACCGGCGACAACCACCGGTGGCGGCTCCCCGCGGCGGCGGCGGGCCGTGCATTTCCTGGTCGGGATGGGCCGATTCGAGGGGGGGACGGGCTGCCGGAAAGGCCTTGCGGAAGGCACTGCGGGGGCGCCCGGCCCAAGGCGGGGGTCGGTAAGAGAGCGTGGCGGGAAGAAGCCTCCAACTTCAAGAGCATGATATAGATGTGAAATCCGTTGATCTGCACGCGTGGGATGGGCGCAGGACCTTCTCTGCCCCCCCTCAGGCGCCCGCCGGCAGGGGCACAGGTCGGGTGTTACCGGATTCCGCCAGCGGCAGACGGCTTCCCGGCGCCTCCAAGGGCTATGGGTGTGCCGCCGACCGGCGAAAACTCCCGATGAGGGCGGGAAATGCGTGTTTCGTGGCCAGGAATGGCCGATTTCGCGGCGGATAGCGCCCTGCGGAGCCCCAGCGCAGTGCGTGGCGAGGGCCGCCGGCTGGGGAAGGCTCCCGAGGGGGTGCGGATGCGTACGGACGGCTGGTTCGGAGGAGTCATCCGGGGCCGGGGGCAGGTGGTCAGCCCCGGCGACGCTGGGGGTCGACCGGCAAAGACAGGCAAGAGAGCAGAGAACGGGTAGGGAACCCCGGCGGTGCCGCCAGTGTCACCCCCGGCCCCGCCTTTCCGGCCCCCTCGGTCCAGCATTCCGGCAGAGTCAGCCGCCAACATGGGTGACAGGCAGCGAGCGGGGCATTTCCTGGAAAAGAAAAGGCTCACCGCCTGCCGTCGCCGGCTGGCGGTGAGCCACACACTGACAATCTGGATATCGACCCCACCCACGCACACCCGAAACCGTACCACGGTTGCCCGAGTCTACGTACGTGAGGCACTGTCGCGCCGCCATTGCTGGCGCTCGCCGACCCCTGAGATGACCTTTGGCACACCTCGGTTCGCTGGAGCGGCACCCTCACGCATCAGCGTTGGGCCAGCGGCTGGGCTGATAACGGCGCGACATACTCAGGATTCGGGACTGGGCGCCGTTTCCCAACCCTCACCCTTGACGGCCTTTACCTTCGCTTTCAGCTTGAAATAGTTCGCCCGGCTCATCCCGAGTTCGACGTAGATGTCCTCTTCTTTGTACCCGTGATCGTGACATTCCCTCACCAGTTCATAGAAGCAGTCGAGCCTGCCAGGATTCGCCTCGTCGGCTCCCCAGTCGTGCCGGCCGTCGCCAGCCTTGTGATCGACCCGCCACCGCTTCACAGAGTGCTCGTAGACAACAGATGACGGGGCCTTGTCCTCGCCCATCTCGATCCACGACCCCTCAAGTATCCTCAACTCGCTAGGGCTGGAGAGGGTTGAAGCACCATCCTGGCCCTCGCGGACGAGGGTCATTTCGCACCCGGCATCACGGAGCTTGTTAAGGAAGCCGCTTGCATCGCCGCCCTTCGTGGAGTGGTGCACCACCAGTATGGCTGCGCCATCGAGGCGTATCTTGTCGAAGAGCAACTTGGCCTTTGGCCAGCTTGACATGTCCTCACGGTAACCGAAGCCCGAGAGCAGCGGGTCAAACACGACTAGCAGCGGCGGGTTTCCGCCGATCGCCTGCCGGCACTTTTCGATCTCAGCCAGAATGCGCTGGTGGCCAGCCTCATCGGCAAGGAGAGCGCCGGCCCCGATGTAGGATACCCGGTGGAACCTGCGCTCCTGGTCTGCCCTCTGACTCGCATCATCCGAGAAGTAGGGGAGTACGAACTGCTGGTGTGTTTTATCGATCCGGGCTGAGTCGCATTCGAAGTCGAAGAAGACAACCCCGACCTTCCCCCTCACCGCCGTCGGGACGGTCCAAAACCGGTCCTCAAGGAAGGCGTCCTGCGCAACGATAGACGCGCACAGGCTCAGCGCAAAAGAGGACTTCCCGACTTTCTGCCGGGCGTGGAAGATGGTCACGCTGCCCTGCCGAATCGCCGGCCGCAGCAGGATCTGCCCGATGCCGTTTGCCTTCCCAACCTCTACCACTCTGGGTGCGTCACTCTGACGGTGGAAGGGCCTGCCGAGCCGGTCCTTTGCCCTGCCAACATACTCATCAAACTCCTTGGGTTCAAGCACATGCACGCTTTCCTGAACAACTTGCGGATTCCCGCGCGACTGGTGGCGAATCAGATCCGCCAGCCGGTCGTATCGGGGAGCGTTTCTGGGGTAATCAACGTAAGCCTGCATGAACCTGACCTCGATTCCCAGTTCGGCCTCTTCCCTCAGGTAACGACCGACCCGGTCCGCCTCCAGATAGGCATCGTCAAGGCTCCTGCCGGAGTGGTTCGTTACAAGATAGTAGACGTGCTCCCTTCCCCTCAGCTTGCTCCAGTCCACCTGCTCATAGCGGCCCTCGTCGCACAGCCAACTGGTCCACGTAACGTGGGCGTTCCCAGAACCGGGCTGGTTCAGTGCCGCAACCTCCACCGAGTCGGTCAGCACGACGATGTCGTCAGGGTGTTCCACCAGTCTGCCGAGGTTGTACAAGGGCTGCAGGCCCGGATGCGGCACGCAATGGTAGAACCGATGCCACCCGTGGCTTGACACCAAGCGAGTGCATGGTATCAGCCACTTGGTCTGTGTTGCCGGGTCAAAGCCCTTGAGAACGCTGTGGATCACATCGCCGCGCTCATTTTCGAACGTAATGACAGGCGACCAGAACTGGCACCTGGCGTCCTCGAACAAAGGCCTGAAAAGGGTAGTGTCGCGGACCGCGACCACGGGTGAACCCGGATGGCAGTAGTGGCGGTTTGCGATGAAACACGATAGAAAATCGTTCATGTGGTCCGCGTCGGTGAAGTCGCTGTACCGTCTTGGAAACTGCACGAAATCGCGCACATTCATCTCCGTCATTTGTTCCGGAGGAGACACGGGGCGCATTCTCTGGCCGGGCAGGGCGAAGGCACCGTAGGGAGATGGCTCGCTTCCGAAGTGAACGCAGATCGACTCCGGCGTATCGAATGGTCCGATTTTGCTGGATAAGGTGTAAAGAGACGCCTCGGCAAACGCGGCCTCGGCCGCGAGGGGTACTGCGAGATGCGCATTCCCTGTTGAGGGCGGCTCGGTGCAATACGGGTTTGGAAAATACCTCTGGCGACTTGCCGCGTAAGGCGCAGGCGGCGGGTTCGGGATATACAGATTGCACGGCGCAATGAACCTTCGCGAACCAGTGATCAGGTCCCCCACAGGCCGAGCATTGTACGCGAAGAGCGCATGGTCGTAGGTAGCTCCGTCAAAGTGGATCTCTAATGACTTCGGAAGCCTGCAAAGCAGGCCGTTTTCGCAGAACGTACCAGCCTGAATGACCTTACCAATCTCTGCAGTTCCGACAACGTTTTGAATGAGAGCATCTGCTTTCCCCTGCATGATGATGCGGGTTTCGTCATCATGCGAGCGGGGCGTATTGTCCGTTGGTCTGAAGTGATCTCGCTGTCGGTTTTCCATTTTCTCATCGATCTTCTGTCTGCTGTGGTTGACATTCATGAGACGGTCCTCATTCTAGCACCAGCCGTCACTCACTGCAGACTTCGACGCGCCTGAGCGGGCATCAAATCTGTTGATGTCCAGCCTCGACAGGAGGCTCTTTATCAGGCTCACATTCTGCATGGCAACGGCGTCGGTGACTGGAGGAGAGTATACTCGATGCCTTCATGGAATGCAAGAGGTGCCGAGCACATTCTGCAACGCAATCGCTTCCACATAGGCGGCTGTGGCGTTCTTGATGTCTCTAGGAATGCTCTGACAGGCTACCTCCATGGTCCGCCTGCGATCTCGAACCAATCGGTCGGATTGGGCGATTACGACCCCGGTCACGGCGTGGCGCTACAGCATTCCTGAAGCTCTTGGCTTCCGGGATGTCCTGCCGGCCTTACTCCACCAGTTCCGAGCATTATTCTGCTGCTTCACAGAATGCATGCCTGCGCCCGCTCCCAGATGGATTCAAGGGTCGGCGTTGAGGGCTTTGCTGCGGGCGCCCGCGTCCCTTCGATGCTGGGCTGGCGAGAGGTGTCGCCGCGGGTGAGTAGTGAGCCGGACACATCGGCGTCGCTGGACTGATGTAGCTCATCAAGGCGGAACTGCTTGCGTTCCTCACAAAGGCACGGAGCACAGAGGAAGCTGGCGGGGACGACTGGCGAGGCGGCCATCCGTCGGCACTTTGCGCGAAGTGCCGACGGACGATCCATGGGGCGATGCGTGGCAGCGCAGTGGCTACGGTAGGGGGCACGACGCTGGCCGGCGAGGAGTGGCACCCCGCGATCACCCCTCCATAGCGCCGGGGGTGGGAACGGGGTCAATGCGGTCACATGCAAGGGGCAGTAAGCAACAGAGCGCCGCCGGCCGCGCGGCTTTGCACCCCCGCTCTTGGCGGCCGCCCGGTCGGCCCTGCCAACAGTTCGCACTTGGCTGATCTCGACCGCTGCGCATGTCTGCAACGTCGGCACAGCCCCCGGCCTGGCATCTGCTCAGGACGGCAGCAGTCGACCCAAGACCAGCCGGCGACCGGCGGGGGAACCGAGGGCCACGACGAGCCAGGAAGCGCCTGACTTCCTGGGCGTCCCTACGGTACGGTCGCCCGACCCCCACTCCCCCCGGTTTCCCCCCACGCGGCCTTTGCACCCCTCCGACTAACCGCGTGACAGAACCGTTTCTGAGCAGACCCATTTGGTCGCGTTCGGAAGCGGCACAGCGTGATCCCCCGGTGTCGGCATGGGTGTTTCGCTGCCTGCGTACCCTTGGTCGACCGTATCGCCAAAGGGCCACGATGGCTGCCCAGGAACGGGCGAGCACAGCGGCAATATCCGGCACCTTTGTCCTGTGGCTTCACCCACGGTTGCCTGACAGTTGGCCTCCACGACCGAGGCATTCCATCCTGCCTCGCGTTGGGTGGCTTGCAGCGCTGCTTGGCAGCAATTACGTTCCAGTCCAGTACTGATTTCCGGAACTCTTCAGAACCACGAACCGCGAGATGGAGGATACGATGGATTGGGATAGGCTAGGCGGAAGAGGCCAACCGATCACTGAAGTAGCCATGCCGCTTATCTGCAAGAAATACGGGTTCACCTACGTGCCGGAATGGCAGCAGAATCCGGAGGGGGGCCGTGTGATACGCCCCTTTGCCAAGGTTGGTGGCGAGCTATTTCCCCTCGACTTCGACGCAGAGGGGGTCCTCGAGAAAGGAAGGCGACACAGGTTTATCGAAGCTGCACGCAGAGCCAGTCCGGCCTTCCTGGCTGACTATCCCCCGTTCCCTAGGACCAAGAAGTCCAAGCCGGAAGCCAGTTGCGACGCAACATCTCCTCCGAAGCTCGACAGAGGGTTCTTCAAGCAGTACAGCCTTGCCGAACTGGAGGAAGCGAAGCGCGCCCTCGAGGCAACCGTGGGGGAAAGAGCACGCGAAGAGGCGCTGCTCAAGGAGATCAGAGCTGCCGAGGAGGCAGTCGCCAACTTGCAGACGATTGCCAAGCTCTCCGAGAAGTACGGCATCAAACCGACTCCGGAGCTGAGTGCTGAACTGGAGAAGGCGCAGGCAAGACTGGCAGAGTTCAAGCAGCCCGCGGCGGTGGTATAGCGTTTCCCGATCAGCCTTCTTCTGCTGGATGGAATGGTCGCCATCTTCGCGCTGCGATGCCAGAGTGCATTCCTACGCCTTGTTAGCCCACCAGATTCATGCCGAGTCGCTGCTGCGTCCGGCGTTCCTTCCGTGGGTACAGGTTGCAGGCCAAAGCCTCCGCCGCGGCGCTGTAGACGCGGCGTTTCATATACCGCCCTGGAGCCCTCGCTCAAGTGATTCCCATGCTATGGGCAGCGAGAGTCCGACGGCTGCGCGCCACTCGCGCTGGCGCTTGCTGACCTCGCGCAGGAGGCGGGTGCCGTCGGGCAGGCGGATGGCGCGAACCTTGCCAATCTCGGCGAGGAACTCCGCCAGGGTGGTCTTCTCGAGCATCCCGGCGGAGCGCAGGCGGTTCTCCAGTTCGGCACGCAGCACGAGGGCAAGGAAGGCCAGGAAGACGCGCCCTTTGGCGACGGTCTGTTGCCCGGTGCGGAGGCGGTGCTGCCCGTCCTCGTTCTTGAGCGGGTCGAAGAGCTTCTCGGCCCGGTCGCGCTTGCGATAGTCGGAGAGAACGGCGACCGGGTCCCGTCCGAGGGTGTCACAGATGATCCGCTGGTACCCTGCGTTGACGACGGCACGGGCGCCGATGGCACGCGGGCGGCGACGCCCTCGATGGCGGAAACGCGCTCGTCAAGGTTGGCCGTGCGGTCGGCATGGCGGCGCAGATCGAAGAACACGTGGGCCTCGCCAATGCGGGCTGCACGCCGCTTCCCGTGCTTGTCCCATCCCATGTCCAACTTCCAGACCTCGCGAACATGGCGGACGCTCCGGCCTTCGTGGCAGATGGAGCGCTTCGGCGAGTTCAGGGCGGCCCGGTACTTCGCCAGCAGGGCCGTGGACTGGCGGCAGCCCAGCAGTACACCCAGCGTGAAATGATGGCCATTGCGGGGCATCTCGCGGGCGTTGCTGTTGCTGTAGAAGCCTCGGTCCCGCGCGAACTCGGAGTCCGTCAGCCCGAGGGCGCGCAGCATCCTGACCGCAACCTCGAGGGTCACCACGTCCGGGACGCTGCCGGGCACGAGGCGGCAGGACAGCGGCATGCCGTCAGTGCGGTCGCAGACCAGCGCCAGGTTCTCCTGCGACAAGGGCTCGCCATCGCGGTTGTGCACGAACACCACAGCTTCCAGCGTCGCGGCGTAGGGTGAGACCGAGTTCGCCTCGTAGACCAGCGCGCAGGGGTGCCGTCGCGCCGCCATCCAGGACTGGTAGAAAGCCTGCCGGGTCGTCTCGTCGCGGCCCACGGCGTCCATCAGTCGGAACAACCCCGGCGAGGGGAAGTTGAAGCTCGCGAGAGCCGCCGGCCGCCACAGGTCCGCCAGCCAGGACTCGGCCAGCTAGAGCGGCTGGCCGCGGACAGCCTGGTGCATCGCCGGGTGCAGCAGTGCCAACCCGGTCTCCTCCCCGTACGCCCTGGTCAGGCCGCGCTCCAGCCCGGCGCTATGCACCGTCTCGCCCAGCACGTAGGACTGCCCCACCAGCGCCGTTCCCAGGTCGCCGGCCGCCAGGCCAGGCGCTGCCGGTCGGCCACCGCTGTCCGCAGCCGTGAGTACCGGCCAGCGCACCGCCGTGCCGCACAGTCCACGCAGCCACGTCTCGACGCCGGCGGCGCTGCCAGCGCAAGGGGCCACGGCAGTGTGGAGTTCCGGGAGGCTGAGAAGGACTGCCGGGCAGAGATGCCGTTGGCAGGCAGAGGCGCGCGAGCGCGCTGAATCCTGTCCACCCCTCGGCAGGCAAGCCGAAGCATCGGCGGCTCAGAGCCGGCCGGAGGTTGCCGCAGTGCGGCACGCCCCGGCCGGTATGGCGGCAGTGTTGGCTGGAAAGGCTGAGCAGAACCGTCGCGCCGCTGCCAGCACACCCCGGACTGTCCGAAGGTACGACGACGCAGAGTGGGAGGTACCCCGAGCCCGAGGGGACGCGTGCGGCCGGCTGTCCCCGGCCCGGCGGCGGGCGTGGCCCGGTCGGCGATTACAGCATCGCTTCCGGGCGACACCTCAGCAGCGAGGTCCCGATGATGGTGTTCGCGACTGACTTGGAGCGGTACAGCCGAATCATGCCGGGAGCGAGGATGCGGAGCCTGAAGGCCAGCGGGCGGAAGTCGACCGCCCCATCAGTGTGACCTCCCGCGGTTCCCGGGTGATCGAGGAAGGACAGTGCGGTCCACCGCCTGAGCACAAATTACTGATGGGACAAGATGCCAATAGCCTGGTTGCCGCGTTCGGGGTCTTGCCGGAGGGGCCACACCAGCCAACGGTGGTCCGCCCGGCCACTACGCACTTCGCTGTGCGATCACAACGCCACGCTGGCGCAACTTGGTCGCCCTGGTCACACTGGCTACCGAAGCGGTCGGCCTCCGCGATGCCAGGGGCGACGGGGCAGCGGAGGCAACGCAGAGGTGCGCGGCGACCGCTCGGGGGCGTTAGCGACCGGCACCGTACTCATGCGCACGTGTTGACCCGCAGTGTCCCTGCCGCACGCAGTACCGAGGGCCAAGAACCCGACCCGGCGGCGGCGGCCCCGGATGCACAGACTCCAGCGCCTGGCCTAACGCCGTCGGCGACGTCTTGCTGAACGGCCACCGATCTCCGTCCGAAGCGCTCCCGCGCACGACGGCAGGAGCAATGACCGACGTGGTCGGTGCCAGAGCCAGCACCTGTGCAGCGGGATGCGCCCGATGGGCCGGCGTACCTGGCGGGACGCTTGTGCGGAGGTTGCCGCCTCGTTGGGTGGGCCGGGGAAGGGCGGCGCCGGACCGGCGGCGGCCAGCACTCAGGGGAGTAACCGACGCTGGACGACACGGCGCGACTCGGAGGCCAGGACACCCGTATATACCCAAGGGGTTCCGTGCGTGGACGCATCTCGTCTACGCACGAAACACGCCCCCGTGGACTCTACGCACGGAGCGCGTCGTAGTGAGCACTTCGCCGAGCGCTCGGAAGTTCCGGCCGGGTGGGTCAGAGCATCCCCAATCAAGCTGGCCGACGATGCCGACGGCTGACAGTCTTTCCTGACCACGGCCGGCCGCCGTGAACCCGTTGGCCGCGTAGGGGACCACGGCAGATGGGGAACCTGCCGGCCGGCGGCAGACCGGCTAAGCTGGTTCGGTTCCCGGACGGCGCATCCGCCCGGCACTCGTAACGGGTACGGTTCTGCCGTAGGAGCACAGAGACTC
Organism: uncultured Victivallales bacterium; assembly: GCA_903837355.1. Lineage (GTDB taxonomy): Bacteria > Verrucomicrobiota > Lentisphaeria > Oligosphaerales > JAFGRS01 > CAILUI01. Next base: position 10,145 of record CAILUI010000218.1, read on the forward strand.
CCGCATCGCCACGGCTTGCCGGAGCTTCTCCTCCCAAGGCAGGCGTGAACGCTGACGTTGCCACTCAGCCTGCCGAACCAGTCTGGCTGTGCCCTCATCTGTCATCCAGGAA
>CAILUI010000219.1 GCA_903837355.1 uncultured Victivallales bacterium
CACCATCCTCTTCGACGAGCCCGCGCCCATGGCCGGCTGACCGCCGGGTTGCTCCGCTCGCGACCCAACCCGTTGGCATACGCCGCCGACGGCGACAACGGTCAACCGGCTCCCCTATCCCCCATTCAGTGACCGGTTACGAGGGGTACGCCAGCGGGCTTGCTAACTCGCCAGAAATAGACTAAACTAGTTTGGTCATATTCAGACGGAGGCCCGCCATGCGCAGCATCAGCCTATTCGAAGCGAAGACGCACCTTTCCGGCGTCGTGGCCAGCCTGCTGGACGGTTCCGAGGCCGAAGTCCGCATCCTCCGCCACGGCAAACCGGTGGCGAGCCTGACACCGATCCGTGGCGTCGACACGGCGCGCCGCCTCGGCGTCGCCAAGGGGCAGTTCCGGGTGCCGGACGACATTGACGGGGCCAACCCCGCGGTTGCCAGGCTTTTCGGCGTGGAGTGCGACGATGCGCATTCTTCTTGACACCCACGTGGCCCTGTGGGCGATCACGGACGACGAGCGCTTGCCGACGCGGGTACGGGAGCTGATCCTGGAGGCGCGCAACGAGGTGTATGTGAGTGCGGCCAGCGTCTGGGAGATCGCCATCAAACACGGTCTGGCCCGTGCCGACATGCCCGTCTCCGGCAAGGAAGCGAGCGCCTGGTTCGAGACAGCCGGGTACACGCTCTTGCCGGTGTCAGCCGCCCATGCCGCCGCCGTCGAGGATCTGCCGCCGATCCATGCTGACCCCTTCGACCGCCTGTTGGTGGCCCAGGCGCTGACCGAACCGCTACGGCTAGTGACCCACGATCGGACCGTGGCACGCTACAGCGACAGCATCATCCTGGTGTAGGACGACGCCACAAGGGCGAAGCTCCCCAGGCGTGCAGGCGCCGCTGAGCCGCCCTCCGGGCCTTCCGGCCCGGTGGAACGCGGGTTCTCCGTATCCCGCGGCCGGGTTGCGGAGAACCCGGCTTCCAGGGGCGGCCCCTGCCCTACGGGGCCTTCTTCTCGCCGGCCTCGTTGACCAGCGGCAGTTCCGGGTGGGCGGCCCACTCCGTCCAGCCGGCGTCGTACCAACGGACATGGGTGTAGCCGAGCAGGTGCCGGAGCACGAAGGCGGTCTGGCTGGCCTGGTGCCCGGTGCGGCAATGGACGATGACCTCACTGTTCTGGCTGGGAATCAGGGCGCTGTAGGCCGCGGCCAGGTCGGCGAGCGGCTTGAGGGTGACCACCTTGTCGGCTCCCGTAACCACGTCCTCCGTGAAGGGCCGATTGAGGGCGCCGGGAATATGCCCGGCACGGGCTTCGTCGGACTTCTTGCCGGTGAAGTAGTCGGGCGGGCGGACATCGATGATCACCGTGTCGGCGTTGCCGAGGACCGCACGCACGGCCAGGTAGTCCGCACTGAAGCGGTCCGGGCTCGGCGGGACCGGGTAGGCAGTGGCGGTAACGGCAGGCAGGGCGGCATCGGCAGGGCGACCCTCCGACGCCCACTTGGGGTAGCCGCCGTTGAGTACGGCGTAGTTGAGGTGGCCGAGGCGCTCGCAGGCCAGACCGGCCAGGGTGGTATCGTGGAGCTTGTCGCCGGAGATGAAGACGATGCTGTCGCTGGGCTGCAGCCCCAGGAGCGAGAACTGGGCCGCGAGCAGGGCCGGCGGCAGGAGCATGGAGGGCACGCCACCGACATTGCCACGCAGACTCTCGACGTTGAGGCTCAGAGCGCCTGGGACATGCGCCGTGTTGTACTCCGGCTGCGGGCGCAGGTCGATGAGCTTCAGGCCTGGCGTCCCCAAGTGGCTCGCCAAGTCCGCGGTCTCAAGCAACCGCGGCAGGGCGGCGGCGGGGGACGTTGGGGACACGGCCGCGGCGGCGGGCGTGGCAGCGGGGTCGAAGGTGGCACGCCAGGCGTTGACGCGGGCGGCGGCGGCGGGGGTCAGGGGCTCGGGCCGCAGCGAGACGGGCATCAGGCAGCGCTCGCGGAAGCCTTGCAGGCCATCGGTCAGCAGGTAGACGTTATCGAAGCCCTGGCGCTGCAGCGAATCGCGGGCCTGGGCGGGGTGCGTCATGCCATTGGAGTAGAGCACGATCAGGCCCGTGTTGCGGTAGGGCTGCAGGGTCTGGCCCAACTGCGGCAGGGGCACGTTGAGGGCGCCGCGGATATGGAAGGTCGCAAACTCGGCGGCCGGCCGCACGTCGACGACAACGAGGCCGGGTTCACCGGCCAACAGGCGGTCGGCAAGCTCCTCGGGCTCGATGTGGTCCCGCGCCTGGTCGACGGTCTCCAGCAGAGCATTCTCGGCGCTGGCCGTGCCGGGAGCCGCGGGCGGCGCGGCCGCCACCGGGATGGCCGGCGGGGTGGGGACGGCAGGCAGAGCGAACAGGCCCGCCGCTGCCGCCACCAGGACCACGCAGAAGAGCGGCAGAAAGGCCGAGCGCAGGTAAGCACTCCGGCCGGTACGCACCCGCTCTACCCACTCGCACAGCCAGAAGGCGCCCACAGCCGCGAGGGTGAAGCCGAAGACAAAGACGTTGCGCGGCACGCCGAGGGTGGCGTAGGCCACCTGCACGCCACGGTCGCCCGCCGTGTACAGCCCGCGCAGCAACGGGAAGGCCTCGTTGAACAGCAGGCTGCCGCCGAGAGCCCCCACCAGGAAGACGAGGGCGTCGCCGCGGCCCGCGGCCAGGCCGGCAGCGGCCGTGCCGGGGCACCAGCCACCCATGACAAAGCCAACCCCGAAGAGCAGGCCGCCCACGATCTGGGCGCCATAGATGGTCGGCATCAGGAAGATCCGCTCCAGGGGCAGCCAGCCGCAGGCGGCCAGGTAGGAGAGTCCCAGCATGCCGACGACGAGCGCGGTGAACATCACCTTGACCACGGCCATGTCGGTGAAGTAGAAGACGCCGGACAGGCGGCGCGAACTGCTGAAGCCGGCCTGTTCGAGGACGTAGCCGAAGGCGAACCCGATCACTCCGGCGAGCAGGAGCGCCGCAGGCGTGCCCAGGGCGTCGAGGCTGTAGAACGTGCTAATCATGCCATTGCCTCCGGAAGAACCAGGCCATGGTGTAGCCGCTGGCGAAGATACAGATCAGGAATACCAGGCTGCCGGTGAGCAGCAGGGCGCCGCCGCTCATGGCCTGGCCGGAGGTACACCCCTGGGCCAGACGGCTGGCGAAGCCGACGATCAGCCCGCCCACGAGCGCATAGCCCAGGCGACGGCCAGCCGACACCGCGGCGCCGCGCTCCACCTGCAACCGCGCCCGACCGGCCAGGAGTGCCGAGAACAACGCCCCAACTACGGAACCCAGGAACATGAACACGAGGTAGTAGCGCATGGGCTGCGCGCCCCACTTGCCGAAGTACTCCGTACTCAGGGTGTGCGGCGCCGAGATGCACAGCGAGAGCCCGGCGGCGAGTCGCGAGATGCCGCCAGAGGCCCCCAGGCCGGCACCGAGGATGACGAAGGAGGACAGCAGCACCAGCCCCAATGCTGCCCCGGCCAGGTACGGATTGGCGTAGGGCTTGGGCACGCTGGTGGTGGGCGGACTTCGTTTACCCATGGTTCAGCACCCCGCACTTTTCTTCGTGGGCGCCTTCGGCGCGGCCGGGGCCGGGGCGGCGGGGGCCGCCGGACGCGGGGCGGGTGAGCCGGCGGCAGGGGCGGCGGCGGCAGGAGCCGTCGAACCCGACGGCAGGGGCGCTGCCGACTCGCGCCAGTAGGCCTCCAAACCGCCGTAAAGGACCTTGATGGGCCGCACCGTCCGCTGCGCCAGGATACCGCCCACGGCCATCGCCAGAGAGCCATCGCGGTCAACGATCACCAGCGGAACGGTGCCGGCAAGATAGGCCGGGCTGGCAATCACCTCGGCGAGATCAATGTTGCGGGCCCCGGGCAAGCTGAAGTCCGCGTACTGCGCCGGCGGCCGCACGTCGACGATCTCGAAGGTACCCGGCAGATCCATCAGCAGACGCTTGAGCTCGGCGGCGGCCAGGCGCTCAGGCAGGGCGACGCGCCGCGCCGGAGGCGCGCTGAGACCCGGACCGCCGCCGCTGGCGCTGAGGGTCGGCAGCCCCGCCGTGATCCAGGCTTCGCTGCCGCCCGCCAGATTGAGCACCTGTTTGAAGCCGAGCTTGAGCAGGACTGCCGCGCCCAGGCTGGAGCGGTAGGCCGAGTTGCAGACGGTGAGCACAGGCATCTCCTTGGACAGGCGCCGGCCCTCCGTGAACAGCGTGTTCAGGGGCATGTTGAGCACATTACCGATACGCAAGCCCATCCACTCGCTGGGCAACCGTACGTCGACGACGATCGGTGCCGTCCCAGCCTGCATCTGCCGGTGTAGCTCCTGGGGTTCCAGCAGCGCGATGCTACGGGTCGGCAGGCCGGCCTTGGCCCAGCCTTCCACGCCGTCCTGCAGAGAGCCGGCGGGAGTGTCGTAACCGATGCGCTTCAGGCGGAATGCGGCTTCCTTGACCTGGTCATTCGAGCCGACCAGCACGAAGGGCTCGCCCCACGGGATCATGATGCCGGTCCAGGTCTCGAAGCGCCCGCGGATGCCGATGTTGATCGCGTCCTGCGGGTGACGCGCGGCGAACTCGACGCTGTCGCGCGCATCGATCAGCCACGCCCCGTTCTGCGCCGCGGCGGCGACGACAGCGGGAGCCAGGGCGGCGGGGGTGGCCGCCTCCCAGTCGACCGGCGGCGGCCCATCGTGGTTCAGCTTGGCGTTGTGCTGGAAGTACTGCGGTGCCGCGGGCAGGCCATCGATGACGGCCATGACGTAGGACGGCAGGTCCTGGTGCTGCAGGTAGACATTTTCGCGGCGCTGCTCGCCGATGGTGGACACAGGCTTGTCGCTGAGATGGGCGCCGCAGAGGGAGCCGGCCCCATGGGCGGGGAAGAAGCGGGTCGGGTCGGGCAGTTTGGAGAGCTTGTTGTGCCAGGACTCATAGCCCAGTGCAGCCAACTCCGCAGCGCTCGTGCCGTCGCCCATCAGATCCGGCCGGCCGACGCTGCCGATGAACAGGGTGTCGCCGGTCAGCACGAAGGCAGGATCGGCCGCCGCCGCCGGGTGGTAGACGTAGAGACAGGTGCCGTCGGGCGTGTGCCCCGGGGTGGTGACGATGACGGCGCGGACGCTGCCGAAGGTGATGGCATCCCCGTCCTTGACCGGCGTATGCGGGTAGCCGGCCTGCGTAGCGGCGTTGATGATGATCTGGGCGTTAACAGCCTTGGCCAGCTCCATATGTCCGGCCACGAAGTCGGCATGCGAATGCGTGAGGTAGACACGGGTGATCTTGAGGCCCAACTCCTGAGCGTCCTGCAGGTAGCGGTCGATGTCGCGGGCCGGGTCCACGATCAGGGCCTCGCCGCCGCTGCCGATCAGGTAGGAGTAATGCGAGAGCACGGCCAGATTGTACTGTCGGAAGACAACGTCGTCCGTCTTCTCGGCAGTCTCCTTGACCAGCTCCACCTGGGCCGCGGTGTCGCCGTGCGTCGCTGCTTCGGCATCACCGGGCAGAGGCGCGGCTGGCAGCGCACCGACGGCTGACAGCAGGAAGCCCGCAACCGCCCAACCCAACCGCCGAGATCTCGCCATGGTACCACCCTCCTTGACACGCAAACCCTAATCATCCACCGAAACTCTTGTAGTATTTGACCCCGGCGCCGGCGCGGAGTTCCGGGGACGCACTGGACGAACTGGACGAACTGGACGAACTGGACGCACTGGACGAACTGGACGCACTGGACGCACTGGACGAACCCCAGGCTGCAGACGGGCAGGTAGGTCGGGGGTGCCAGTACCCGACCCCGGCCGCGCGCTCGGCGCGCGACCCGCGATCGGCCCCGTGCCGCTCTGGGGTGGGCAGACTCAACGGCGGTGGCGGGCGCCGCCGCTGAGCCGGAACCAGAGGGTGTCACCGGCGGCGAAGGGCACGAAGATGGCCCCGCCCTCCTGCGTCTCGATGCGGCCGGTGAGGGCCTGCGCTGAGACCCCGGCGGGCAGTTCGATGCGCCTGAGTCCCGCCTCGCCGGCATGCACCGCCAGAAAGCGGCCGTCGGTGAGTACGACCTCGCCGCCGCGGGTCCAGCGGTGGGCGCCGGCCGCACCGAACAGCTCGCCAAGCAAGGTCGTGGAGAGCCCGAGGTCGCCAAGATAGACGCTCTGGTGGCGGCCGCTGACGACGCGGGCGGCGGAGACCTGTCCGCCCGCCTGGTAGCGCCCCAGCGGCTGAGCGGCGGCATCGTCCACGAAGAACCGCGGCGAGAGCACCACGAAGCCGCCTGCGCCCATGCCACCACCGCCCCAGGCCAGGCCGGCCAGCGCGCCTTCGCCGTGGCTGCCTTGCTCGCCGTCGCTGACGGCGAGCCTGATCCCGGTCAGGTGCCGCGCCTGTTCGAGGTCCGGGCCCTGGTCCCCGATGTACCCCGGCGCATAGCACCAGATCGCCGTGGTGCCCTCGCGATCCAGGCGAGCGCGGATGGCCTGGACGTCCAGGGGGGTGAGCCGGTAGGCGTTGGCGAAGAGGTACGCCTTGCAGGGCGGGACCACGCCGCTGCTGAAGTCCCGCAGCGTGTACCAGCCTACGGCCACGCCGCTCCGGCTGCACTTCTCCCGCAGATCCATCAGCCCCAGGTAGAACGCGTCCCAGTCGCTCTTCACATAGTACTTCGATTCCGGGTCGAAGAGCACCGCCACCTCGGGCCGGTAGGGGGTCGGTTTACCGAGGACTTCCGCGTAGAGCTGCAGCCGTTCATGGAGCATCGCCCAGGGGGCGGGGTCGTTGAAGGCGCCCGCGCCGGCCAGGTCCATCCACCAGGAGGCGGCCCGGTGCGTCAGCAGTTGCGCGACATTCCGGTCGAGCAGGTTCAGGGTCTCGTGCAGGTCGCTGGCCTGCTTGCCGAAGGTCCCATTGGACAACCAGGCAGGCTGGTCTTCCGGACGCACCAGATGGGTACGGGTGTCGTCCTCGTTCAGCCAGAGCTTGCCGTGCGCGGCCATCGAGTCTACGGGTGACATGAAGCCGGCGGCGGTGCCGCTGGTGCGGAACTGGTACGGCACCGGGCTCATCAGGATGTCGATGGCCGGGTGCTCCATGACCCGCTGCATGGCGCCGTGACCATTGAAGCTGCCAATGAGTTCGGACAGGTACCCGTAGCAGAAAATCGACAGCTTCCGCTGCCCGGTCTCGCGCCGGACCAGCTCCGCCCAGCGGATGACGCGATCCGCCGCCAGTTCGCTGACGTAGATGGAGTAGTCAACCCAGTCCTGCTCGGCGGGAAGGTGGTAGAAGACCTGGATGGGGCGGTTGCTCATCTCCATGTGCATCGGGAAGCGGCCGGGCTCGCCGGCGGGCACGCCGGCAGTGGGGAGGGTCACGCTGGCATTGCCCCAGGCGCGCTGCAGCGCGGCGTCGTTTCCATACTTCCCCGTGAGCCAGGAGCGGAAACGGTTGACGTTCGCCACGCTGACATCGGGGCCCTTCTCGCGGTACTCATCGGGGAACATCTCGAACTGCGGCCCGCCGAGGTGATAGGCCAGGATGCGGCCGCCGTAGCGGCTGCCCTCGAAGTGCCGGATCAGGGCCGTGGTGCCGCGGTCGGAAAGATCCCAGTAGTACTCGGACGCCAGCGAGAGCATGGTCCCGTTGGCCCCGGTCGAGCCATCGGCATAGCGCCAGCGCTGGTCGCTGGGGATATCACGCCATTCCAGCCAGTGCGGCCCCGGTCCCGGCCAGTAGCGCAGGATGAAGACCGCCTGGGGATCGACGCGGATGAAGTCGTCGAGGATCTTCTCCGTCGCCGAGTAGTCAACCTGCTCCCAGCCTTTGTCGTAGACGGCACCGGGCATGAGGAACGAGTAGATATGCACGCCGGCGGCAGACGACCACTGCACCTGCGGATCCTGGAAGCGTTCCACGTAGTTCGGGTTCTGACAGGTGTTGAAGAAGAAGACCAGCGGGACCACGGGCCGACCGTTGATCAGCAAACGCGCCACGCCATTTCGAGGCTCGATCGCCGCCCGCCGGATCGGCGCAAAGGCCGGCGCGGCGGCCGTCCCCTGCCCCAAGGCGACCGTACCGCTGCTGGCCGGTCGGGCCACGAAAGGCGCTGAGCACCCGGTCAACCCGGCGGCGAGCAGTACCCGTATCCACCCACGACCCATGGCCCGAACCTCCTTGGCTGACTGTGCCCCGGCGGGAAACCGCGGCGCGACGAATCCGGGGCAAGGGGCGACTCACGCGGCTACATTAGCGCAACCGTAAAGGCCCCCGCGGGGGTCAGTCCGAATGCCCCCAACCGAGAACGAAGAGGCCCATAGGACCGCGTAAACGCGGGACTACGAACCGGACCCCGACAGACGCCTCTGGGTTTGTAGTCCCGCCTTCAGGCGGTCTAGTTGGGGGGCGTTCGGGTCAGTCCCAGACGGTAACACTGTACCACCTAAGCGCGGAGAAGGGACAGGTCCCATGAAACACATCGCCCGAGTGGTTGCCGGCTGCTGCCTGGCGGTCGCAGCGCTGTCGGCTGGCGAGGCGATGCCCGCGGCGCCGCCGCGCCCCTACCCAGAGCGCCTCCAATGGTGGGCGGAGGCGCGCTTCGGCGTCTTCATCCATTGGGGGCCGGTGAGCCTCAAGGAGACTGAGATCAGTTGGTCGCGTGCCAACACCAACCCCGCCTGCCCGAACCAGGGACCGATCCCCGCAGCGGTCTACGATAGTCTCTATAAAGAATTCAATCCCAGCAAATTCAATGCTGAACAGTGGGTGAACACTGTCGCCGCCGCAGGGGCCAGATACATGGTCCTGACGGCCAAGCACTGCGACGGCTTTCTGCTCTGGCACTCGCAGGCCAGCGACTACAGCATCGCGGCGACGCCATTCCAGCGCGACATCGGCGCGGAACTGGCGACGGCAGCGCGGGCGCGCGGGACCCGGCTCGGCTGGTATTTCTCGCCGATGGACTGGCGCGATCCCGACTTCCGCAGCGAGCGCAACGCCGCCTTCCTGGGACGGATGCAGGCCGAGCTCCGCGAGTTGCTGAGCCTCTACGGCCCGATCGCCGTGCTGTGGTTCGACTGGGACGGGCTGCCGCCGCTGTACGACCAGGAGCGCACCTACGGCATCGTCAAGAGCCTGCAGCCGCAGGCGATCATCAACAATCGGCTCGACCTGGGTCCGGGCAACAACGACCGCCAGATCCTCTCGCCGCACGCCGAGTACTACACGCCGGAGCAGTCCGTGGGTGCCTACGATGACCAGCGACCGTGGGAGTCGTGCATGACCACCTCGCGGCGGGGCCAGTGGGCCTGGGGCGGTACGCAGGACGGGGTGAAGCCGCTCGCGGACTGCCTGGGCATGCTGATCCGCTGCGCCGGCGGCGATGGCAACCTGCTCCTCAACATCGGCCCGATGCCCAGCGGCGAGATCGCCCCGGAGCAGGCGAAACTGCTGCAGGAAATGGGGGCCTGGCTGGCGGCGAACGGCGAGAGCATCTACGGCACGCGGGGTGGGCCCTTCAAGCCTGGCGATTACGGCGTTTCCACCCGCAAAGGCAACACGGTCTACCTCCACGTTCTGGAATGGCTCACGGACCCGCTGCTGCTGCCGGCCCTCCCGGCGACGGTGGTCCGCAGCCGCGTGCTGGGCGGTGGCGACGCCGAGGTCCGCCAGACCGCCGCGGGGCTGGAAGTCCGCGTCCGCGCCAGCGCCCGTCAGCCCCTGGATACCGTCGTGGCGCTCGAGCTTGACCGCCCGGCCCTCGGCCTCGCCGCGATCGCGGTACCGGTGCCGGTGTCGCTGACCACCGGGGCCACGGCGACCGCCTCCAACACCTACCAGCAACAGCCGCAGTACGGCCCGGACAAAGCCGTGGACGGAAACGGCGAGACCCGCTGGGCCACCGACGCCGGCACGACCGCAGCCTGGCTGGAGGTCGATCTCGGCCGGACCGTGGCCTTCAGCCGCACCGTCATCCGCCAGGCGTTTCCGGAGCTCAAGCGGGTCCGCACGTTCGCGCTCGAGTACTGGCAGGACGGACAGTGGAAAGCCTGCTACCGCGGCAAGGATCTCGGGCCGACCCTGGCCGCGAGCTTCGACCCCGTCAGCGCCCAGCGGGTACGCCTGAACATCACCGAGGCCAGCGATGGCCCGACCCTCTGGGAGTTCCAGCTCTTCAAGTGAAGTCGGCGCTCAGTCTTCCTTGGCCGGGCGGCCCTTCGCGGCGGACTCCTGGGCATAGAAGGCGCGGACCGCCGCGACGTTCGGCAGGCGGCTGAGGAGGTCGCGCGCTGGCGTCAGCCGCACCAGGGGAACGTTGTACAGCTTGCCGACAGCGAGCGGATCGAACCCCACCGCCAGCACCTGGGATGGGAGCTGTGCCTGGTCCCGCGACACCGAGGTGCCGAAGGCGGCCTGCAGCCAGGGGAAGACGTCACGGCCGGCCGCGATGCTCCAGAGCCAGGCCGAGGTATGCGGGGTCCAGCGGGCCCCCTCCTGGTTCAGCACCGCGGCCTTGAGCAGGTTGTAGTTCCGCCAGATCTCCTCGCCGTACTCCCGGATCATCAGGTCAATGAAGAGGTAGTACTTCTGGTTGTATGGACCTGCCAGTCGTCCTTGAGCGCGGGCGGCACGTCCACCGCGGCGCCCTGGGGCACCAGGAAGCCGCTGCCGACGCAGGCCAGGTACTTGAGCTGGAAGAGGACCCCGTCGGGCACGTAGTTCACGTCGCGGGGGTTGCCACCGGGCACGCCGGCGAGATAGACCTAATATCCCTTAGCTTCGCAACGCCTGCGACCCCGTTGCCGAGGCGGCGATGGGGCCCTATACTTCAGGCCATGAGTGCCCTCGGCTCGGCATCGCGGAGCTGAGGTCCTGGCGAGGTGCGGGCGGAGCGTGCTCCGGCTTCGGGCAGGGCACTGCGTGCGCCGGCGGTAACAAGGGCCATGACATGACCTCCAGAGAGCGCCTCCAGTGTGTCCTGCAAGGCCGGATCCCCGACTGCGTGCCGGTCTGCCCAGACATCTCCAACATGGTCCCGGCCCGGCTCACCGGACGTCCATTCTGGGACATCTACCTGTACAACAACCCGCACCTGATGGATGCGTACGTGGATGCAGCGCACCACTTCGGCTTCGACTCGGTGATGGACCTCTTCCCGCTGACCTTCCCCGAGGAGACCGCCGGCGCCCTGCCCTGGCAGCGGTTCATCGTGAAGCGGACCCCCAGCGCCATCATCACCCAGAGCAGCTATGTGGATGGCGGCCGCCGTGTCTGGAGCCCCAACGTCGACGTCTATCCGGTCGCCGACCCGCCCACGTACGGGGTTCCGTGCGCGAAGGTCGAGCTGCCGACGGAGCCGACCTGGTTCGAGCCCGTCGAGGGCGTGCGGCCCTTCGACGCCGGACCCACCGGCTTCGCCAGGATCAAAGAGCGGATGGGCGACCGGGGGGTGGTCGGAGTCTACGTCACCTCCTCCTCCGCCCTGGGCTCCCCGGATGCCATCTATCACTACATGGATAACCCTGACCAGCACGCGCAATGGGCCGCGGACCGCGTGCGCCGGGCCGAGGAGCGCTTCGCGCGGGTGCAGACGATGGCGGCCAAACCGGACTTTATTGCGGTGGGGGGCTCGGGGACCCTGGTCTTCCAGACCGTGGAGATCTTCCGCCAGTTGGCCCTGCCGGGGGTGAAGCGCGCCATCGAACTGGCCACTGCCGCGGGGTTGCCGACCCACATCCACTCCTGCGGGCCCGAGCGCGAGCTCGTCAAGGTGATGGCCGAGGAAACGAGCCTGAGTGTGATCGACCCGCTGGAGATCCCGCCCATGGGCGACTGCAACCTGGCAGAGTTGAAGCGGCTCTGGGGGGACCGGATCACGCTCAAGGGCAACCTGCACACGACCGCGGTGATGTTGCGCGGCACTGTGGATGACGTCGTCAGGGCCGCGAAACAGGCCATCGACGATGCCGCGGCCGGCGGACGTTTCATCCTCTCCACCGGCGACCAGTGCGGCCGCGACACGCCGGACGCGAACATCCGCGCCATGATCGAGACCGCACGCACCTACGGCCGTTACTGAGCCGGCCGGTACAGGAGACCCGCTGCAATGGACTCCCGCGAGCTTGTGCTGCGTGCCCTCGAATTCCGCGGGCCGCCCCGCCTGCCGATGAACTACGGCAACCGTGACCTGGAGTGCTCCGACGTCGCCACGGTCGGGATCGCGGCCGCGCGGGGCTTCACGCCGCGGCAGCCCGGCGAGACCGAGTGGGGCTACGTCTGGAACACTCTCGACGGCACCCTGGGACAACCGCACAGCCATCCCCTGGCGGACTGGCGCTGCCTCGACCGTTACTGCCCGCCCGACCCGTCCGGCCCAGAGCGCACCGCGCATCTGCCCAGCCAACTGGCGGCGAACCGGGACCGGTTCATTAAAGCCAATATGGGCATCACTGGCTTCAACCAAGCCACTTTCCTGCGCGGTTTCGAAGCCTTCCTCGACGATCTGGTGAGCGCCCCGGAACGGGCCGAGCGGGTCCTCGATCTGGTGTTCGACTTCGAAGCCGGGATCATCAGCCAGTACTGCGCCCTGCCGCTGGACGCGGTGCAGTTCTACGACGATTGGGGAACCCAGCAGGGCCTGATGATCTCCCCGGCGCTCTGGCGCCGGGTCTTCCGACCACGCTATGCCGAACAGTTCGCCCGCTTGCATGCGGCCGGCAAGAAGGTCTGGTTCCACTCCTGCGGCCATGTCCATGCCATCCTCGGCGACCTGATCGAGATCGGGGTGGACGTGCTGGAGCTGCTCCAGCCGGAGGTCATGGGCATGGAACGCCTGGCGGCGGACTTCGGCGGCAGGGTCTGCTTCTGCTGCTCAGTGGACCACCAACGCGTGGCCCTTTCCGGAACCCGGGACGACATCCGGCGCTACGCAGACCGGCTCTGCGACCAGCTCGGCGCTTTTGACGGCGGCTTCATCGCCTGCATCGAAGACTACAGCATCATGGGCATGACGGACCAGTCCTACCAGTGGCTCCGTGAGGCCTTCGGCTCCCTCGCCCCGGGCGTGTCACGGCCGCTGCCCTGTCGGCGCGCCGTGCCGCCCGCGTGAAACACGGCGTGCACGGGGAATCGGGGCTCATCCCAGTGATCAGCCAGGGGGACGACCATGTTCGTGTCGCCCGTGTCCAGAACCGAGCTGCCGCAGAAGAAGGCCTGGGACAACCTCGTTGTCTATGACGCGGGCTGCTTCTACGCCTTCTTCGCCACCGGCTATGATTACGGCGACGGCAAGGGCGTCGCCATCTCGATGCTCGACGTGGCCCGCTCCGGCGATGGAGTGCACTGGGAGTTCATCGCCCGCGACCAGTGCCGGGTCGAGGGCGCGCACGCCGGCTACGGCGTCAAGAAGATCGGTGCCTACGTCTACTACTACCCGACCTGCTCGGACCATGGCAGGACCGAAACGGTACACTTCAAGATCTTCCGTACGAAGGACTTCATTGACTGGGAATACCTTGGTACGCAATACGATGTGTACCGTGATCCGCGCTACTACCGGGAGCGCTGGGAAGAGATGATGATCCTGGACGACGTGGATGCTGACGGGCGTCCGGTCCTGTATGGCTACCTCTCCAGCGAGAACCTCCCTGAGTACCCGCCGAGTGCCGCCATGCTCAGGAGCTACGACGGCATCCGCTGGGACGTCCTGCCGCCGGTGCAGATCGACTGGGGCGAGACGCCGGCGCAGCACGGCGAGCTCAACTTCGTGTTCAAGCTGGACGGCAGGTACTACTTCTCCAACACCTTCCGGGCCTACATGGACAGTTACGGCTTCGCCGCCTACACCTTCGTCGGCGACAGCCCGTTCGGCCCCTTCAAGCCAGACCTGGAGCGCTTCCGGCTCTGCGGCAACTCGCGGCGGGAAGTGACCTGGTTCTCGCATCAGACGCCGCTGCCGGACGGCAGCCTCCTGGCCGCCCTCTGGCTCAGCCATGACCGGCCCCCCGAGATCCCCTCGCTGAGCTTCGCCATCGGGGCGCTGAAGCGCTACGTCACCCGGGACGGGCACCTGCGTCTCGCCTACTGGGAGGGCACCGAGGCGGCCAAGGGCACCGAGGTCACCGACCACGCCGTGGAGATCGTGCAGCCGCGCGAACTGGCCGAGCACCCGCGGGACGCCCTCGTCGCCGGGGCCGGCGCCCTGGAGATCAGCGCCGACCGCAATGGCGTCATCGCCTTGTTCTGCCGCGCCTTCGATCGCGAGCGGGGTTTCATCGTGGAGGGCGAACTGACCGCCTGGGAAAGCCGGACGGCGATCGAGACCCACCACCATGCCGCCGCAGCCGGCTTCTACCTCGAGGCGACCCCCGGCGCCGGCATCGCCATGCTCCCGGATACCCTCGGCGTGACCCGCAGCGGTAGCCTGAGGTACGCGGACCGGCGGATCACCGATCGCGATGCCTATGCGCAGATCGGTCTGGTGCAGGCGCGCGCCGGGGTCTTTGACGGCACCCTGGCCTTCGATCCAGAGGACACGGTGGGACCCTTCGGACACGCCGCCTACTGCGGCATCCGGCACGGGCGGAAGCACGGCTTCAAGCTGCTGGCGCGCGGCGACTACTTCGAGCTCTACATCGATGGGCTCTACGTTCAGACCTATCTGCTGCCGGAGCCGCAGGCGGGGGCAAAACTCCTCCGCGTCGGGGTCTGCGTGCTCGACGGCAAATGCCGGATCGAGAACCTCAGGATCTTCGAGATGAGTTTCCCCTGAGCCGGCGCTGCGCCCGGGCCGGGGCCTGTTGGACACGGGAACCGGCCCGGATGCACGCCACCGCCAGGCACGTGGCGACGGCGCCGCGCTAGCGGTACTCCACCGTGACCTGTCCCTGTTTCAGGAGGCCGTTGGGCCAGTCGGCATCGCTGCGCAGACGCTTACCGTTGACGGTGACGTTGTCGAGGATGATGTGGATCGTGCCTTCCTTCTCGGTGCGCAGGCGGGAACGCATCGGCCCGTCCTTGAGGTCCGCCATCGCGGGCCCCCAGTAGGTGCCCTTCTCAGTGCCCGTGATCTCCACATTCCGGAAGGCGAGCTCGACGGGGCGGAGCCGGATCTCGCCGGCGGGGCGGCTGGCCCAGGGGGAGGGGCGATCCCAGTTGTCGATGGCGAGGACGTTGAGCACGTCACCCCAGACTTTGAGGTTCTCAATGCGGCACGCGGTGAAGGTCGTCCCGGTCGAGGCGGCGAGACCGAACAAGCCGCGGTCCAGGATCTGGATGCTGGTGCGGTCAACGATCACCCAGTTGTCGGCGAACACATGGCCGTGGGTGGCATACGAGTAGCCGTAGCCGAGCTGAACCAGCGCCGAGTTGTCCTGTTTCCAGATCACGCAGTTCCGGGTCTCGGAAACCGGGGCCATCCAGCAGAAGACGTCGTCCTCCACCTTGAAGAAGCAGTCGAGGATCTTGTGGTCGGCGCCGGCGACAATGCCGTTGTTGTTGTACAGGTCCGACATCAGTTTGAGGTTCTGGAAACGCGTGCCGGCGCCGTGGGTCCGCACCATGTAGAACGGGGACTCGATGATGGTGATGCCCTCGAGGCGCGCACCGCTGCCCGTGGCGTCGCCGAAGATCGTGGCCCACTGGTCGCGGTACATCTGATCGTGGTTGAGGTCCCAGGCGTTCGCTTTGCCCGCCGCTTTCTCGGCCAGCGCCGATTGGACCCTCTCGAGCATGAGCTTACGGTCGCTGAGAATCCCCCGCCCCAGGATGCTGACCCCGGCCCCCTCGTAGTGGAGCGACCCCCGCACCAGCGCGCCGCCCGCCAGATAGACGGTCTCCCCGGCCCTGACCCGATACTGGAAGCCGATGTCGTGGACTCCGGGCGCGAAGTAGTGGACCCCGGGCGCGTCGGGGCTTGGCACGTCGGTCTCGGGCGGATTGGCGAAGATGAAAAGCGGGTGCTCGAAGTCGTGGCGCTCCGCGCCCTTGACCTTGACCATGACGTAGTACTGCCCTGGCCTCGTGATCTCCAGCCGGATGCTGCCAGCGACCAGTGACGCCGACACGCCGGGGGGATCAGGTCGCACCTCCACCCCGACCGCCTCCACGTTCAGCGGCGCGATCACGACGATGGCCTTGCCTGAGAAGGAGAAAGTGACCCAGTTGTTCTCCATGGGGAAGAACTGCGCCGTCCAGGGCTCGGGATACTCGCGGTGCCAGATCGACCGGGCACGATAGCAGAACGCCTCCCGGACCTCGCTGCCCTGTTCCAGGCTCACCCGGTAGTGCTCGGAGCGGTAGTCCTCCTGACCCGGTGCGGGGTAGACCCAGACCCGCGGCTCCGCGTCGGGGACGCGCTCGGCGCCGTGGGCGCCGGCACCCAGACCCAGGGCGACCGCCAGGACGGCGGCCCGCTGAACCCGCCGGGTGCGGCTCAGTGGGCCAGCAGCGTCGCCAGGGCACCGATCGACTCGCCGTGTAGCCATAGCATTCTGCCCTCCATGGGTTGGCCGGCCGGAACCGGATTGCCGAAGACGTCGGTGGCCCTGACCGTCGGCGGCAGGGTCGCAGGCAGGCGCCACGGCGCGAACTCCGGCGCGGTCGAGAGTGCGGCCAGGCCGCGGCCCGCGCCTGCGTAGAAGGTGGCGTAGACGCCCGCCGCCAGCTCGCTGCGACGGGCGACCGTCGTGCCCTCGAGGTTCGAGGTGGCGACGGCAATGGCGACGCCCACGGGATGCATCCAGCCCCCGCCTACGCACAAGGTGTTGAAGTGGATGGGGGCGACGGCATACCACTGCACGGCGGCCGAGTAGAGAAAAGTCTTGTCGATGCCGTTGGCATGCGAACTGGCCAGGTAGCGGGCCATCAGGTCGCCCTCGTGGAGGAAGTCCTCGGGACCGGCGTAGGGGAAGGTGCGCAGATGCAGGCCCTGCTTGAGGGTGGACTGCATCGGCGATCCCTCCGTGTTCCAGTAGGCACTCTTGGGCTTGAGCCCGAAGTAGTCCAGTGTGCCCTTCACCGTGGTCCGCAGCGCTTCGACCCGGTCGCCAGGGAAGAGGTTCGGCACGCTGTCCAGGTACATGTGCCCGTAGATGACGTCTGACCGGTCGTAGACCCCAGCCCGCATGACCAGGGAATCCCAGTTCTCGATCGAGTGGAAACTGAGCAGGACCGGGCTGGCGTCGTCGGCCTTGCCGGAGCCCAGGCCCAGAGCCACGACCGGGGCGCCGGGATCCAACTCGCGCACCGTCTCGAAGACCACCTTGGCGAGGTCGGCGAAGACGCTGGCCGGCTGGTCGGGGAAGACGTGGGCGCCGCTGGGAGCGAGGCTGCCGGCAAACATGCTGGTGTACCAGGGCTCGTTCCAGACATCGTAGGCGTCGATGCTGTCCCGGTAGCGCTGCGCGACCTGGCGCACGTACTCGCGGTAGTCGTTCAGGTCCCTGGGAAGGCTCCAGGCGATAGCGCCAGCCTGGTCCGGGGGCAGGACACTGGCCCAGCCGGGAGTCGTGGCCAGAATGGCCAGGAGGCTGAAGTGGTGCTTGCGGATGAGCGCCATCTTCGCGTCGGTTGCCGCCCAGTCCCACTGGCCTTTCCGGGGCTCCAATGCGTACCAGGACAGGAGATCGCCGCCGGGAACGGTGCGCAGCCAGTTCAGGCCGATGGCTTTACACATGGTCAGGCGGGTGGGGTCGATGGAACTGGCGATGCCGAAAGCCGACTGCGGGGCCGGCACGCCCCAGTAGCGTGGGCGGGGAAGGCGATGGAGCACATACTCCTGTTCGGCCGAGATCACCTTGCCGTCCTGCTCCAGGTGGCCTTCGATCCGGAAACTGCCCAGTCGGCGCTGCGCCGGCAGCGCCGCGAGCAGATCAAAGCTACCCGTGCACTCCACGCGGTCCAGTTGCACCTCGGGCAGGGGAAACGCATCGCCATAGGCCGTGACCAGGCGGGTCTTGAGTACGGCCTTGCCCACGAAGCCGCTGGCGTAGTAGTCCACGGCCAGGGGCTCATCCGCGAAGACCAGACGCGCCGCCGCCGCGGCGGTGTTCCTGGGCAGGGCGAACACCACTTGCGGAATGGTGTAGAGATCGAGGTTCCTGATCTCGGCGGAAGGGCCCAGCGCGAGGCTGTCAATGATCACGTCGCCCGTGACCTGGAGGGTCAGGTAGATGAAGGTGCAGGCGGCGGGAGCGGGCGTCGTGAACGTGAGTTCGGCCGTCGTGAAGACGCCCTCCGGAAGCTCGAATGACTGTTCGGCTAAAGGCGCATACTCGGCCGTACAACGGGGCCGGAGGCTGGCGTTCGGCTGCAAGCCCTTGGCGCGGAAACGCCAGGTGTAGGACGCCGGCGTGGCGGGGACGGGAACGACGCCGCAGCAGAAGGTGCTGGTCAGGCCCTTGGACTTCAGCCAGAGTGCGGGTAACCCGCGTTCGCCGGTCGCCACGGCGTCGGTCACGCCGTCGCTCTCCTGGTAGCAGCCCCAGCCATTGGCAGAACCCAGCGGTAGGCGCGAGTACGGCAAGACGTTGGCCGAGGGCGTGGCCAGTGCGGATACCGCCAGCGGCGGGAGGGCCGCGACCGCGCCCCCCCGCCCGGCGTCCTGGGCAGCCAGGCGAGCACACCCCAGCAGGGCGGCGAGGCCGGATCGGGCCAGGGAAAGGATGATCCGCATAGTGACTCCTCGGGCAGCCTGCCGCCCCGACTCATGGCCCCACCGCGGCCCGCGGCCGTGCTGTGCCGCGCAGGGAGAGGTCCGTGATCTCCATGGCGCCCCGAAACGGCGAGGCCGGCTCCCAGCCGATGTTGAAGCCGGCCAGGGTAAAGCCGGCCAGATCGTCGGTGGCGTCGAGGAAGTCCTTCTTTTCCTCCCGGATGGCCCGGATGGCCGTCTGCGCCGCCTGACGCAGGTCGATGTGGATGGCGGTGGCCGCGCCGGCGCGGAATGCGGTCAGCTTACGGTCGTAGTCTGGGCCATGCACGCTCAGGTCGGAGAGCCGGTACGCGTAGGTGGCTCGCCCGTCACTCTCGATCTGGTCGCGTTCGTGCGGGATGGGGGACCCGTAGGGCACCTCGCTGTCGTAGGCCCGGTAGCCCAGCCAGAAGAAGCGGCCGTGCGCCGGCGCCGCGGCGTTACGGCAGTAGACGCGGAACCAGAACTGGAAGCAGTTGCGGTTGTAATGGAGACGGCGTTTGGCGGGATCGTCGCCGCGGTACTCCTGCCGCAGGTCCTGCGCCTGGGCCAGGCGCAGGGTGAGGCCCAGTCTCAGGTCGGCGAAGGTCTCGAGGTCAGGGAAGGTGCTGCCGTCGGGCGTGGTCTCCCGTTCCTCGGCACCGCTGTAGCGTCGCACCCCGTCACGGTCGGGGTAGAAGTCGTGACTG
Source organism: uncultured Victivallales bacterium (assembly GCA_903837355.1). Lineage (GTDB taxonomy): Bacteria > Verrucomicrobiota > Lentisphaeria > Oligosphaerales > JAFGRS01 > CAILUI01. The sequence continues at coordinate 19,378 of CAILUI010000219.1, forward strand.
AGCAGGAAGTGCGGGCGGATGACCTGCATGCGTTCATAGGAAATCGGGTCGTGGTTGTAGACCGCCAGCGTGTCGATGCTCAGGGTGACCACGGGCCGGCCGGCGTCGCCCAGCACGATGCGCAGTCCTTGGTAAGGGTTCCGCCAGACCGCCTCGCGCTCGCTGAAGACAGTCCGGCAGACATCGCTCAGGCTCTCGACCCCATGCCAGTGGATCAGCGTCCAGAAGGGCGCGTCGGGAGTCGCCTGCATGGGCGCCAAGCGACCGAACTGGGCGAGCGGTATCTCGCGGGCGATCATGGGCGGCGAGACGCTGAAGCCGCGCCGGAATGCGTCGGGCGGGAAGAACTCGGCGGCGGCCGCGGCCGGGCGCGGTTCGGCGGGGCCGGTGGCGGGGTTGGCCAGTTCCTGCCCGAACCCGGTTGCCCCCAGGAAGATCGCGACCATGGCCGACCTGGCGGGGCTGCGCACTTGCATCAGCATCCTGACTCCTCCTGCGCGTGACGATGAACACGCGGTAAGTTAGGCCCGGAAACGCGCGATGCCCCATGACGAAGGACGGGCCTGCACCCATGTCACTGTCGACCATGAACTGCCGCGAGCGCATGCTGGCCGCCATCAACCACCGGCCCGTGGACCGCGTCCCCACCGACATCTGGGCCACGGCGGAGGTATGGGCGCGCTTGCGCCAGCATCTGGGCGAAGGCGTGGACATCCTGGCCGCCCTGCATATCGACGGCATGGCGGGCGTGGGCGCTGAGTATGTCGGCCCGCCGCTACCCCCGGTGGCGCCCGGCGAATCCGTGGACTGCTGGGGCATGCGCCGGCAACGCATCGAGCACCCCGGGGGAACCTACGACGAGCAGTCGTTCTACCCGCTGGCCACGGCCACCACGATCGACGACCTGGAGCGCTACGCCTGGCCACAGGCATCCTGGTTCGACACGACGCAGATGCGGGCCCGGGCCGCACAGCTCCGCAGCCACCACGTCGTGCAGTGTGGCTACATGGCCCCGTTCTACTTCCACACCTTGCTGCGCGGCCAGGAACAAGCCCTGATCGATCCCCTGGCGGAGCCCGAACTGACCCACGCGATCGTCGGCCGCATCTCCGATTTCTTCTACGCGCAGCACCGGCAGATGTTCGAGGCCTGCGACGGACTCATCGACGTGGCCCAGGTCACCGACGACCTTGGCTCCCAGACCGGGCCGCTGATCAGCCTGGACCTCTATCGGACCTTCTATGCTCCTCATCACCAGCGCTTCATCGCCCTGTGCCATGAGTTCGGCATCAAGGTATTCCATCACGACGACGGCAGTTGCCGGCCCTTCCTGCCGTTGCTCACCGAGATGGGCATCGACATCCTCAACCCCATCCAGTGGACCTGCCCAGGCATGGAGCTACTGGAGCTCAAGCGCGACTTCGGCAGTCGGCTCTGTTTCCATGGCGGTATCGACAATCAGCGCATCCTGCCCTTCGGAACCCCGGACGAGGTGCGCGCCGAGGTGCGCCACTGCATCGACGCCCTGGCCTCCGACGGCACGGGCTACATCCTGGCGCCCTGCCATAACCTGCAGGGCAACACGCCGCTGGCGAACATCCTGGCGATGTATGACGAGGCCTGGCGTTACGGTGCTGCGCGCGGGGTGTAAGACCGTGACTGGCGCGGCGCGAACAAACCTCAGGAGAGCCGACATGCGAGCACAGACTGCGAGGCCGTTGGCACTGGCACTGGCACTGGCGGGAAGCGTTCTGGCGGCGGGCGAGGCCATCCCGCCGGCGCTGCCGGCGGCTGCGGCCCAGTACCTTGAACTGACCCTCCCGCCGGTGCTCTACGCCGTCCCCGGCATCGAGACCAACCTCTACTTCGAGAGCACCGTCCTGGCCATCAACCCGGCGAACCTGGCCTTCGATGTCACCTGCGCCAAGGGCGTACAGCAGCGCGAACGCTGGACCTTCGTGCCCAAACCCGAAGACATCGGCACGGTCCCCTTCACGCTGACGGTCTACGGCGAGGGTAACCGCCTCCTGGCCGAGGCTACGAGCGTGGTGACGGTGGTCGACCCGGCGCCGCCGGCACAACTCTCCGTACTCATGATCGGCGACAGCCTGACCCACGCCTCCGTCTATCCGGCCCGGATCCTCGAAGCTTGTGCCCAGGACGCCCGTCTCAAAGTCCGACTCATCGGCACCCATGAGCCGCGGAAAGAGACGCCGGAACTGCGCCACGAGGGTTACGGCGGCTGGACGGCAGCACGTTTCGTCTCGCACTTCGAGGCCGAGGCCTGGAAGGATGGCACGCGCGCCGGCAGCCCCTTTGTCTTCGCCGGGGCCGACGGCAAACCGGCCTTCGACATCGCCCGTTACTACCGCGAGCAGAACGCTGGCAACCCGCCCGACGTCGTCACCGTGCTGCTGGGCTGCAATGACACCTTCGGTGCCAACGAGGCCGGCCAGGCCGCCGCCATCGCCGCCGCCCTGGCCAACTTCGAGGTCCTCATCCGTGGCATCCGCGCCGCCGGACCAAAGACCGCCATCGGCATCCTGCTCCTGGTGCCACCAGCCGCTACCCAGGACGCCTTCGGCGCCAACTACGCCTGCGGCCAGACCCGCTGGCAGTACCGTCGCAATCAGCACCGCCTGGTGGCACGAACCCTGGAGACGTACGGCAACCGCGAGGCTGACGGCATCTGGCTGCTGCCCACCAGCGTCATCGTCGACCCGTACAACGGCTTCCCCGCCGTGACCGTCAAGGCCAACGCCCACAGCCCCGTGGACAGCACCCGCCTCAACAACGGCGTTCACCCCAATGAGGTGGGCTACCGCCAACTCGGCGATGCGGTCTACGCCTGGCTCAAAGCCGTCGCCGCCCGCCGTCAGTAGGGAGGGTAGCCTGGATTCCCAGCACACCCGTCCCATGGAAGACTCAGAGGCTGTAGCGGTCTAGAATGCCCCGACGTAGGACCTAACAGTCTACAGCCTGAGTACCTAACAGCCTTGGCGTCCTGTGGGACGCCTGTGGTTCGCTGTGGCCATGCGCCCCGTAGACGCGGTGTCGCGGGCGCGATCTTCCGGGCCCGAGCTACACTGTCAGTCCGCACTGCGCCAACCGGCGATCAGGCCGGCGACGGTCAGGGTGAAGCCGGGGACGCCCACAAACAGGAAGATCAGCGTCCCCAGCATCCCGGCACCCTCGTTCCCTGGCCTGCCGCCGACGATCCAGCCGGTATAGGCCCACGGAAAACCCCCGACGAGAAGCATGAGCAGAGCCGTGTAGAGGATCGTCCTCTTCGAGACGAGTGGCGTGTCGAAGAGCAGACCCCTGGTCGACGCAACGAGGCCGTAGAGCGTGAGCGCGGGGGTGACCGCGAAGACCGCCAGGCTCAACATGGAGCCCCGGCCCGGCGACCCTCCGGCTGCCGCGAAGCGGAAGCACCCCCACGCCAGCAGGACGGCACCGGCAGACAGCAGGAGCCCGAGAAGACCCGTAAGCAGGCGGTTTGAGACTGCCATAGTCGGCGAATCCTTCGCAAGTCTGCCACCACCCGCAATCTGGCGTCGTTGGGCTCAGGGCGCCAATCTGAACCTGTTCGGGACGATGATGATACCAGAGAATCGCGCCGGCCGAAGGCAAACGGGTCCGGTTCCGATCCGTGGCCTCCGTGCTATCCGTGGTCAAACACTCCGGATACAGAACCTGATGAACCACGGATGACACGGAGAACACGGATAAGACAAGGCCAAGAGGACAGCACCTTGTGGGAAGGACTGAGGTATCGGCCTTTGGCAGGCCTCGGCACAGAGAAGAGGAAGCCCGAACCAACGGGTGGTGTGGACCCTCGGACCTCGGGCCGCACACCCCCACGATCCGCGGCGTGCTCGCACCGGCGTCACGACGTTGACTTTCCGGTTGCCACGGCCACGTTGCAGCATGGACACCTCGACGCCCTACGCTGCGTTGCCGGTGCGGGTCACGTGGGAGAACACGGATACCGCCGGCTACATCCACAACTCGATCGTCTTCCGTTGGTTTGAGCAGGGCGAACTGGAGTGGTTCCGGGCTCTGGGCATCCACTGGAAGAGCTTCCCGGACTACGGCTTTCCACGGGTCCACGTCGAGGCTCGCTTCCTGCACCCGCTGTACTTCGACGATCTCTGCGAACTCCGTACCAAGGTCGGACAGGTGCGCGCCGCCACCTACATCCTCCGGCACGAGGTGCACAAGGCCGGGCGGCTGGCGGTGCAGGGGCAGGTCACCGTCTGCTGCGTCGCCGTTGCTGACGGCAAACCCCGCGTACTGCCGGAGCGCATGCGCGAGGTGCTGCAGGGGCTTGGCCGCCCGTCCTGAGGCGGCCATTTGCCGGCGCCTCCCGTTGTCTGTGGCACAAGTGCCGATATACTAGGGGCCATTCGCCCCGGCGCCGGTCCCGGCTGGCGTGGTCAGGTCCAGGCGCTGTCAGCAAGACACACAGCTCAAGGAAAGGGCATACCATGACGAAGGCGTTGGTCGTTCGCGGTGGGTGGACGGGGCATGAGCCGGTGCAGACGACGGACCTCTTCATCCCCTTCCTGCGGGCCCAGGGCTTCGAGGTCGTGGTCTCGGAGACGCTGGACAGCTATGTCGACGCGGCCCTGATGGCATCCCTGACCCTGGTCGTTCCCTGTTGGACCATGGGCGAGATGTCGCAGGCCCAGAGCGCCGGGCTGCTGGGCGCCATCAAGAATGGCGTCAACATCGCCGGCTGGCACGGCGGCATGGGCGACTCGTTCCGACAGAACACCGAGTACCAGTTCATGGTGGGCGGTCAGTGGGTAGCGCACCCCGGCGGCATCGTCGAGTACGAGGTCAACATCATCGACCATGACCATCCCATCACCAACGGCATCCCGGACTTCAAGATGACCTCCGAGCAGTACTACATGCATGTCGACCCGAGCAACGAGGTTCAGGCCGTCTGCACCTTCACCGGCGAGTTCGGCGACAGCCCCTGGATCGCCGGCTGCGTCATGCCCGCGGTCTGGACGCGGACCTACGGCAAGGGCCGCGTCTTCTACACCTCGCTGGGCCACGTGGCCAAGGACTTCGAGGTCCCCGAGGCGCGCGCCATCGTGCAACGCGGCCTGCTCTGGGCCGCCGGCGAGCTGGGATGCTGCTGCTGCAGTTGTAGTTGTGCCGACTGAGGCCCAGGAGCATAGCGCATGGACACGATCAAGGTCGGAGTCATCGGCTGCGGCGCCATCAGCGGCGCCTACTTCACGCGTCTGCCCCAGTTCGGCATCCTTGAAGTCAAGGCCTGCGCCGATCTGATCTGGGAGCGCACCCTGGCCAAGGCCCAGGAGTTCAAGGTGCCGAGGCCCTGTACGGTCGCCGAGCTGCTGGCAGATCCGGAGATCCGCATCGTGGTCAACCTGACCACGCCGCAGGCGCACCACGAGGTGGCCAAGGCCAGCCTGGAGGCCGGCAAGCATACCTACGGCGAAAAGCCCTTCACCGTCAAGCGCGCGGAGGGTCTGGAACTGCTCGACCTGGCGCGGGCCCGCGGCCTGCTGGTGGGCGGGGCGCCGGACACCTTCCTGGGCGGCGGCATCCAGACCTGCCGCAAGCTCATCGATGACGGCTGGATCGGCGAACCCATCGCCTGCGATGCCTTTATGCTCTGCCGCGGCCACGAGTCCTGGCACCCCGATCCCGAGTTCTACTACCAGGTCGGCGGTGGCCCGATGTTCGATATGGGCCCCTACTACCTGACCGCCCTGGTCAACCTGCTCGGGCCGGTGCGGCGCGTCACCGGCTCGGCCCGCATCTCCTTCCCCGAGCGCGTCATCACCAGCGCCAAGAAGTTCGGCAAGCGCGTGCCGGTGGAAGTCCCGACCCACGTGACCGGGGTCATGGAGTTCCGCAGCGGCGCCATCGGCACCATCATCACCAGTTTCGACACCTGGGGCAGTGTGCTGCCGTTCATCGAGATCCACGGCTCCCTGGGCTCCCTCCAGGTGCCGAATCCGAACGCCTTCGGCGGCCCGGTCAGGATTCGGCTCGGACATGACCGCGAGGGGCAGTGGCGAGACGTCCCGCTGAGCCATGTCTACAGCGATAACTGGCGCGGCATCGGCGTCGCCGATATGGCCTACGCCATCGCCAGCGGCCGCCCCAACCGCGCCAGCGGCGAGCTGGCCTACCACGTCCTCGATCTGATGCACGCCTTCCACGATGCCGCCGCCGCGGGTCGACACGTGAAACTGCGCAGCACCTGCCGGCGCCCGGCCATGCTGCCCCTCGGCCTCTGCGAAGGCCAACTGGACGACTGAAACGGCTCGGGCGGCGGTTCTCGACCGCCGCCCGAGAGGAATGGGATCTGGGCTTAGCGCGTGGCAGCCTGCCAGGCCTGCCTGTACAGCCGGATGGCATTGCCATCACCGTTCAGCCGCAACTCATCGGCCTGCGCCAGCAGGGCCCGCGCTGCCGGGGGTCCGCCCGCGTCGGCGACCGCCGTCTGGGCCAGGATCCGGTCGCAGTCCATCAGGGTGCGCAAGGCACCCTCGACCGCCACCTTGGCACTCTCGGGGAGCAGCGGCAGTACGTCCGTCGCCTTGCGGTCGAAGAACCCTTCCATGGCGAACACTTCCGCCCCGCTGCCGCGGCGCACGTGGTTCGCGTCGATCCACAGCCGCGGTTCCAGCGCCGTCTGCAGGTGCTTCACGGCTGTCCGGAACTGGTTGGCAGCGGCGCCCCGTGGCAGGCCTGCAGCCAGGGCTGTCATCTGCGCGGTCACATACGCCTTGTTGGCCCTTGCCGTCGTCTTCACGACCCGCAGGAGCACATGCTCGTGCCCGTTCGGCGAGAGCGTGGTGTCCGCCAGGTCGAAGGCATCGACCTGGTACTCCACGACAGCCCCCAACGGCAGGGCGCCGAGGTCGATGACGACCGGAACGATTGCCATCCCGCCCGCCTCAAGGTGCAGCACCACATCAATGGGCTCGGCTCTGACCCCACCCACGGTGCCGTCCGCGCCCCCACGGGCGTGGCCCAGTACCAGCAGGTCGAGCGGCCCATCGCCGTTGTTGACCACTGGAACGCCGTAGCTGAAGGTCTCACCCGCGTTGATCACCTCGAGGTTGATCTGGCCCCGGTCGTCGTTGGGGTCGGTGTTGTCATCGGCGCCCACGATCAAGGCTTCCAGGCAGGTGTGGGTCCGGGTGATGAAGACGTGGTCGAAGGCCGCGGTCACCGTGCCCCCGGCCGGGATGCTGGCAAGCGTCGTGGTGCCGATCTCCTGCCAGCCCATGAAGGTCACTCCCCAGTCATTGAACGACAGTCTGACCTGCACGTTCGTGGCCGTGGCCGGGCCGCTGTTGCCGACCGCGACAGTGATGTGGGTGTTCTCGCCGACGACCGGGTATGCCGGGGTGGCGACGATGCTCCCGTAGCCGTAGAACGGCAGGCCGGGGTTGGCCTGCGCTGCGGCCGGACTGCACAGGCCGACGATCGCCGTGCAGGCGAGCCCCAGGATCAGGTTGGTCAGTTGCGTCTTCATCAGGTGTTCTCCGTCAGTCCTTTTTCGGGGGGGGGCGATCACCCGCCCCTGCATCACTCCGTGCATCGAACACTGCGCTTACCCCATCTCGCCTTTCTTGGTTGTGTTTCTTGTCTCCCTGCTGCTCCGGCCTCGATTCGGCCGCCGGAGCCGTGTGCCACCTATAAGGCTACAGAATCTATAGCATTAGAGTTTAGCCGGCGCCGCGGGTTGCATGGGGGCCGTCTTTTCCGCGGCTCCGGTCCGCCGCAAGCAGCAGGACCGGGGCGAGTGTGCAGGCACGCTGCCGTTCCGGGGGAGGCCCCGGGGCAGGGCGCGGTCGCCGCCGCGGGCGGGTAGCGGATCGGCTACTCCAGCGGAATGAGTGCTGGGCGATCCAGGAAGATCCAGTAGGCGCGCCCCGGCTGCAGGGGCGGAAGCTGCGCTTCGTAGCTCTGCGTCAGGGCATTCCAGCCCCACGCCACCCGCCGCCAACTGGGGACCTCGATCGGGACCCGCGCGGCGGGAATCCCCAGCAGATGCCAGCCCGAGGTCAAGCTCAAGGGTGGCCCGCTATAGCGCACGCCACGCACCTCGAGGCTGGCCGCCGCGCTCGCCTTGCCGGGCTGGTCCGCAAGGAACAGCCAGTAACCCTGCAGGGGCTGCAGCGTGCGGACCGGGGTAAAGCCCTGGCCGTTCCAGCCCCACACCGGTCCGGCGTACGGCAGCCCTGCCAGCAGCGTCGCCGCCTCGGCATCGAACGGCTCGACGGGCAGGGAGAAGAGGTTCCAGCCGGGCTGGAAGCTGACCTCGACGCGACCGACGACGGTGACGCTGATCTGGCCCATGCTGACCGCACCGGTCGCATCCACGACCGCGTAGCTGAAGCGGTCCGGTCCGTAGTACCCGGGGTCCGGGCTGTAGTGTACCCATCCGGCCACGACCGCCACGACGCCGTGCGCCGCCGCGCCGACACTCAGCAGAGCCAGGGGGTCGCCGTCCGCGTCGGTATCATTCGCCACCGGGTCAAGCCACCGGTCGCGACTGTCCTGTTCGATGGTCAGACTGTCCGCCACGGGTGTGGGCGGATCGTTCACGGGTTGGACGGTAATCACCACGGTGGCCAGGGTCCCGCCGTCCTGGCCGTCCAGAGCTCTGTAGGTGAAGCTGAACGGGCCGTTGAAGTCGGGCGCGGGGGTATAGACGAACGAACCATCGGCGGCCAGCGCGACCGGCCCCGGCGTCGGCGGCGACACCCATTCGGCCGTCAGCGGCGCCCCTTCCGGGTCATGGTCATTGGCCAGAACACCGGCGGCGGTCAGCACGCGCAGGACGGTGTCTTCGGTCGTCGCATAGGCATCATCCGCGGCGTGCGGCGGGTCACCGGGAATGACCACGGTGACGTCCGGCTGGGCCGGCACCAGGTTGCGGTTGCCGACCCGGTCCTCGGCCAGGCAGCTGAAGCTGTAGGTATGCCCGCGCTGGCCCGGGAAGACGGCCGCCGTGAGGCCGGTGCCCTGCAGCCAGGCCGTGGGCGCCCCGCCGCGGTCGGACACATAGATGGTGAACCCAGCCAGGCCGCTGCCTTCATCCGAGCCGTTCCAGGAGACGGCGATCTCGGCCGTCTCCGGGTCGAGCGTAGCGGAATCGACGCGGCACTGCGGCGGCGCCGCGTCCAAGGTATTGAAGATGGCCGGCGTGTCGATGGGCTCGTTGAGGTCGAACACGATCCTGGCCTGGGCGTCGATGGGTATGCCGCTGGCCGCATCGCGCCGCGGGCGGACCGTGTAGGTGACGAAGCCTTCACCCCGGCCGGTCGTATCGTTGGGGGGGAGGAACCCGGCCAGCGCGTCCATGGGCAGGTCGCCCGTCGCGGGGTCGAGAGTGGTCAGGGTCCAACTCACCGCGCCGGTCAGCACGTTGACGGTGACGACCACATCGACGATCAGGCCGCTGGCGTCGGGGAGGTCGATCTGGCCGTGGTAGACGGACTGCTCGCCGGAGAGTTCCACATAGACCTCGCCCCAACCGAAGTCGTTGACGCGGAAGGTGCGGAAATCCAGGGCCGGATCGAGCTGCTGGGTGATGGTGACCACCTGCGCCGGAGCACTCGCGTCCGCCACGTTCTCAAAGCGGATCCGGTAGCTGAGAGCGCCCTGCACGCCGACCCAGCGCTCTGCGCCGAGGCCAGCCGGGCCGACGATGTCGTTCGGATCCGTGGGCCAACGAAGCATGGGGTCGACATTGCCGCCGGAGCCGCCACCAGGGCCGGAGCCGCCGCCGGGGCTCGAGCCGCCACCGCCAGGACCTGAGCCGCCCCCGCCCGGAGCCGGCGGGTTGGGGGCCTGCGGGGGCGCGGCATTGGGATTCCCGCCACAGGGGTTAAGCGTCGCCTGGTAGTAGTCCAGCTTTGCCCTTGCGGCCGCGACCTTGGCCAGGTAGACGTTCCAGGCGTAATCATACCCGCTCTCGAGGGTCGCGATGAGCTGGCGGCTGGCGACCAGGCTGGCCAAGCTCACCTTGAGGGTCTGCATGGTCCCCAGCACCGGCGTGTCCCGGAACTTCTGGACCATCCCATCGGCGAACTGCTGGCGAGGCAGCCGCACGGAAACGGGCTCGGTGCCCGTGATACCGCAGATGTGGTCTCGTTCCGAGTCGATGTGGCCGGTGATCCTGCCGATGCACCGATCCAGGACGCCCACCTCTGCCTGTGCTGCGGCACCGAACCCCAAGGGCGCGCCGAAGCCCTCGATGAGAAGGCGCGTCGCCTGCCAAATAGACGGGCGCCACTCCTCGCCCTGGTCATCGCTGGGGTTGGCGTTGCCGCGGACCTCGACCAGCAGGCGATCGAGCCGGTAGGTACCTGTGCCCGTCAGGACGCTGGCGGCCCTGGTCTCAAGGTCCACGGTCAGGCCCATTAGGTCGTCCAGCAGCCGGTTGGTGGGGTGAGTGACCAGACGGAGGTCACTCACCAACTCATTCACCGGGTCAGGCCCGAGCGGCAGCAGTTGCCGCGCGCGCTGCGCCTTCGTCAGGAATGCGTAGTAGGCGGTGTTCTGCGCGCCCACGGCATGGTACAGGCGGTGGCGGGCGATTCTGGCCCGCTGGCGGTTGCAGGGATTGGGGTGAGGCACGTCCGCATCCCAGTCCACATGCTCGGCATCGCGAGGTTTGTCTCTGAAGCGATCTTGCACGAAGGCGTTCAGGCGGTTGTTGGTTTCCTGGGCGACGAAGAACCTCTGGGGGTAGGCGAACTTGCGGTCCCGGCCGCTCGCGGCGGCCGCCGCGCCATTCGAGAACAAGGCCAGCGGCTGCAGCACGGTGTTGCCCAGGTCGAGGATCCCGGCCGCCGGCGCCACGGCCTCGAGCGGCCGCGCGGCGTAGCCGGTCGCGGAGCAGCGCAGACGCACGGGGCCCGCGGCGGTACAGCCCAGCCGGAACTGGCCCGCGGCATCGACGAACCCGAGGTTCTGCTCCGCGCCGCCGGCATCCTGCAGCTCGACGCGACCCGCCGCGATGGCGCCGCCGTTGGCATCCGTCAGACGGCCGGCAACGAAGGTCGTGGCCGCGACGCAGGTAAGATCCATATCAATCTCACCCGCAACAACTAATGGTGTAGCGTCCTGCGGTTGGACCGCCGCACCCTGGACTCTGATGGTGTAGTCGCCGGCCGCGACTCCCGTGAAGGCGTAGCCGCCGTCGGCAGCGCAGGACACCCACCGCCCGCGCGTCGGCTCGGCGGCCGGGCAGAGCTCCACCGCCGCGGGCTCCGTCAGGCGGCCGTCGCCCTCGGCCAGCACCCTTCCGAAGACGCGGAAAGCCGGGGCCATCGTCACGGTGAGCGCCGCGGCCTCGCCCTCCCCCAAATGCACCGGCAGCAACTCCGCAGCCACGGTGTCAGCGACCACCTCGACCAGGTAGTCGCCGGCCGCCAGATTCGTGAAGACCGTCTGGCCCAGGGCATCGACCTCGCGGCTCAGCACCGCCTCGCCATCCGCGCGCAGCAAGTACGCCTGGGGCGCGGCCGGTTCCGCGACGAGCGGCGCCATCGTCACCTGCAGGGAGGCTGTCCCTGCCACGACATCGAGGGTGACGTTGGCGCCGGGGGCGATATCCAGAGCTGTGGCATCGGCCCAGGTCGCGTCGCTCGCGGTCGTGCGCACGTCGTAACGGCCCGCCTGCAGGAGATGGATGACATACTGGCCTTGGTCGTCGGTTACCGCCGTGCCGACCCGCTGCCCGTCCTGGCGCAGAGTCACCTGGGCGAGGGCCACGGGGGATGCATCCGCCAGAGTGACGGTGCCGGCCACCATTGCCGCCACCGCCAGCCCAAGGTCCGCAGTCACGGTGGCGCCTTCGGCCCCGGAAACGTGGAGCGTCTGCTCAGCCACGGCGCCGCCCACAGACAGACCGACGCGGTACTCGCCCGCCGCCAGGCCGACGAAGGCAAAGCGTCCGTTCACATCCGTACTCAGCCTGCGTGCGCTGCCGTCAGCGGCGACCAGGCGCACCAGGACGCCGGACAGGGGCGTGCCCGACAGCACGTCGGTGAGTTGGCCGGAAACGGTGCTGCCGTTGGTCACCGCCAGCCGGAGGCCATCGACCACGGTACCGGCCGCCAGCGTGACAGGTTCGCGGTTGCACGCCGCGCCCGGCGGCAGGTCCGCTACCGTCACAGCGTAGGTGCCCGGCCGGATGCCACTGATGCGGAACGAACCGTCCGCCTCCACTCCGGCCAACGCCAGCACCTCTTCTCCATCCAGGAGCCCTACCTGGAGCTGCGCCAGCGTGACCTCGGCGAGAGTGGAGGTCACCGTGCCGGCCACCGCGCCCGACGCGACCATGGATAGCGACCCCAGCAGGCGTTCGCCGGCCGCGGGAACCACGATGGCTGTGATCGCGATGGGCGCGTAGCCAGCCGCCTGGATGGTCAGGTCGTAGGTCCCCGCCGCAAGGCCGGCGAAGAGGAACTGGTTGCCCTCGAACTGCCCCTCGAACGTGGACTCGGGCAGTCCCCCCTGGCGCTCCAAAGTCAGGCTTACGCCTGCCGGCACATCCTGGCCGGCAGGCATGACGAGCGTCCCGCGGACTCGGGACTCCGCGGCCAGAAGGAGGTCGACCTGATACGCCCCCGTGCCCACCACCGTCAGCGGTCCGGCCCAGGCCCGCGCATACCCCGGCAACTCGGCAACGAGGGAAGTAGGCCCCGCCGGCACGGCACGCAGCGCGTACCTGCCCTGAGCGTCGCTGGCGGCGGCGTCGACGGCTTGCCCGGCCGCATCCACCGCCCAAACCTGAGCACCCTCCAGCGCGTCCCCCGCAGGCACACCACGAACGCTCCCCGTGATCTGTGCCCCTAGCGGGTAGCGGGCCCGGGTCAGCAGCTCCTCGAGAAGCTCGGGCACCGAGGTCAGGCGCTCGCCGATGGCATCCAAGTCAGCCGCGGTGCCGGCGAGCGCCTGGACGTAGGTGCCCCAGGTCGGGCCGAGCAACACCCGCAACTGCGGCCAGATCACGGCCCACTCCGCCGCAGTGATGTCAGCCGGCCGGAGCGCCGCTTCCACCGCCGCGACGTCGAGGGGTTCCTGGTTCTCCGCCGTGATGTAATCCACCCAGAAATTCCCATCGCCCGGGGCAGAGCGGAAGTACAAGGGAATGCTGTGGCTCTCTCCCGGGCGCAAGCGTCCGGCCTGGAGTTCCCGGCCGAGGCCCAGGAGTTGCAGCGTCGCCCCAGGCTGCACGCTGAGGCTTGTCAGGTCGTCGCGCTCAACCGAGAAGGTGTTGGTGTCCAGGTTCCGGATGCGCAGCAACGGCGCCACCGCGTCCGTGTCGCCGCTGTTGCCGTAGTGCACATAGAAAACGTAAGTCCGGTCCAGGCGGACATCTCCCGGGCCATCCGTGCTGACGTGAACCGCCGGGCCAGTTCCGGGGCGGACCTGGAGCGCCATGGCCCCCGTCCCCATGTCCGGGTCTGTGACCTGGACCTCATAGGTATCCGCGGTCAGGCCGCGGAGGTCGAAGGTGGCATAGGCGAGCGAGGGGTCCGCGTCCGGCCGGTCAACCCAGACGGGCTCGCGCACCGCCACGCCGTTATGCCGCAGTTGGAGGCGCGAGCCGGCCGTGAAGCGGGTTGCCGTGAGCCGCAGCGTGGCCTCGCCGGTGTTCCCCACCGTGGGCGGATCGACCGTGAGCACCGTGAACGGCAACGGCTCCAAGCGGATGGCGAAGCGCTCCCCGGGAAGATCATTGTAAAGGACCCCCCCGCCCCCCCACCAGGGGTGGGTGTTCAGGTCGCGCACGTCCAGGCGCAGGTAGTAGGTCCCGGCCTGGGTGCGCGGGATGATCAGGGGGGCCGCCGTGGAGGATTGGCCCTGGGAGTAGAGCCAACTCAGTTGCTCGACGTCGCGACTCCAGAAGGTGGGCGCCTGACCGTAGGATACGCGTAGGTCGGTCACCGCCTGCCGCCGGTCGTCAGGGACGCAGAAGCCACGACAGCCGCCAAGGTCGGTGCAGGTGGTTTGCAGTGCGTAGGTGGGCAAGCCGATCGGCACGATGCGAAGCGTGCGGTTGCCGGGGTCCTCGAACTTGAAGTACAGAGTCCAGGCCTGGCCGAGGTAGGTCCGGCTGGCCACCGCGATCTCCCGGCTTGCCGCCGTGACCGGCCGCGGCGGCTGCACGCTGAGGGTGAATCCGCAGGTGGAGTAACACCAGTAATCACCATCGCCCGGCTCCCGCGGGGCGGTTATGGCCAGGGTCAGATGCCAGACGCCTGCCGGCCCGGCCGGGAGGACAAACGGGTTGGCATGATTCCAGAAGGACCGGACCACGTCGGCATCGGCGGCGCTCTCCGGCCGGCGGTCCCGGGCCGCGAAGACGATGGCATCGCACTCGCCTACACCGGGCAACGATTCCTTCTCGACATAGACCACCTCCCCTTCCTCCACCGGGAAGCGGAACTCGAGGGAGCGGCCGTCCCCATGGCCCTGACTGGCGAGGTCCGTCCGCACCGGGACCTGCCCGTCCGGGTAGACGGTCTCCAAGGCCGGCGCATCCACCGTCGTAGTCTCGACCGCGGCCAGGGTGTTGTTGCTCTCATCGGTTTCCGCCACGCTGTTGCGCACATCCGTCCGCGCGATCAGGTGGTAGGCACCAGGCGGCAGCCCCTCGGTATCGGCGGCGAACGTGTAGTCGCGGGCGTCGTGGGCCGGAATCGTGTCCTCCGCCTGGGCAGTCGCGTCATGCCCACGCTCAGCGGCGAGCACGTCGTCGAGGCTGAACTGCGGGTCGGCCGACAGGTACAGGCGATCCCACCACACGCCCGCGAAAGGCTGGTCCGAGGGATTGGACAGGGTGAACCCTACCGACAGGGGCTCGCCCAAGGTCAGGAGCTCCGGGGCGGCAATGGCAGAGACGGTGACATCCGACGGCGGCAGCAGCCGCACGTCCGTGCTCTGGGCTGGCAGCCCGACGTTGTTGTCCTCATGGCCATACTCAGTGATCGTCCCGGTGCGGTCGGTGACCACGATGACGAAGAACGGCCCGGAGAGCCCCAGGGGAACGCGGCAGCGGCGCGTCGCAGTGTACTCCTGGCACAGGGCGCCACCGCTGCCAGCGGCGACGTCACGCCAGTCGCCGAGGCGAGCCGTGCTCTCGCCCAGGAAGGTATCGGCGTCCGGGTCGAGGATGCGGTCCCGCGAGAGGTAGAGGCGGTCCACCCAGGTGCCGTTGCCGACCTCGGGCCGCAGCGGGGTGTCGGCAGCCATGCGGGCGCCGACATTGCGGACGGTCCAAGCGATGGCGACCTCCTGGCCGCTGTAGGCTGCGAGCGGGCTGGTCACCTGCGGCACCACCAGGTCAAGGCGCGTCCGCAGTTCGTCGAAGCCGATGTTCCCCGGCAGCAACTCGTCCGGCGTCGGCGAGAGGGTGCCAGCCAGCCGCACGTTGTTGTCGAGCTCACCGGCCTCTTCGACCGCGTGTCCATAGTCGGTCACCACAAACACGTAGTACTCCCCGTTGAGCTCCGGCGGAACCTCGACCAGCTCGGCGCGCGTGTAACTCCCGGCCACGGCCAGGGCGCCCGCATGGTAGAAGCTCTTGAGCAGGATGGCAGCCGCCGCGCTGAAGACCTCGTCCGGAGCGAGGTAGACCGCATCGTGCCAGACGGCCACGTTGCTGCGGTTCGTGCCGGGGTTGGCCACAGTCCAGGTCACCCGCAGCCGTCCCGCCTCCAGCGCCATGGCTGCCGCGCTGACCTCCAGATCCGGCACATGGCGGGTCACGATCAGCGCTTGGGGCTGGGAGGCGTTATTGGTGTCGTCACTTTCGTAGACGAGGCGCCCGACGTCCGTGACCACGAAGAGGTGGTACGGGCCGACCAGCCCGAAGGGCACCTCGAGGGTACGCAACTCGTTGTACTCACCCCCGCCGGCGAGGACCCCGCTGTGGGTGACGCTGCCCAGCACGATGTCGTCGCCGTCGCCGGCGACCGCGTTCACAGACGCCAGCACGGTGTCGGCCCAGGCTCCCCCCACCGTCGCTCCCGTCCCCAGGTTCTGCACCGACCAGCGCAGCGCCAGTGCGGTTCCAGCCTCCACCGTCGTGGCGGCGCTGGCCAGGCGCACGACCAGGTCCGCCGGGCGGTACTCCACCACGAGGCTGACGGGAAGAGAGCGGTTGTTCACGTCGTCCACCTCGAAGAGCTCGTCACCATCATCCGCGGCCACGTACAGAGAGTAGGTGCCGGACGGCAGGTCCGGCGGCAGGGTCGCCGTGAGACTGCGGGTATAGGAGGCGTCGGGCGCCAGGGTCACGGCCACGGCGAGCGTGCCCAGGCGACGATCCTCGGCCCAGCCCGCGCCCGCCGCGGCGGCGAGGTAGACCGCATCGTGCCACGCGGCTCCCGGCGGCGTCGCCGTGGCGCCGTAGTTGACTGCTTCGTACGTCACCGCAAACGAATGCCCGGCCAGCACCGTGCCCGGCAGCGGCTCGAGGCGGCTCACCTCCAGGTCGGGAGGCGGCGTCAACACCACCCTGATGGGCCTGCCTCCGGCATTGCTGTTGTTGTCCTCAAAGGCCACTTCGTCGATCGCGTCGAGCGCATCGGTACGCACAAAGAGGAAGAACTCCCCCTGCAGGTCCACCGGTAGGTCAAACTGCTCACGGCCCTCGTAGTCGACGTTGAACGGCGGCTCCGCCTGGTGGCAGGTCTCCCACGAGCGGGCGCGCCGGCCCAGCAACCGGTCGCCGCTGTCGAGGGTCTGGTCGGCCGAGAGCCGAACCTCGTCCTGCCAGGTCTGGGTCGGACCGACGGTGCCTTCCCCGATGTTGGCGACGCGGTAAGTCACCTCCAGCACCTCGCGCGAGAAGACCAGCAGGGGCGCCACCACGCTGCGGACGACCAGATCCGGCGGCGGCGGCGTGCTGACGTGGAGGCGCGGGCCAACCCCCACGTTGTCGAGTTCCATGGGGCCCTCTTTGACCGCCCCGGAAGCGCCGCGGTCCGCCAGCACCAGGACGTAGTAGTCGCCCTCGCGGAGTGCGGGGATCAGGACCGGCGCGGTGTTGGCGTAGCTCTCGCCCACGGCCAGGTAGGAGGGGTTCCGACGCTCGCCGATCCAGGTATCGGTGCTGTCCAGTTCCTGATCGACCGACAGGAAGACAGCGTCGGACCAACCCCGCGCGGCGCTGGTCGGCCCGGCGCCGGCGTTGAGCACGCGCCAGGATACCCCGAACCACTCCCCGGTCAGGATCTCGAGACGCTCCGCGGTCACCTCCGTCACCACCAGATTCGGGTACGGGAACGGGGTGACCGTCATCGGGTCGGCACTGGCCCCGCGGTTGTTCGCCTCCCCGCTGCGCTCGAAGATGGCGTTGCCGGTGTCGGTTAGCACGACCACAAACTGCGCTCCCGACACATCGAAGGGCACGAGGACCGCTTGCGTCCGGGTCACGGTCTCGCCTGCCGGGATCGCCTCCGTGAAGGCAAACGAAACCAGCAGGCGCGGCGGCGAGGCCTCCAGGTCAGCCGCGAGGAAGATCTGGTCGGTCCACGGCCCCACCGCGGTCTCGTTGCCCAGGTTAGTCAAGGTCCAGGTGATGAGGACATGCTGGTCCGAGTAGGTGTCTGGCGGCACCAGAACGCTGCTGACGACCAGGTCCGGGCAGGGTGACAGCGAGACCGGAATCGGGCCCGCCCGGCCGCTGTTGTCGGCCGTGCTGGCCTCCACCAGCACCCCGGTGTAGTCGGCGACGACCAGCAGCCAGTAGTCCCCGGCCGGCACCTCCGGCACGGTCAGCGTGACCGTCTGCTCGTAGCGCTCGCCGCCGGCCAGGGGCAGGCCCTCACGGGGGTAGGTGCCCAGCACCAGATCGTCGGCGCTGACCTGATCGTCGGTCGAGAGAGTGACCCGGTCACTCCACAGCCACGGCGCGTCGACGCCGCTTTGGTTGGTCACCTCCCAGATGAGCTGGACCGCCCGGCGCGTCATGGCCTGCAACGGGGCGTCCAGGATGGTAGTGACCAGATTCGGCCGCTCCACCGCGAAGGGACCGATGACGCGCACGTTGTCGGTCTCGGCGGTCTCGGGAACCTGCTGCCAGGCATCGACGGTGATGACGAGCCAGTACTGCCCGGCCCCGACGTCGGGGATCCACACCTCGGCGCTGGTGCGCCGGGTGGCGCCCCCCGCCAGGCCCGCCCCCTGGGTCACCGCCGTAAGGACGGTGTCGCCACCGGGTTGGTCGTCGGTGGAGAGGGAGATGCTGTCGTGCCAGTCGAGCGCTGCCGGCACGTCGCCTGGATTCGCGGTGTCCCAGGTGATGCCGAGTCGCGCGCCGGTCGCGACGAGCGGCGGCGGCGACCCCACTGGCGTGCAGACCAGGTTGGGGTTCAGGACGGTGACCAGCCCGCCCAGGGTCGCATTGTCGGACTCGTCCGTCTCCGGCACCCCGTTCCCCACATCCGCACTGACGACGAGCCCGTACTGCCCGGCCGGGAGCGCCGGAACGACAAACGAGCCGCTCGCCGGCATCTCGCCACTGACCGGCAGCGTGCCCGCGACCGTGACGCTGCCCAGGAAGGCATCCGCGCCGAGCTGGTCGTCCGCCGAGAGATACACGCCGTCCTCCCAGCGGGCCGCCACGGTGTCCTGGCCATCGTTCCGGACCCGCCAGTCCACGCTGAGGCTGGCGCCCGGCCAGGTCTCGGCCGGCGTGGCCGTCGGCGCGAGGACACGTAGGTTCCCCCAACCGCCGGTGGTGAGGGCATAGTTCGCCCCCGCGTTGTTGTCGGTGGCCTGGTTCCCCGCACGATCCGCGACCATGACCGCGAAGAAGATCTGGGTGAACCGGGGCAGCCCCCGCAGATGGACCTGGTGCGCGGCACTGAGCCAGAGTGACGACGCCACCGCCGAGAGGTCGCCCGGCGCGCTGCCGTAGCGGACCGTCCCGTAGGTCGGCTCGTCGGTGCTGAACGAGACCACGGCCCTGGAGTCGGAGACGCCGCCGACGGCCACGCCGGAGATGAGCGGGGCGGTGTTGTCCACCACGGCGGTGGCAGTGGCCTCGGCCGGCAATCCGGCGCCGTCCTCCGCATCGGCATAGCGCGCCGTGAGGGTGTCGTCGGTCAGCGCCTGCAGCGTTCCATCCCCGGCCACCACGGGCGCTACGACGAGCAGCATGTCGCCCCGGAAGATGCCGGACCAGGACGGGGTCTCGGTCAGCACCAGCGACTCCGCGTCGCCCGCCAGCGAACTCATCGGCACCGTCACCTGGCCAACCCCAGCCAGATCCCTGTCCTCAAGCTCGACCTCCGGGCGGTCCCCGGCCCGCCAGTGCGACCAGGTGAACGCCAACTCCCCACGACGCGGCACGTAGGTGCGCAACACGCTGCCGTAGAAATCCGCGGGCACGCCGCCGCCGCTGGACAGCCCGGCCAGGGCCGTCGTCGCCTCGACCCGCAGATGCGTCAGCCGGATCGTGCCCGCGAAGAACACCTCGATCTGGAAGCTGTTGCTGTTCGTCGTGTTGCGCTCCGGCACCCGGTCGAAGGTTACCACCACACGGTCGCCGAGTACCTGGTACAGGACCCGCCCGCCGGCGTACGGGTTCAGATGGGTAAACAGCCCCGCGATCTGGGGGCGCGAGAAGTGGTCCGGCAGCAGCGCCTGAATCCCGGAGTAGTCGCTGGCCCCAAAGGCCACGAAGCCGTCGGCGCCGACCAGCAACGACGAGGTGGCGACGCCGTAGAAAGGGATCGTCTGCCCCTCCGGCAGCGGGATGATGGCGTAGCGCGCATAGTCGAACGAGATCGGCGTCCCGCCGGACGGGTCAGTGGGGTAGATCCACGCCGCGGTCCGGCGGACGGCGGAGTAGCCGGCGGCACGGGCGCCCGTAGGGGTGAACTCGAGCGTCTGGTTGCAGAGCTCGCCGACTCCCGCCGCGAACACCTGCGTGAAGTAGTCCGGGCCAAGGCGCAGCGACACGCTCCGCGTCTGCACACCGCCGCCCGAGCTATCCTGGAACTGGATGGCGCCGGAGTGCATGCCCGCCGGCAGCGCCGCGGCCACGGCGGCGTCCAGGGTCAGCACGACCTTCGCCGACGCGCCCGGGTTCAGCGCGCCCCGCGCCGGCGCGACCTGCAGCCATGCCGAACTCGTGCTCAGAACCCATTCGAGCGGGGCGGCGCCGCCGTTGCTCAGAGTCCACTCGGCGCCGGCGGGCGCGAAGGGGCCGCCGGGCGGACCGACCACCAGCACCGTCCCCGTGGGCGTGACCGCAAGGTCGCCGACCCCCTCGGAATAAAACTCGTAGGCCCCGACATCGTACTCGGTGCCGGTGCCCTCCTGCCCGCATCCCCAGATGTCGACCGGTCGTGCCTGGCCGGCCAGATCGAGGTCGGACCCCAGGGGGTAGCCGGTGTCGACGCAGGGCGACAGCCGGCGCAGTTGGTAGTCGACGACCCGGTAGCTGTCGCCCGCCCGTGGCGGGCTGGAGAACGTACCCATGACCTCCACCGTGGTCTCGGTGTTGGCGAGGATCAGGAACTGCTGGTACGTGTTGGCCCGCAGCCACATGCCGGCGAGAGTTCCCGGGGTGAACACGGCGGTGGTGTCGGTGAACACGGTCCGCCCGCTGTCCTCGTGCACTTCCGCGGCTGCGGTCCACGAGCCCGATGGCCCGGCGCGGAAGAGCGGGTCGCCATCCAGGTTCAGCCAGGCACCCGGCACACTGCCGTTGATCGCCGCCGCACCGGAGTAACTGGCGTTGTCGAAACGGCAGTCGTCGTCATTGCCGTTCAGGAGACACGAGGCCAGCCAGAGAGCACCGCTACCGCCAGCCGACGCGGGGTCAAAGCTCACCCCGTAATCGCCGTTTCCCACCAGGATCGAGTTGAGGACTAGCAACTCACCCTGGGACACCCATAGGCCCGAGTACTGCTGGTCCGCGATCGTGCAGCCGCTGACGATTGGGCCACCGCTGAAGTCGTAGTTCGACACCCCGACCCCGTCGCCGTAGTTCCCCGCAATCAGGCAGTTGGTCAGGGCGGGTGCGCCGGATTCGGCGTACACCCCGTTCCAGAGATTGCCGCAGATCCGGCAGCCTGAGATGCTCGGCGACGCATTGTCGCAACGGATGGCCCCCGGCCACTCATAGTACCGCCAACCGTTGCCGGTCAGCAGGCAGTTCTCGATCCGGTTGCTGCCGTCGGCGTTGCGGTACAGAACCCCGGCGTCCGGGGCACGCATGATGACGAAGCCGTCGATGAGCGTGTCGCTGACCCCCTCGACCCGCACCAGGTCGCCTGACCCCATCGCGCGGCCGTCCAGGACCGTCAGGTTCAGCAGCGGCTGTCGCCCGTCCACGGTGCTCTCGCCGCCCGCGAAGCCACCGTACAGCGCCGTGTGCGCCGGGATCGAGATGGGTCCGGTGTAGACCCCGCGCGCCACCCAGATCTCGGGGATGCCCAGATCCCGTGCCAAGCTCGCCGCGTTCGCCACGGAACGCAGGGCGGTTGCCCAACTGTCTCCCTGTTCCGCCCCGGCGGCGTTCTGGTCGACGTACAAACGCGTGCCGGCAAACGCGGTCATGATGCGGACCACCGCGTCTGGCGTCGCCGGCGCGGCCTCGCGGTTCCCGCTCTCATCGATGGCGACGGTGTAGAACTCATAGCGCCCATCCCCGCCGACGGTCGCCGCGTCGAAGGCGATGGGGCTGGCGACCACGGCCACGCCATACTGGGTCCAGTCGGCACCCTCACGCCGGAACCAGAGCTCGACTCCCCGCACGCCACCCCCGGGGTCGGAGGCCAGGAACGGTAGCAGCATCGTGGCGCTGCCGACGGCCGCCGGGACATCCACCAGGTACGAGACCGGGGGCTGACTGTCCGCCACCGGCAGGTACGCCGCCGGGGCTTCGTAGGGGCCAATATCCACGCTGCCATCGGCACCCGGGCGGGGAGTGCCCTCGGCGTCGGTCGCCGGCGCCCCGGTCGTCTGGCCGCGGTCCAGGGCCGCAGAGCCGTTCTGCAGATGGAAATCGAGGACGCGGTAGACGGTGCCAGCCGTGACGTTCGGGGCGCTACCGATGGCCGTGATCGTGGTCGCCGTGTTGCCGATGATCAGGGCCTCGTAACCGGCCCAGTACTCCAGCACTCGGCCGACCAGGGCGCTGGGCACGAAGGCCGCGTTGCCGTCCGTGAAGACGTAGCGTCGCGCCGCTGCCTGGTCGGTGGTGGGATCGGCCGTCCACGTGCCCGTGCTGTCGGCAGCAAAGAGCGGATCGCCGTCGACGTTGCCGCGCGCACCGGCGAGTTGCAGGTTCAGCGCTTGCGCTCCCCAGAGCCGGGTGCCCGTCCCGGCGGCCCCATGGTCATCGATGTAGTCGCCGTCCGGGTTGCCATGGAAGAGGCAGTGGCGCAGTTCCGGGCCGGCGATCGCCGCATCACGGAATGCCTGCTGGCCATTCTGGGTGAAGATGGTGTTGTTGATGGCGGTGTTCGCGGCATCGCAGTAGACCCCGCCCAGGTTGCCGTGGATCAGGCTGTTGCCGATCGTGATCGGGCCGGTGCCGGACAGCAACAGCGCCGCCCCACCGCGCCAGGCAGAGTTGCTCAACGCGCGCAGATTACTGATCACCAGATCGGCGCTCGCGGCGCTGATGCCGCCGCCAAGTTCCGCTGAGCAGCCCGCTACCAGGCAGTCGCTGAGCCGCACTCCGGGGGCGCCCACGTAGATACCGCCCCCGCGGCCGTACCAGGCTACCGTCCGGTTGGCCACGAGCGCGCAGTTCTCGATCACCGTGTTAGCGCCAGCCACGTAGATGCCGCCGCCGGAGTCGGCGAAGTTGCCCACGATCTGGCAGTTGGCAATGGTGTTGCCCACCCCGCTGCTGCGGATGCCGCCACCCCGGGCAGCCTCGCCGCCGCCGGACGAGTAGCCGCCGGTCACCGTGAAACCGTCGAGCCGGCAGCCGTTGCCCAGCAGATCGACGACGCGGGCATACGTCGGTACGGTCAGCACCGTGGCGTTGTCCAAGATGGCGCGCGGCTCGCGCTCGGGACCCTCATTGCCGACAAAGCCGCCGTAGAGGGCGAGGCCATTGAGCCGCACGGTGATCGGCTCACTGTACACGCCTCGGGCCACCCAGATCTCGGTGGCCCCGATGGTCTCCGCCATGCTCAGCGTCGTCGTGAGGGTGGTGACCGCGTTCGCCCAGCTCGTGCCGCTGCCGCTGCCCGTCGCCGCCGCGTTGACGTACAGGCGTTGGCCAGCGTACGCGGCTAGAATCAGGGTCGCGGCGTCGGCCGTGGCCGGGGCCGTCTCGACGTTCCCGGCCCGGTCGCGAGCCACGGTGTAGAACTCGTAGCGGCCTTCGCCGCCTGCCGCCATGGCATCAAAGGCGATGGGGCTGACCGCGGTCGGCGCGCCGTACGCGACCCAGGCACCGCCGTCTTTGCGCCAGTAGAGCTGCACCGCCTGCACCCCTGACTCCAGGTCCGAACTGCTGAAGGGGACCGCGAGCATCGCCCCGGCCACGGTCGCAGGCAGCGTGCGTACGAGTGATTGCGGCGGCGTGGTGTCTACGACCAGCGGCGGCTCCCAGG
This sequence comes from uncultured Victivallales bacterium, assembly GCA_903837355.1. Lineage (GTDB taxonomy): Bacteria > Verrucomicrobiota > Lentisphaeria > Oligosphaerales > JAFGRS01 > CAILUI01. The sequence continues at coordinate 42,993 of CAILUI010000219.1, forward strand.
CCGGATCGGCCTCGTCGGCGCCGATATCGCTGAGCCCATCCGCCCCGGGCCGCGGGTCGCCGTCGATGTCCGTCGCCGCAAGGAGCGCCGCCTGCGCCCGGTGCAGCGCCGCCGACCCGTCTGCCAGACTGAGCTCGCTGACCGCATACGCATCGCCGCTGGCGAAATCCTGGTCCCAGTCTCCCACCAAGCCAAGCGCAGTGGCCGTGTTGTTGAGGATGTAGTACCGGAACGGGCTGCCAGCCTTGGCCACGACCGTATATCCGGCCAGTCCCATGGGCGGAAACACGGCACTGCTGTCAGTGGCGGTGGTGGTATGGCCAACCTCGCTCCAGGTCGGCGCCGCGGTCCACGTCCCCGCCTGCACCACGGCGAAACTCGGGTCGCCCGTGATGTTGCCGCTGGCGCCGGCCAGGGTCAGGTTCAGCCCCTCGACTCCCACGCCCGTGCCCCAGAGATAGGCGTCCGCCGTGCCGTTGCCGAAGAAGAGGCACGACGCCGGCAGCGGCTGCGAGGCCTGGTCCGCGAGGTAGAGGCCATAGTCCGGGTGATTCGTGATAAGGCAGTTGGCCAGGGTCGGACTGGCACCGCTGCAGTAGACGCCGCTGCCGGCGTAGTCCGCGCGGTTGGCATCGAGGGTGCAGTTGCCGAAGGTCGGGCGCGAGCCGGACTCGCAGTACGCCGCGCCGCCATAGTAGGAGGCGTAGTTTCCCGAGATCACACAGTTCACCACGGTTGGCGTCGCGCCGTTGCTGCAGTAGATGCCGCCCCCATAGTAGGCCTGGTTGCCACTGATCACGCAGTTGGCGACCACCGTCGTCACCTCGACGTCCGCCAGGTAGACACCGCCGCCGGCATATTCCGCTCCGCTCAGTGCCATCCCCCCGGTCACGTAGAAGCCGTCCAGCCGCGACCCGACCGCCCCATCCATGGACACCGCCCCAAAGCTCCCGACCAGACCACGCCGCGGGGCCTGCCAGGCATCGATGATCGTGCGCTGCACCCGCACCGCCCGCTCCGCCAGGGCCGTCTCGGCCCCGGCAAAGCCGCCATAGAGCGCAACCTGGCTGGGCACGGCCAGACTGACCGTGTAGACGCCAGCCGCAACCCAGACCTCGGGAACCCCGGCCGCCGCCGCCGCATCCGCTGCGGCCTGCAGGTCGCGCAGGGCATCCGCCCAGGTTCCGCCGGACTCCGCCCCGGTGGCGTTGCCACGAACGTAGAGGCGGTTGCCGGGCAGGCTACCGAGGACGCAGCACGCCGCGTCCGCCGTGCCGGGCGCGGGCTCGCAGTTACCGGCAACGTCAGTGGCGATGGTGTAGAACTCGTAGCGGCCAGCACCGCCGGTCGCAGCCGAGTCAAAGGCGAACGAGTTGGCCCCCGGCGTCCCCGCGTAGAGGGCCCAGGCGCTGCCAGCGCGGCGGTAATAGAGCTGAACGGAGAGCAACGGACCCTCCGGATCCAGGGCCTGGTAAGGAATCTCGAAGGCCGGGGCCCGCGTGCCTGCCGGCAACGCGCCGACCTGCGACACGGGCGGGGACAGATCGGGCGCGGCAACATAGCTGGCCGGGGCCTCGTCGACGCCGAGGTCGCACTGGGCGTCGACGGCGAGCCGTACCTCGCCATCGTCGTCGAGAAGAGCCGCGACCGCGGCATCCCCACGGTCGATCGCCGCCGAGCCATCCTGCAGGTGGTAGTCGAGGACGCGATAGGCCGCGCCGACACTCGCCCGGGCGCGCTGATCGAAGGCGACCTCAAGAGTGGTAGCGGTGTTGCTCAGAATGAGGATCTGGAAGCCATCCCCCAGCGCCGTGTCCGCGACCAGCAACCGCCAGGACAACGCACCCGGTACCCAGTTGGCACTGCTGTCCGTGAAGACGGTGCGGCCGGACGCTGCTGCGTATGCCGGGGCTCCCGTCCAGGTGCCGGCCAGCCCGGGATCGACGAAGCGCGGATCCCCCTCCAGCAGGCGGGCGCCCGCCACACCCAGGTTGATCGCGGCCGCATCCGCCAGCGCGCCGATCTCACCGTCGTAATACAAGCCGTCGCTGCCTGCGATGTTGCCGAAGCTGAGGTCGTTGCGGAGCTGCGGGTCCGAGTCCTGGTCTTCCTCGTAGACCAAGGCGCCGCGGTTCCGCACGAACAGGCTGTTGGCGATGACGGGGGACGACCCCTGGGCACAGCGGACCACGTACGCGGCAGTATGCCCGGCAATGGTGCAGTGGCGCAGCGTCGGTGACGAATCCTGGCATAGCAGCACCGTGGAGGCCGCTGTATTGCCAATGATCAGGCAATTCTGCAGTTCGGCGACACAGGACTCCAGCCACACCGTCGTGCCAGAGTTGCCCTGGTTACCGGCGATGCGACAGCGCTCGAGGGTCAAGGAGGAACGCAGCGCGTTGAGGGCATCGCCGCGCCACGAATCCCGGTTGTCGGTAAGCACGCAGTCGGCCACCGTAACCCCGGTCGAGTCCACGATGCTGATCCCGCCGTTGTCTTCGGCGTTGCCGGCCCCCCCGCCACTGCCGCCAACCACAAAACCGTCAAGGCCTGCCAACGTGACGCCGCGTATCCTGACCGCGCACGCCGCGCGGCCGCCGGCGGCGGCCCGGCTGGCGTCGATCAGCGTCGGCCGAGACCGCGGTTGCCGGTCCGCCCGCGCGGCCTCAGTCCCAGCAAAGCCACCATAGAGCTGCACCGCGGACGCGAGGCGGATGCTTTCAGGATACGTGCCGGCGGCCACCCACACCTCGCCGCCGCCCGCCAGTGCCGCGGCGTTGATGCCCGCCTGAATCGTGCTGAACGCCGTCTCCCAGGAGCGCCCCGTGCCGCTGCCACTGGCAGTGCCATTGACATACACCGTCCCGGCCTGGGCCGCGACGCACAAAGCGACCAACACCCACGCTGCAGCCACCAGCAGCCTGGAGACCACCCCACCACCGCCCCGGCGACGCGGCCACCCCCGCGACCGGGCACCTTGACGGAACGCGCGACCTAGGCTGCACCAGCGGCACGTAGGCTGGGAAAGCACACTCAGATCCCTCCGCGAAACAAACGCCAGATGCATGGCTGCCCCTGCGACTTCCTCTTGCCCGCTGTACCGTGGGCCAAACCCTCTTCGCAGAGCCGACCCCCGCCACGCACTTGCGGCGGCCGCCAGCCGCCTTAACGCGCGGCGCCGCCTGCACACCTAAGATTAGCCCGCGCGGCGCATTGGCGCAAGAGCTTGGGACCGGCCTGCCGGGCAGTCGCGCTCTCTCGAACACCGCTCGGCCGGACGATGCGCACCCCGGATGGCAGGCTGAGCACCGACTCGACGGGCCGGCTTGCAGGGGCGCCGGCGAGACGCTATTCTCATCCTGGGAGAGATTGGCGGCGGACGTATTGGCGGCGTGGTTGTAGCCATGCCGTTGCAGTGGAGTGTTGACCATGAACCGACGCCGCGTAGCGCTCCGCCCCTGCCCCTTCCGCCTTCCCGGCACGGTGGCCCGGCTGGCCGGCGCGCTGCTGCTGAGCGCGCACCTGGCGAGCGCCGGCGGCGTCGTCCTCGGCTGGAACAACCTCGGCATGCACTGCCTGGACCGCGAGTTCTCGGTCTTCGCCATCCTGCCGCCCTACAACACGATTCTCGCCCAAGTCATCGATGCCAACGGCAATCTGGTGACCGACGCGACCGGGGTCGGAGTCACCTACGAGGCCGTGGCCGATCCCGCAGGTTCGCGCAACACCAGTTCCATCGGCAAGACCAACTTCTGGGACTACGTGCAACCGCTGTTCGGGGTGACGCTGCCAGCGGACACCGGGCTGCCGGTGCCGGGACCGAACTCCTTCCTGATGCCAGGTGCGGCCAACACGCCGCAGGCGCTGGCGTTCGAGGCTGCCCTCCCCTGGTTTGCGGCGTACGGCATCCCGATCACGCCGCGCGATGATGCCGGTAACGCCAACTCGTACCCGCTCATGCGCCTGGTGGCGAAGCAGGGCGGTACCGTGCTGGCCAGCTCCGACATCGTGCTCCCGGTCTCGGACGAGATGGACTGCCGCGTCTGCCACGGTTCCGGCGCTAGCCCCGCAGCGCTGCCGGCGGCCGGCTGGGAGGGCAACACCACCGACCTCAACCGTGACTACCGACTGAACATCCTGCGCCTGCATGACGAGTACCAGGCGGGTGATCCTGTCTTCGCGGCGGCCCTGGCCGCCAAAGGCTACGACGCCGCCGGACTCTATCCCACCGTCGTCACGGCCGGCATTCCAATCCTCTGCGCGGCCTGCCACGCCTCGGAGGCCCTGCCCGGCTCGGGCATAGCCGGAATCAGGGCTCTGACGCGCGCGGTGCACCTCCGACACGCCCACGTCATCGATCCGACCAACCACCTGACCCTCACTGCCAGCGCCAACCGTTCGGCCTGTTACCGCTGTCACCCGGGCACCACCACCCGCTGCCTGCGCGGCGCCATGGGCAAGGCCGTTGCGGCGGACGGCTCGATGCTGATGCAGTGCCAGAGCTGCCACGGTTCGATGGTTCAGGTGGGTGCGTCCACCCGCACCGGCTGGCTGGACGAGCCCACCTGCCAGAGCTGTCACACTGGCACCGCGGTGCAGAACAACGGTCAGATCCGCTACACCTCGAGCTTCGACGCCCTCGGCACCCCGCGGCAGGCCGTCAGTTCGGTCTTCGCAACCAACGCTGACACCCCCGCTCCCGGACTGTCCCTGTACCGTTTCTCGAAAGGACACGGCGATCTGCAGTGCGCGGCCTGCCATGGCTCGACCCATGCCGAATTCCCCAGTTCACACCCCAATGACAACCTCGCCAGCATCCAGCATCAGGGTCACGAAGGCATGCTGGCGGAGTGCGCCTCGTGCCACGGCACCGTTCCCGTCACCGTCAGCGGCGGACCCCATGGCCTGCACCCGCTGGGCCGAGCCTGGGTTCAGGCTCACCCAGACGCCGCCGAGAGCGGGGGCACGGCGGCCTGCCGGAATTGCCATGGGACCGACTACCGCGGTACGGTGCTCTCACGGGCCCAGGGCGACCGCACGCTGACCGCCTTCGGCACCAAGACGCTCTGGCGCGGTTTCCAGGTCGGCTGCTACACCTGCCATCGCGGGCCGGACAACGAGGATGCCAACCCGAACCACGCCCCCACAGCAGCCGCGACGACGCTGAGTACCCCGGCGAACACCCCGGTGGCCACGCTTCTGCATGCCAGCGACGCAGACGGGGGTGCCCTCACCCTGCGGATCGTCGCCCAGGCGGCACACGGCAGCGTCGGACTGCTGGGCACCCGGGCAACCTACTATCCAGAGACGGACTACGTGGGCAGCGACAGCTTCACCTTCGCCGCGCGCGACGGTCAGACGGACTCCAACCTGGCCACGGTCAGCATCACCGTGACCGGCCCAGAGCCCTGTTCATATAGCCTCACCCCCACCCACCAGGCGGTTGCAGCGGCCGGCGGTACGAGGCAGATCGCAATCAACACGACGAGCCCCTGCACCTGGACGACGGCCAGCAACGCCCCCTGGCTCCACATCACGGCGGGAGCCGCAGGGATCGGCGCGGACAGCATCCACTACAGCGTCGAGGCAAACCTGCAGCCGGCAGTCCGCTCCGGCACGCTGACCGTCGCGGGCCGTCCCTTCACCGTCACCCAGGCGCCCGCCGGCGCCGTGGCCGACGTGACCGGGGCCTGGCTGAACCTGACCCCGACCTGCCGGCCCACGCCGGCCAGGTGCCGTCTCGATGCCGCCTTCGTGGTCCAGAACCCGACCGCGGCGACCATCCCACGCACCCTGCTGGCCGTGTACCTCTCCAGCACCCCTTCGCCGACAACAGCCACCCTGCTCAAGACCTTCAGGGTCGGTTCCCTGCGGCCAGGACGGAGCGCCGCGCTGCGCCTTTCTATCAGCCTTCCACCTGGCGTCAGTACCGCCGGCAAGTATGTGATCGCCGTGGTCGACGCCGGCCATGCCCTGCCCGCGGACACGACGGCCAACAACGTCATCCCCTACGGCCCGCTGCCCTGAGGCTGGTTGCGCCCATGCGAACGACACGGTTCAGACCGGCACCGCTGGCGCTGACGGCGCTGCTGCTGGCACTAAGTTCACCGCCCGCGGCGACCGCCGAGACGCTGGCGCCGTTGGCCGCAGCAGAGACCCTCAGTGCCTGGGTCCCGTGCGGCGGAGTCTGGGCCGTCCGCGACGGCGTGCTGACGCAGTCCGAGCCTTGGGTGGCCGAGATCAGTCACCAGCAGTCTGGTCATATTTACCTGCAGCAGATCGTTTTACGTGATTTCAGCGTGAGCGTCGAGTTCCGCGTCGATCCCAGCAGCCCTGGGGTGGGCGGCGCGGAGCTGCTCTTCGGCGCGACCGACAGCCAGACCTACGACATCGTCCAGTTCAGCACGCAGGCGAACGCCGTTCTCCTGGCGAAAGCCTCGGCGGCGGCGTTCTGGACCGATCTCGCCCGCGCCCCGCAGGTCCCCCTGCCCCGCGGCGAATGGCAGGCGGTAAGCGTCACGGTGACCTGGACGGAGATCGTCATCGCGGTGAATGGCAAGGAGGTCCTGCGGGCCCACGATCCCACGCTCACGGCCGGGCGGTTCGGCCTCGGCAGCAGCGAGGCGCGGGTCGACTTCCGCAACCTCCGGGTGACGGGGGAGCCCGTACCGCGGGAACCGCCTTTCCGTGATCTCGGCGGGCGCTCCGTCAAGCCCGATTTCAGAGTGGTCTGTGGGGACGCCGGGGCTGGAGGTTACGAGGCCTTCCCCGACGTCTGCCGCGGCGCCAACGGCGACCTGCTCTGTGTCTTCTATGCCGGTAACTCCCACATCTCGCTGCCTAGCGCCGCGCTGCCGCGCGGGGCCCGGATTGCCGCCGTGCGCTCCCGCGACGAGGGCCTGACCTGGGGCCCGGCCCAGATCGTCGCCGATACGCCCTGGGATGACCGCGACCCGTCCATCACCTGCCTGCGCAGCGGCACGCTCGTCTGCAACTGGTTCACCTACTATGGCGACTCCCCGGCGCCCGAGCCCGGCAAGCCCATCCACTTCAAGGAGCTCTGGCTGGCCACCTCGACGGACCACGGCGCCACCTGGACCGCGCCGCGCCGCGTGCCCGTGACTCCGGACGAGTACTGGGGCGCAACCTCGCCCATCATCGAGCTTACCGACGGCGCCCTGCTCTGGCCCGTCTACCGCGAACTGCAGCAGCCGTTGCGCGTCTGGTCGGCGCTGCTGCGCTCCGGCGACCAGGGCCAGACCTGGAGCGGACCGCACTGGGTCGACGAAGGCAACGCCGACAACGACGAGCCCGCCATCCTGGAACTGCCCGACGGGCGCATCCTCTGCCTCATGCGCAACAATGCGGGCGACTCGATGTGGGAGTCCGAGTCCCACGATCACGGCCTGACCTGGACCACGGCCCGGAAAACCGGCTTCCCCGGCCACGCACCGTACCTCTTCCGCAGTACCGACGGCGTCCTGCTGGTGGCGCACCGCCTGCCGGCCACGTCCCTGCACTGGAGCCTGGACGACGGCCTGACCTGGACCGGCAGCCTGCTCCTGGATGCCTGCATCGGCGCCTACCCGAGCCTGGTCGCCCTCCGGGACGGCAGCGTCCTCTGCGTCTACTACGAGGAAGGCGAAGGCTCCTCCATCCGCGCCCAGCGACTGACCGTGAGCCGCACCGGCGTCAGGACGCTGCCGTGGGCCGCGCCGTGACGGAGGGGTTGCAGGGGTGAGGCGGCGGCCCTACATTCAGCCCCGGTTGCGGTGGCCGACTGCGCTCGCCGCGGTGGCTTCAGCAGGGTGCCGAAGACAGACCGACGGGAGTGCGGACGTGAGCTTGATGGAGGCCGTTCCAGGCATGTCGCGCCGGCAGGTCCTGCGCGGCCTCGCCGGAATGGCCATCCTGGGGCCGGCCCTCGCCAAGACGGGCGACGAGCGGCCCGCAAAGGCTACGCAGGAGGATACGACCATGGGCTTTCGCTATGCGCTGAACACCTCGACCCTCCGCGGCTACAAGCTGGGGATCGTCGAACAGATCGAGGTCACGGCGGCCGCCGGTTACCAAGGCATCGAGCCCTGGCTCGGGGACGTCGATGACTTCACCCGCGGCGGCGGCCGGCTGGCCGAACTGCGGCAGCGGCTCGACGGCCACGGCCTGCAGGTCCCCGACGCCATCGCCTTCTGGAAATGGGCCGATGCGGACGCGGCCACGCGGACCCAGGCCCTCGAACAGGCCCGCCGCGAGATGGACACCATCGCCGCCCTGGGCGGCACCGCCGCCGCCGCACCGCCCCTGGGAAACGTCGCCTCCGTGTCCCTGGATGCCTTTGCCGAGGGCTACGCGCGGCTCTGTGAGATCGGCCAGGCGGCCGGCGTGGCGCCGTTGCTCGAACTCTGGGGCCACTCCCCGAAGCTCTCGCGGCTGGCTGAACTGCTCTATGTCGCCGCGGCCTCCGGTCGAGCCGACGCGCGTCTCCTGCTCGACGTCTACCACCTCTACAAGGGCGGCAACTCCTTCGAGTCGCTGCGCCTGCTCAGCGCCACGTCCATCGGCCTGTTCCACGTCAACGACTACCCCGCCCAGCCACCCCGCACCGAGATCGGCGACCAGCACCGCGTCTGGCCCGGCGACGGCGTCGCTCCCCTGCGCGACATCGCCGCCACCCTGCGCAGCGCCGGCTACACGGGCTTCCTCTCCCTCGAGCTCTTCAACCCGGACTACTGGCGCGGCGAGGCCCTCGCCACCGCCCGCACCGGCCTGGCCAAGACCCGCGCCGCTTTCGGCGGCTGACCTACCACGCCGCCAGAGGCTGCGTCTTCCCGCCGGCCGCATCCAGCCGCAGCACGCGCGCGCCAAACGCGGCTAACTCCAGCGGGAACGACACGGTGTTGCCCTGCCAGGTCACCGGCAACGGCTGACCGGTCAGGGCGTCCTTGACCCCGTGCAGAGGGCTTGGCAGATCCACCTGGAGTTCGCCCTTGACCGGCCCGAAGAAGCTGGTCGCAAACAAGAACAGGTCGCGGTTGCCGCCGATGCGGGCGCTGAGGTCGAAGAGCGGCGCGACGTCGGCGGCCGGCGCCGGCCCGGAGGCGCTGACAAAGCGCCACCACGGCGTCACCCCGGCCTGACTCAGCAGGCCGCCCCAGAATGCCAGGGCGCGCGGCTCGGGCACCCGCCCCCGCTGCAGCGGTCCGAGGGCCGAGAGCAGCCAGGTGACGCGGCCACGTCCCACCGGCGTGGTCACGACGGCAGGCTGACCTTCGCGGTCCCGACACACCACCGACGCCTCTCCGCTCAGAACCACGCCGGTCGCCTTGCCGAAGGCCGGCAGTTCGCTGCCATCCGGCAACACCACCGTCGTCGCCACGCGCTCGTAACCGCCCACCGTGACGCCCAGCGCTGCCGCGGCACCGCCGCCGGGACAGGTGGCGTAGGGCCGGTACTGGGGATCGACCTGCGCCAAGGGCCCGTCGATGAGGACCGTGCCACCGTGCCGTGCAAAGGCCAGGATACGCTCCACAGATGATGCTGCAAGTACATGACTCCAAGGAACTACCAATACGCTCTCGCGGTCCAGACTAGAGAAGGTGGCGTCATTGACGAACTCGACGGCGTGACCGTTGCGCTCGGTCAGCCAGTAGCTGCCATTGTGCCCCTTGACGCCGTCCGCCTCCCAGGTCGCCCCGCCCGTTTCCAGGATGTTCGCCAGCGACATGTCGTCGCCCAGAAAGACGGCTACCCGCGGCTCGATGCGCCGCAGGCGCGCCGGCTGGCAGCGGGCCGCGAAGGCGAAGAAGTCGGCGCTGAAGCGTTTGAACGAGGCATAGCATGGGTACGGTTTGCCCTCCTTGTCGAGCATGCCGAACACCAGCGGCAAGCCGGCGCGCTGACCCTCGTAGTAGTAGTCATAGGTGAAGAACGTGGTGAGGTTGTAGCCGCGTCCCGCCAGCCACCAGCCCTGGGCTTCAGCCAGGCCCTCGGGCGACAGGTCCTGGACATACATCTCGTGCACCATCACCGGCTTGCCGGCGCGCTGGTAGACCGAGGCGTTCAGGTCGAAGTTGAGGAACAGCTCCGCGGCGTAGCCGAGCGTGGTCTTCATCTCGCCGGGCAGATAGAGGTCGATGCCGCCCATGTCGGCGTGCTCGGCCAGGGGGAAGAAGACGTGGGTCTTGAAGTTCGCCCAGCAGGGCTGTTCGCCGATGGGGACCGTGCCGCCGTTGGTGCTGTGGTAGGCAGCGGCGAAGTCGCGGTACCACCTCGCCAGCAGCCCGTCATGCCAGCGCCGCCAATCCATGGCACGGGCGCGATCGACCTCGAAAAGCCGGATCCAGCGCTGGGTATTATCGGCGGGCAGTTCCAGGGCGACCTGCATCATCTTCAAGCGTTCGGCCGCCATGTCGACATCGCTCGGACTGCCCAGTTGCTCGATGTCGTTCCAGGCGGCGTAGGCGCTGCCCCAGGCCTGGTTGAGTCCGCGCAGAGAGCCGTAGCGCGAACCCAGCGCAGCGCGGAAATCGGCAGTGCAGGCGGCGCAGTAGCAGGGCGGGGCACTGAGTCCCTCCCCGGCCAGGCTCTGATTGATGACCGCGAGGTTGTCGCGCAGGGCCGTGCCCAGCTCGCGGGCCTGGTTCTGCAGGGCAGCGCGCCGGGCCGGATCCGCACAAACCTCGGCATACGAGAAGGCCGGGGTCAACCACGCCTTCATGCCCTGGCTCATCACCGCCTCGAGGTTGTGGCGTAGCGAAGCCCCGTCGGCCTTGCCGCCCAGGCGGACGAAGGTGACCCCGTCGCTGGCCATGCGCTTGAGCAGTTCGGCATCATCGGGGGGGCGCACATACGCCGCTCCTACGGCGGCCAGGCGCGGAGCCGGGTCGGGGTCCGTACCGTACACCGGCAGCCGCCACACCAGCATCTCGCCCTTACCTTCCGGCACCGTCACCCGAATCTCGAACCGCCCCAGGCCGATGGGCGCTCTGAAGCGCAGTTCGGCGCGCTGCGACGCCCCGTTCGCCAGGGCCAGCGGCAATGCGGTGCGGGCCTGGTCGTCAGCGCTGCGCCCGACCAGAATCGCACTGGCGGTCACCCGGATGGCGCGGCCGAGGTCGTTGGTGATGCGAATGGGCACCACCAAGTCCTGGCCCATGGGGAACACGGCCGGTAGTGACCGCTCACACTCGAAGCGTAGGCCGACCCGGTCGAGTTGCCCGTAGACCGGCCCCTGCCCGCGCCCGCCGAACCAGGTATGGCGCGGCCGCTGCACGGGCAGTTCCTGACAGGCCAGACCCTGACCGACAAGCAGCCGCGTGCTGCCCGGACCCCAGGCGTCGGCGGGCCACGCGGCGGCCAGGGCAACACGCTCAGCGGGCGCCAGTGGCCGGGGCTCGCCCACGGGCTCGGTCGCACAAACGCCGGCCGTCCAGGCCGTCGCGTTCCAGCCCACGGGGAGGTAGCCGTACCACGGCGGTTCCAAGTGCCGCGCCGGCAGCCAGCGGTCCAGAGCGATGGTCACCGGAACGGTCCCGGCGTTATGCACGGCCAAGGCCTCGCCCGTCAGCACGGCAGCGAGCGCAGGCAGCGTCGGATCGAGGGCGCAGAGGGCGGCTACCTCGGTGTCCGTCAGGGCCCGGTTGAACAGCCGCAGTTCGTCCACCAGGCCGGCCCAGGGGAAACCCCCGCCCACCGTGTGACAGCCAATGCGGCCCGGCCAGTCCGCGGCCAGGGGGATCGGCGCGAAGGCGCCCTGGGCCTCGGCCGCGAGCCGGCCGTCCACATAGAGGGCGGCACCCGTGCTCGCATCCCAGGTCAAGGCCAGGTGCACCCACTGGCCCCCGGCCAACGGGTTCGGAACACTCAGCCGACGCTCGAGGGCCGGCCAGGTGACCACGTCTCCTCCCTGGACGAACAGGACCACCTGGTGACCGTCCACCATGGTGTTGCCCGTGGACGCCATGAAGTCGAAAAGGACCGCGGGACGGTCGGTCGCCGGGCCGGCTGCCTGGGCCCACAGCGCCACCGTGCCCGCGCTCGCCTTGGCGCCGAAAAAGGCGGCCGGGTTCGGCAGGTACAGCCCGGCGCTCGGCGTCCCGGGCAGGCTCAAGGCATTGCCCCACTTACCGGCGCCCAGGCGCACCTCGGCACCCTGTGCGACCGCCGGCCAGGGGGTCAGGCCGGTGCTGCGGCCGGGCTGCTCCGGCGCTTCGAAGCGATACCAGGCGCTGAAAGCCGGGGGCACGGCGCCGCCCGCTGCTGCCGGCGCTGCGGCGACCGGCGCCTCGGCCGCGGCCAGGGCTGTGACCAGGCTTGCCGCCAACGCCACCAACCAGCGGACGGCGACAGCATGTGCACCGCCCACATACCCGCCGTGCGCAGCACCGCCGTGCGCAGCACCGCCGTGCGCAGCACCGCCGTGCGCAGCACCCGCGAGCCGCGGCTGCTCCAGTCCGTCTGCCGCAATACGCCTCGTCATGGGGGTCTCTCCGTCTGGGGCAACATCAGCCCGCGGCAGGGTCGCGCGGCGGGGCGAACCCCACGTCCATGACCACGATGCCGTAGGGCGGGATATGCAGCGGGCTGCTGTTGTGGCCACTGCGAATGGAGTCCTCGACCACCACCAGGGGGGTGTAGGGGAAACCGCTGACCTTGGCCACGGTGGTTGGCGGGGCCGTGAAACAGTACTGCGGAACGAGATAGGTCGGGCCGCAGGAGATCAGTGCCGTGCGCAGGATGCCGGTCTGGTCCTCCAGGGTCAGAGCGCGCAGCCCGTCCTGCGGGTTCTGGGCGCGGCAGCCCGGCACCCGGTGCCGCTCCTGCCAGGCCTCGACGTTGCCGCGGATCACGGCCGCTGCCTGGGTCCAGAACTCGGCGGGGATCGGCATGTAGGCCGGACGCTCGCTGAAGAAACACGGCGGCCGGCTGTCCGCAAAGGCCGCGCCGGACGAGGCCGGGACCGCGAGCGTGCTCGGCGCCAACTCGCCGTGCAGCACCGCGCAGCCCATGAGATAGTCCGCTGAGATGCGGCACGTCACCACGCTGACGGCAGCGCCAAAGCCGCCCTCGGGCACCCGGCCAAGCAGCACCACCGGCCCGCCACGATAGGCCTCCAACTCCCGCCGCAGACTCGCCGGGATGAGGTCGGCATTGGGCACCAGCAGCGGCCCCGCCGCCCGGCCGAGGTGTTCGGCGCGGCAGATGCTGTGGATCTGCAGGCCGCCAAACTCCACCAGGTGCGCGACCTGCCCATAGCCCGGCCAGGTCCCGTGGCGCGGGTAGTCGGTCAGCAGACCATCGAGGGCGGCTTCGCTCCACAGCCAGGTCAGTTCGCCCGCCCGCACCGGCGTGAATGCATACCCCGCCTGCCACTGTCGGCGCAGATACTGCCACTCGGTCACCGCCAGACCGTCGCCGAGGCAGACCATGAACCCCGTCGCACAACGCTCCAGGACGCCGCTGGCGCCCTGGATATACTGATTGGCGAGGGTGAAGAACTCGCGCTCGAGCCGCGCCGGCGCGTGCCGCAGCAGATCGTAGCTCTCGACCACGTCCTTGACCCCGTGCAGGAAGATCACCTTCATCGCCGGCACCAGGGCCTTCATCTCCGCCAGCGTCGCCGCGAAGTCGAAGTGCCGTTCGTAGCCGCCGTTGATCAGCGCCAGGTTGGCTGCCACGGTCTCCACCACCAGGTAGTCGACCCCGAGCCGCGCCACGCGCCGGTAGTCCATGCCGTAGATATACATCGACTCGAAGGCGGCCTTGGTATTGCCCGAGTTGATCATGGTCGGAATACCCAATGGCCGCAGCGCCCGCACGATCTTCCCCCAGAAGGCCTCCCAGCGCTGCAGGTTGAACTCGATCCACTCGCAGCGCAGGCGCGTCCAGATCAGATCCATCCGCTGCTGCAGACGGCTGACCTCGTGCCCGCTCACCCGCTCCAGTCCAGGCGGGCAGTGGGTCCCCAGAAAGTCGGCGAACTGCGCCGTGATGCCGTCCGAGCAGTCGCTGTGCCCAAGGCTGCCGCCGGGGCCGAGGCAGTCCGGTCCGTGAAAGCCGTCGAAGCCGTAGTCCTGCACCACCCGCACCAGTTGCGACACGAACAGATCCTCATAGTACGTCCCATCGTCGAGTCGGGCCAGCATGCTGACCCCATCCGTCAGACCCAGGTGCGCGTACACAATCCGCGCTTCGGGATGCGCACTGAGCCACTCCCGGTGGAAGCGGTCATGATGGTAGGCCGCAAAGACGGAGACGAAGACCGCGACGCCGCGGGCTCTGAGGTGTCTGACCAGCGCGCGCAACTGCCAGTTGCTCCAGTCCTGCCGGGCGCGCTCCTCATTGCCGGCATGGCCGAAGCGGGTGCAGACGTCGGGAAACAGGGGCCGTTCCACGTCCAGGGGTTCGTGGAGCACGATGAAGTCCGAGGCGGACGCCATCAGCGAGATGCCGGTGGGGACGAAGCCCAGGCGCTCAAGGTAGGCGCTCACCCCCTGATCGGCAGACGCGTTGTCGAAAGCCAGCAGTTCCGCCCAGATCCAGGTCTCGTAGGTCATCGCGGCACACGCTTGGGCACACGCAGTTCGTACTTCGGCACGAGGAGGCCGCTGGGCGGAAGCAGCGGGCGGATGTCCGCCGCGTCCGGCTCCTGGCTCAGCGGCGGCGGCCGCTCAACGGGCGCCCCTTGCCAAGGCCACAGCCAGCGCACCGGCCAGGGCTGCAACCAGGGCCAGACGGCCGGGTCCAGCGCCGGCCCGGACCAGACGTCGTCGTGGTAGAGGTCCAGCCAGCACCAGCCTAGGAGGAAATCGGCGAGTTCACCCGGGTTCAAGCCCAGGCGCAGGCTGCCGCCGATGGCCAGGCTCAGCTCGATCTGCGTATGGTAGGCCGTCGGCCGCCGCGACACGCGGGCCTTCTCGCGCTTCCAGGCCAGGCGCGGCACACTCACGAAGGGCGCCGTGTCGGTCATCAGGCTGTACATGCCGGCGCTCTCGGGCAACCACGGCGGTGCGGCGATATACGCCTTGCCGCGTTGCTGCATACGCTCGCGATTGGGGCAACCCGGAGGCAGGTCCCAGATGCAGGAACTCCACCAGGCCGCGCCCACCTCCTGGGGCGGCTGTCCGACGTCCATACCCAGGCCCGGGAGGTGGAACCACTCGCCGCCACGCAGACCTGCCAAATCGAGTTCAAGCAGCAATGGCGTCAGGTGCACGGGACCGAGCCGCACCTTGGCCCCGACGCCCAGTCCGACCGTGGCGGTGGCCACGTCGGCCAGATCCCGCCGCCGCGCCGCCAGGTAGCCGGTACTGCGGCACCCACAGGCGAACAGCGTGACCAAGACCCCCAGCCCAAGCCAGGCGCGACCGGTCAGGAGTGCTGTACGCCATTTCATGCGCGGATCCGCCTACGCCGAGGTCCCCATGCAGGTGATCTCCTCCCGATCATGGAAGAGCTGGCGCACCGCCAGGCGCTCACAGCGGCGCTGCAGACCCGTCGCTTCCACAGCGCGCAGGCGGCGCAGCAACTCCACGGGGTCCATCTTGCCAACCTTCAGGTTGACCACGAAGCGCCGGCACCAGCCGGCGTCCAGCCAAGGCAGCAGGATCTGCTCCACCACCCGGTTCGGATCCTCAAGCAGGTCGCACAGCAACCAGTCGCAGCGCCGGCCCCCCGGCGGCCGGTAGTGGAAGGCATCCTCGCGGACGTGCGTGATGTGGGGGTGCTCGAGGGCGCCGGCACGCAAGGGCCCATTGTCCACGGCACACACCGCCGCGCCGCGCTCGGCGGCGCTGAAGCTCCAGCCGCCCGGCGAGGCCCCCAGGTCAACCACCAACTCCCCGCGCACCGGGCTCTGCCCCAGCAACGCAAAGGCCTCTTCCGCCTTCAGAAACGAGCGCGACGGCGCCCGCGGGTTGTCGCGCATCCGCCGCTGGCCCCAGAAGCGCAGGCAACTGCCGGCCAGCACATGGTCGGCGTCAACGAAGTAAGCGAAGAAACCGCGCCGCTCACGCTCATCGCCAGGCAACTCGGTCGAAGCGAGCTTGGCCACCCGCGACATCTTGCCGCGCAGGCGACGCTCGAACTCGGTCTGCACCGTGCGCATCCGCCCAGCGACCGCCTCGTGCGGCACCGAGTCCATGTGCAGAAACCAGGGATTGTCGAGACGCTCGCCCTGAAAACACTCCCAGAATAGGTCGCACAGCGCCCCGGCCATGGCATTCACCGAGGTCGTCGCCACCTCGCGGATATCGAGGACGCTGAACACGGCATAGCACAGGTCAACGGGCGACGAGGTGCCGCGCGTCGACGCCAGCACGAAGCCGTCGCCGCCCTCGGGTTCACGCATCCCGTAAAGCGCCAGTTCGCGCGCCAACGTCTCTTCGAACCCAGGTTTGCAGGTGTGGAGGTGGAGAGCCATGCTCTCAACGTATTGCGCCGTGGGCACCCTGTCCACCGCTCGGAAGCTGAGGACACCGCCTCCGGGACCGCCGACCGTCGGGTCGGCATCCGGCTCCGGGACCGCCCTCACCCCTTCAGCCCAGAGGTCTTGATCCCCTGGATGAAGGTCTTCTGGGTGAAGAAGAAGAGCACGATCACCGGCAGGATCATCAGGGTCGAGACCGCCATCAACTGGCCGAACTGACTGCCGTACTGCCCGCGGAACATGGCCAGCCCCAGCGACAGGGTGTACTTGCCCTCGTCGACCAGGTAGATCAACGGCCCAAGGAAGTCGTTCCAGGCGCCCATGAAGGTGAACAGCCCCACCGTCGCCAGGGCCGGCTTGGAGAGCGGTAACACAATCTGCCACCACAGGCGGAACTCCGAACAGCCGTCGATGCGCGCCTGGTCGATCAGATCCCGCGGGATGGTCAGGAAGAACTGCCGCAACAGGAAGATGAAGAAGGCGTTACCGAAAAACGCGGGCACGACCAGCGGCAGAAAGGTGTTGATCCAGCCAAGCTTGCGAAAGACCATGAAAATCGGGATCATGGTCACCTGCCCGGGCAACATCATCGTACACAGCATCAGGAAGAAGAAGAGGTCGCGTTTCGGCCAGCGCAGGATGGCGAAGCTGTAGGCCACCAGGGAGCACGAGACCATGGTGCCGACGATGACGACGGTGGCGATGCCGAGGGTGTTCAGCAGGTACAGCCCGAACGGCGCCGCCCGCAGCCCCTCCTGGTAGTTTTTCAGTACCAGCGGATTCGGAATCCAGTCCGGGGGGTACTTCATGATCTGCGCGTCGCCCTTGAACGACGTGGAGACCAGCCACGCAAAAGGCAGCATGAACAGCAGCGAGAGCAGGATCAGCGCGGCGTACACCAGCCCGCGCGGCCAGCGGCGCGGTTCAGTTGGCGGCTTCATAGTGCACCCGTCCCCGTGAGAAGCGGAAGAGCAGCAGCGTGGCACCCAGGATCACCAGGAAGAGCAGCCACGCCATCGCCGAGGCGTAACCCATACGGAAGTAGAGGAAGGCGTTGTTGAACAGGTACAGCGCGTAGAACAGCGTCGAGTCGTCGGGGCCGTTGCCCGACATCACCCAGGCGTTGGTGAAGTACTGGAAGCTGCCGATCATGCCCATGATCAGGGTGAAGAACAGCACCGGGCTGATCACGGGCAGGGTGATGTACCAGGTCTTCTGCCAGGCGTTGGCGCCGTCGATCTCGGCTGCCTCGTGCAACTCCCGGGGCACATCCTGCAGGCCGGCCAGGTAGAGCACCATGTTGTGACCCGCACCCCAGACGCTCATCAGGATCAGCGCCGGCTTGGCCCAGGCCGGATCCGCCAGCCACCCCGGTGTCGGCAACCCGAGGAACTGCAGCACCGTGTTGACCAGCCCGTACTGCGGATTCAGCACCCATACCCAGAGCACCGCCGACGCCACAATGGGCACGATCGAGGGCAGAAAGAAAAGCGTGCGGAAGAAGGCCTGACCGCGCACCTTCACGTTCAGCAACAACGCTAGCAGCAGCCCCACCGCCATCACCAGCGGCACGGAGAAGACAGTGAACACCGCCGTGTTGCTGAGCGCTTTCCAGAACAGCGGGTCGTCGGTCACCAACTCGACGTAGTTCGCGCCGCCATTCCACTGCGGCGGGTCGAAGACGCTGTAGTCGCAGAAACTGTAGTACAGCGAAGCGCAGATCGGGTACACGGTGAGCAGCGCAAAACCGAGCAGGAAGGGCGAGGCAAAAAGCAGCCCCGCCACCCACTCGCGTCGCTGAGAAGAGTGCGCCATACCCATTCGCCTCTTACTTCGCCTTGCCCAGCATGCGGTCGAGGTGCTTCTGAGTGCGCTCGCGGGCCCGCGCCAGCGCCTCCTGCGGCGTCAGATTGCCGTACAGCGCCGAGCTGACCGCCCGCTCCAGCTCGCCCATGTAGTAGGCCTGCGCCGGCATCACCGGCCGCTGGTGCTGACAGGCCTTCAAAATGTCATAGAAGACCGCCATCACCGGGTCGGCGCTAAGCTCGGCGTAGACCGGCGAGCGGCGGTAGCCGGGGAAGGAGCCGGTCGAACGATAGACGAAACGTGTGCCCTCCGGGGTGGCGCAGAGCCAGCGCATCAACTCGAAGCTGGCCTTGCGATCACCGCGCGCCCCGCGCGGGATCCCCATGCACCAGCCGCCCACCCACGAGGAGTTCGCCACGCCCCCCGGCGGCGTCGGTAGCGGCGCCACGCCGTAGCGTAGGTTCGGCGCGAAACGGCGCAGGTTGGCAACCTCGCCGATGGTCATCGGCATCATCCCTAACTTGCCGATGATGAAGGGGTTCTGCTCGGCGGTGCCAAAGGTCGACTGCAGTCCGGCAATCTTGGTGATGTCGTACTGCCTGGCGTAGGACGTGACCCACTCCAGCGCCGCCACGTTGCGCGCCTCGTCGGCCGTGATCGCACCGCTGGCCGCGTCGTAGAACTCGCCGCCGAAGGCCCAGCCCCAGGTGAACATCGAGTTCGCATTGCCGTACACCGCCCAGGGGATCAGCCCCAGGCGCGTCAAGCGCCCATTCTCGACCGTGGTGATGCGCCGCGCGTAGTCGTCCATCTCCGCCAGGGTCCGCGGCGGGCGCTCCGGGTCCAGCCCGGCGTCCGCGAAGACGTCCTTGTTCCAGAAGAAGCCGAAGTTGGGATCGGCGCCGTAGGTCAGGGCGTAGACATGGCCGTCGTAGACCGTCTGCTGCCAGCACGGCGGCCAATAGTCGTCCGCCGTGATGCCGGCCGCCGCGATGAGGTCATCCAAGGGCTCGAGAATGCCGCGCTGCGCCCACTCCGCCACCTGCGGCCCATCCACAAAGGTCACATCCGGCGCCACCCCGCCGGCCACCGAGATGTAGACCTTCTGCGAGTTCGCCAGGTCGTTGGTGACAAAGAGGGTCCGCGCGTACAGGCTGGGGTGCGACTGGTTGAACTCGCTGATTGCCGCGGTGAAGTCCGCCGTCGAGGTCCCGCCCCAGGGGTGCCAGCAGGTGATCTCCGTCGCCCCCGCCGGAACCTCGTTCCGCGGCCCCAGGGCGAACCAGCTCCAGAGCACCCCCGCCGCCGCCAGGGCAACGAGGATTCCCGGTAACCTTGCCTGCCATGCCTGCGCCATGGAGCCTCACCTTAACCTGGGAACGACGGGCCGAACGGCGGCCCCGATCGCGGCATTGCTGCCTGAGTCCGCCCGCCCGAAACTCTAGCGCCGACGGCACAGGTTACCACCCGGCCCCGGCGCCGTACCAGGGCGGTTCTAAGAAACCGGCGAGGGCGCCGACGGCTGGGTCTGCGATCGCCATTGGGCACCCCCGAGGCCCCCTTGCGGTCGCGCTATGGAGCATAGGGGGGCACGGCGTTGCGCCGGCGCTCGTCGCGGGCATTGC
>CAILUI010000220.1 GCA_903837355.1 uncultured Victivallales bacterium
AAGGTCTACACCTACAGCAGCGAGCCTAGCAGCGGCTTGGCCGACTTCACCACCGCGCCGCTCACCCCTGGTAACAGCTTCGACCATCAGAATGTTGTCGCCGAGTGGACGGTCAGTGCGACCGACCCGAACCAGGTGGATCCGGCCAGTCGGCGCGAGCTCCTGCGCCTGGATCAGCCTCAGTTCAATCACAACGGCGGCATGCTGTGTTTTGATCAGGACCGCTACCTGCTCATCGGCTGCGGCGACGGCGGGGCCGCCAACGACGTGGGCGAAGGACACGGTTCCGCCGGGAACGGGCAGGATCGGGGCACCGTTCAGGGCAGTCTGCTCCGCATCGACCCGCTGGCGACGGGGGTCCGTGACGCCACGGATGCGAGCAGCCGCAATGGGCAGTACCGCATTCCGGCAACCAACCCGTTTGTCCTGGTCGACGGGCTGGACGAGATCTACGCTTACGGCCTGCGTAACCCCTATCGTTTCAGCCTGGACGCGCCGACGGGTCGGCTCGTGGTCGCCGACGTCGGTCAGGACCACGTGGAGGAGATCACCATCATCAGCGCCGGGGCCAATGCCGGCTGGCGGCTGAAAGAAGGCAGCTTCCGTTTCAACCCGAGCGATGGCAGTGTGACGAACGACCTGGCCGGCCTTCCCGTCGGCCTGCTCGACCCGGTCGCCGAGTACGATCACGACGAAGGGAGCGCCATCGTGGGTGGGTTCGTCTACCGCGGTAGCGCTCTCCCCGAGCTCGCGGGCAAGTACGTGTTCGGCGACTTCAGCCGGGGCTTCACACAGCCTGGCGGGCGCCTCTTCACGGCCGACCTGGGTACGGGGCTCATCGAGGAGCTGGTCATCGGCCTGGACGACAGGCCGCTGGGACTCTATCTGAAGGGGTTCGGCGTAGATGCCGGTGGGGAGCTGTACGTCCTGGGCAGCACGGCGCTCGGTCCGTACGGCACGACCGGTGTCGTGCTGCGGCTTGCCGCGCCGGTGTTGCCGCCGGTTCAGCATCAGCTCATCTACCAGGCCGAGGCCCACGGCAGCCTCGTCGGCACGCCTGTGCAGACCGTGGACCACGGCAGCAGTGGCACCCCGGTCAGCGCTGTGCCCGCCCCCGGCTACCACTTCGTGCAGTGGAGCGATGGCGTTACCGCCAATCCGCGCACCGATAGCAGCGTCACCAGCGACCTCAGCGTCAGCGCGCGGTTCACCATCAACCTGCACTCGGTGCGCTTTCTGGCGGCTGCCGGAGGCGACCTTAGCGGGACGGCTCTGCAGACGGTTCCGGCCGGTGGCAGCGCGACCCCGGTGAGCGCCGTGGCGAGCTACGGTTTCGTGTTCACGCAGTGGGACGACGGCGCGACGGCAGCCACGCGCACGCTGACCGACGTCACCGCCGATGTGACGTTGACCGCCGGCTTCCGGCCGGCTGCCCCCGCCGCTGCCAACGGCAGTTTCCTGGCGATTGTGGAGCGTGCCGCGGTGACGGCTGGCCGCGGCCTTTGGGATGTGAGTGGCTCCTACGCCCTGACCGTTGCCGGCAACCCCTT
Organism: uncultured Victivallales bacterium; assembly: GCA_903837355.1. GTDB lineage: Bacteria > Verrucomicrobiota > Lentisphaeria > Oligosphaerales > JAFGRS01 > CAILUI01. The sequence continues at coordinate 1,551 of CAILUI010000220.1, forward strand.
GGTGCTGCACCTGATACACGACGCGCAAGGCAGGCTGACGGGTAGCGCCTCCTACAGCCCGACCAAGGCCACGACCATCACCGTGCCCGTCAGGGCGAGCGTCAGGGGCAGCAATGGCAGCGTCGCCATCAGGATCGTGATTCGCGGGCTGGACGCGGTGGGGACCACGGCCATGTCGCTGACACTGTCCCTGACCGTGGACGCGGCCAGCCGCCAGTTCGTCGGCAGCGTCGTTGGCAGCGTCACGATCGTCGGCACGACGTCTCCGGTGGCCACCCCGGCGCGGCTGGATATCCCGGCCCCCGTGGACGGCACCTGGACGTTGCTGCTTCGGCTCTCGCCGTCCGCCAAGAGGGTCACTGGCACGGCCCTCCTGGCCCTGCCTAACGGCGTGACGTACCGCTTCCGCAGTGCCGGCAGGATCGTTGGCCAGACCGTGGTGTTGACCCTCTCCGGGGAGCCGTCCGATCCAGCCACACAGGGAGTTGCGATCCGGGCGGTAGTGTCGCCCTGGGAAGGGGGCTGGGCCGGGTTGACGGCGGCGTCCATCCGGGGCTTCGGGCAAACGCTGGTATGGTAGTCGGCGCCGGGATCGCTTGCCCGCCCCTTGGCCTGGGTCGGTCCGAGTGTATGCTATGGGCTTTTCCCGAGTGGCTGGCGGAGCGGTGCCGAAGGGCATCGCAGAGCCCTCGGCAGGGCCCCAACAACACGACCAGGTGACATGCATCCAGGCCTCTATGCTTTGCTCTGCGTGGCCGTCGCACTGACCACCTTCACCGTCCTGCATCAGCGTCGGATGAAGATCGGCTGCGCCATGGTGCTGTCGGCGGTCTGCCTGGCCTGGCTACTCGGCGTGACGCCGCGCAGTTGGTGGGAGACGCTGCTGACGGAGTGGCAGCAGAAGCCGCTGAACGAGACCACGCCGTTCCTCTTCGTCACCCTCACCGGCCTGGTGTTGCTGGTCAATGTACTCGGGGCAGCCATGCAGGAGACCGGCGTCTCGAAGCGCCTGGCCCCGGCCCTGCAGCACCTCTTCCGCAGCCGTCGTGCCGCCCTCGCCATCATCCCCTTCATCATGGGCATGTTGCCGACCCCCGGCGGCATCATGCTTTCGGCCCCGATGGTCCGCGATCTCGGCGACCACACCGGTGTCGGCCGCGTTCGCCAGGCCTCCATCAACTTCCTCTTCCGGCACCAGCTCGAGACCGTCTGGCCGCTGTTCCCCTCGGTACCGCTCATCGCGGCGATGTTGCAGGTGTCGCCGGGCCGGTTGCTGGCCCACAACCTGGCCATCTCGCTGTCCGGACTGCTCGCCAGCACCCTCTGTCTGCTGGTGTGGGGGTTTCCGGCTGCGACCTCCACGCCTGCCGCCAGTGGCACCCCCCCGCGCTCGCGCCAGCAGGTGGCCAACCTCCTGCACGCGCTCTGGCCGATTGCGTTGACGGCGGCACTCTACGTCGGCCTCGGTCTGCCGGCGGCCTTGGGCATCCTGGTCTCCACCCTTGGCTTCCTGGCGCTGCACCGGGTTCCCCGGACGCAGTGGCGGCGTCTCTTTGTGTCCTCCATGGAGTGGGATTTTGCTCTGCTGATCCTGGGGGCGTTGCTGTACAAGCTCGACCTGGACGCGGCGCGCGCGGTCGCTGACATCGCCGACTACCTGCGGGCCATGCACGTGCCCGTCCCCATCCTGGTGTTCAGTCTGCCGTTTCTGGTGGGCTACGTGACCGGCGTGACCATGCCCAGCGTGGCCATGACCTTCCCGTTGCTGAAGGTCTACATGGGCGAGGGGCCCAGCGTGCAGATGGGCTATGAGGTGCTCGCTTTCGCCGGGGTCATCTGCGGCCTCTTTGTGACCCCGGTACACCTCTGCCTGGCACTCTCAGCGAGCTACTTCGGGGTCCCGCTGGGGCGGGTCCTGCGCGAGCTGCTGGCACCGACCCTCGCCGTGGCCGCGGCGGCCTTCGCCATGGCCCTGTGGCTTGGCTGAAGCGCGCTGGCGGCTGAAACGCTCGACGAACGAGCAGCGCCGGCAGAGGGCCTCCACACGCCGCCCGACAGCAAAGCCGGCGCGTAGGCGCTGGGCACGTTCGCTCTGCAGAATTTCGCGCAGGGGTGTCGTGAAGGCGTTGCCGAGGGCGAGGACACCGTCGGCATCCAGGCAGCAGGGCACCACCCTGCCGTCCGCCAGGATACCGAAATGCCCGCTTAAGCCGTGGCAGGTACCGGCGGCGTTTCCCTCGGGCAGGTCCAGACGCGGCCAGGTGAAACGGCTGTCGAAGTGCAGATACTGCCGCCCTCGCAGGGGTACGTTCTTGCGGCGCCGCACGTCCACCTGCAGCGACCGCAGATCCCTGCCGAAGTGCTGCGACAGACGCTCTGCCAGGCGCACATCGTCGATGCCGGTGTACGGCCCCTGGGCCCCCCACAAGCGCAGGTTGAGGTAGAGGTCAGGGCGCTGGCTGGCCGCGCGGTCGCAGAAGGCGAGGACCCGCTCCAGGTACTCTGCGAAGCCCGCCTCGGGGAGTCCATCGGCGGCGCTTTGTAGCGATACACTTACTTGACGCACAATAGGTTGCAGCATGAGTTCAGCAGGCTCTGCCGCCAGCAGTACGCCGTTGCTGACCACGTGGACCGGCAGTCCGACGGCCGCCGCGGCCGCTAGGATGCCAGCCAGGTCGGGATGCGTTAACGGTTCACCCAGAACGTGCAGTACCACCTCGTCGGTCAGCCCCGCCAACTGCTCAGCCAAGCCTCGGAAAGCCGGGACGGATAGCCGTTGCGGAGGACGCGCGGACGGCGCGCAGAACGAGCAGCGCAGGTTGCAGACGTTGGTGATCTCGATATTGACGCGCTGGAAATGCGCTAGGCTACCGACCATGCGCGGTCTCCGTGGCAAGGCCGGGACGTCAGGACGGGTCAGCACGCCCGGCCGCGACTGCCGCGGGGGCGGGTTCGTCAAGTCGGAAGATCCTGGCCACGATGAGGATGAGTAACCACCCCAGGATCATGGTCACGACCGTGTGGCTGAGGTAGTGGGCGCCCTTGAGCATCTGGTAGAGCCCGAGGGTCCAGCCCAGCGCCAGGCCGGCTGCCAGGCCGAGCCGTCGGGCCAGCCGGCCCTCCCAGGCGAAGTACAGGCCCATCAGCGCGAAGCCGCCGCTGGCGTGGCCGGCCGGGAAGCCCTTGCCCCGCGGTTGGCCCGGCACATAGGGAATGGACTGCACCAGGTTCCGGTACGGCCGCACGCCGCCGTAACGCTCGACCTGGTAGGGGTAGGAGACCCCGGTCGTCGCCTTCAGCAGGCCGACGGTCGCGGGCACCAGGCCGATGCAGACCAGCAGAAACCCCGCCGCGCGCCGCGAGAACGGCCGCCGCGGAAACCACGCCCTCGGCACCAGCAGGCAACCCAGCACCACGGCGATGAAGACCACGAACGCCAGCTTCGGGCCATCGTAGAAGAAGAACTGGGGCAGGGGGGCCCGGCGATCCACCAGCCAGCCGCGCGCGGGGTCGTAGAAGCGGTCCTGCACCGCCAGATCCAGGGAGGTCGTCTCAAACACCACCAGGGTCAGCAGCAGCAGCAGAGCGGTCAGCCAGATGGCGCGATTACGGTTCATCGAGTTTTCCGTAGAGCTGATGGTCCAGCAGGTGGCCGGCGGTCTGGTAGTAGGCGATGGCTTGCTGGAGCAGGTCGGGCGGTGGGGCGCAGCGCAGCGCCTCCAGGGTCTGGGGGGTGATCTGGTAGCCCGCGTGTTGGCGCACGGGCTTGAGGGCCACCAGGAAGCCATCGCGCAGGTAGCCCAGGGTTTGGTAGCTGCCGAGCAGGGCGCGCCCGTCCGCCTCGTCCAGGCGCAGGACGTCTCTGCCGAAGAAGCGGCTCTTGTAGGTCCAGTTGAGCAGGCCCAGCAGGGTCGGCGCGTAGTCCATCTGCGAGCAGAGAGTGTTGACACTGCGCGCGCCAAGCAACTCGGGGTTGTAGATGATCAGGGGGATCCGGTACTTCGGCAGTGGCAGCTCGGTCTTGCCGGCGCTGTTGGCGCAGTGGTCGGCGACAATCACAAAGACCGTATTGGCAAACCAGGGCTTCTCCCGCGCGCGTTTGAGGAAGTCGGCGACGGCGAAGTCCGTGTAGCGCACCGCCCCGCTGCGTCCGCCCTGCGGCGCATCCACCTTGCCCTCCGGGAAGGTGTACGGCCGGTGGTTGGAGGTGGTCATGACGAAGTGGAAGAAGGGCTTCCCGGCGGCGTAGGACCGATCCGCTTCGGCCAGGGTCCAGCGGTAGAGGTCCTCGTCGCAGGCGCCCCAGATGTTGGCGAAGGTGATCTCCGTGCTCGGTTGACTGGCGCGATCCACCACCCGGAAGCCATTGTGGCTGAAGAAGTAGTTCATGTTGTCGAAGTAGCCATGGCCGCTGTAGAGGAAGGTCGTATCGTAGCCCCGCGCCTGGAACAGCGATCCCAGCGTGAACAGGTTTTCGTTGTCCGCTCGGCGGACCATCGAGTGGCCGGGCGTCGGCGGCACCGAGAGCGACAGGGCCTCCATGCCCCGGACCGTCCGCGTGCCGGTGGCGAAGAAGTTCCTGAAGACGATGGACTCCCCGATCAGCCGGTCGAGTTCCGGCGTCAGCCCGCCGCCGCCGCCCAGGGCTTGCACGTAGTTGGCGCTGAGGCTCTCGATGGTGATTTGGATGACGTTCCAGCGCTTCTCAGGCCCCGGCGCCGTGATCTGGCGGGTGAGGTCGAGGGGGTCCTCGGAGATGAAGGTGGCATTGTCCGTGGCGATCAGCTTGCGGGCGGCGCCAAAGGCCGCACCTGGTTCGACCGTCTCGTAGAACTCCTCGTAGTTCAGCGAGCTGCTGCGGAAGGCGGCACAGAAGGCGTAGGGGCCATTCTGGGCGAGTTCGCGGTTGTAGGTGTTGTGGAAATCCGGCAGACGGCGAGCGTCAACGGCCACAAACGAAAGCAGCGGCGCGACCAGCAGCAGCCCGCCGACGAGCAGGCGGCGCCGCCGCGGCATCTCGGCTTTCAGCCAGTGCGTCAGATAGCCGTGGCGCGCCAGCGGTACGATGAGCACTGCCGTCACCGCCAGCAGGCCGAGGATGATCCAGACCAGTGGATACGACTGCCAGATGTTGCCGATCACCTCGTTCGTGTAGATCAGGTAGTCGACGGCGATGAAGTTGAAGCGGACCCCGAACTCATCCCAGAAGAACCACTCGCTGGCACTGATGAAGACCAGCACGAAGGTCGACACCCCGAAGAAGCCGGTCGCCAGCCCGCGTTGCCAACGTTGCCGCCGCAGCGCTCGTGGTAGCAGCATCACGTAGAGCACGAGGGGGATGATCGCGTAGGACAGGGTCACGACGTCGAAACCCAGCCCAATGGCGAAGGCCCCCGCCAGCGGGACGAGGCCGAGGTCCGCGGCGCTGCCCGTCTTCAACAGCAGGGCGAAGCGGGTACAGAAGGAGATCGCCAGGAAGAGGAGACCATAGACCAGAACGCCGCCATAGCTGTGGCGGGAGGCTCTATTCAGTGCAACAAACACGCCGATCACACTCCTTTACCCGTTGCGAATCCCGTCACCTTAGCCTGCGGTCCGTGGAGTCGCTTTGATCCGACATGAAAAAACGTTCACCTGCCGGCGCTTGCGGAGGACACCTGGTGCGCCGTGGAACCGCCGGCCGGGAACGGCGTCTCATTGGGGGCTGATGGAAGGCGCCGCAGCGGCAGAGCAGTAACTGAGGTAACGCGATGCATCGACCCTGGCTGATCGGCCTTGTCGTCCTGTGCGTGACCGCCTTCGCGCATTTTGGCTACTACTACGTCGTGGACCCGCAACCGGCCTGTGGGGAGACGCCCGGGCAGATGTGGAAAGCCACCGAACCGCGGCCGCCCCCGGTCTCGCTGATGGCCCCCATCTCGGAGCGCTACGTCCGCGACCGGCTCTACCTGATGGGTCTCTCCTACGGCATGGCGCTCGGCTTCACGGCCTACGCCGCAGCGCGGAGCCGGGGCGCGCGTCGGCAGGGGGTCGCCGGTGTGATTGGCGGGCTCAGCCTGACCGGCTTCCTGGCCGCGGCCGGCTGCTTCCTGCTCGGCTGCTGCGGCTCGCCGATGCTCACCGTCTATCTGGCCCTGTTCGGCTCGGCGCTGGCCGGCTTCAAGGATATCTTCGTCTTCGTCCTGACCGCCCTCTCCGTCCTCATCGGCCTGCTCTGGATGTGGCGCTGCAAGCCCGCGGCGGGCGGCGCCTGCTGCGCCTCTGGCTGCGGTTGCGACGCGGCTGGTAAGTAGCGCTGGCGGCGGCCTGGCATCACGGCAGCAGGTAGCTGATGATCTGTGGACCCGAGGTGAAGAAGATCTCGCGGCCACGGATGGCGCCGCCGCCCTCGATGCCCCCGGGATACGTCGCCAGAATCTGCGGGCGGCGCGTCGCCGGATCGATGCTGAAGATGCCGTTGGAGCTCAGCCCGTACAGTCTGCCCTCGGGCCCGGGGAAGACGGCGTTGTAGACGACATCCCCCAGCCCATGCGGCGCCGCGTCGATGACCCGCTGGGCGGTGGGATCGAAGACGAACAACGTCGCGCCGGCCGCCCCGTAGACCATGCCGTCCGGGCCCAGCGCCAGGGCCGCGACCGAACCCGCGTCGGGCACTGGTACGAGCTCGAGCTGCTTCTCGCGCTTGACGGGATCCCAGACAAAGAGCTTGGCGGCGGTCTGGGTGGGATGGCTGCCGCCGCCGCCGCCGATGGTCGTGCCGCCGACCAGGCGGCCATCCGGCAGCGCCACCAGGGCGACGACGCTCTGATCCTGGACGAGATGGGGGTACTGCTCCACCTTCCCGGTGACGGGATCGAAGACACACAGCGGCCCGCCGAGCTGACCATACCCGGACACGGCGCCGATGTAGACCTTATCGCCGGGGCCGGCGATCATGGCCAGCGGCCGCCAGCCGCTGTTCTCGCCAGCGTAGTGGACCAGCCACGGGTTGCTGCCTGGCTTGGTGTCCGGGGCCCAGGGCTGGCCAGGTCGGTAGACCATCAGGGGCGCGCTGCCGCTGTAGGCTGCCCCGAGCAGCACCTCTTTCCAGGCCAGGAACGAGTAGAACTCGCCGCCGCCCGCCTGGCCCAGCTCCTCCCAGCGCTCGCTGTCGGGATCGGCTCGAATGAAATGGATCGGCATGGCGGTGCTGCCGTAGAGCTGGCCGTCGGGCCCGAAACCGATGCGGAACAGCGACTGGCTCTTGCCCTTGTAGTCGGTGGCCCGGCGTTCGGCCGTGGCCGCTTGCAGGGCCGTCACCGCGACCGAGGCGCCGTCGTAACTCACACTGCGGCCATCGGCCAAGGCGAGCGGCGCCGGCCCCCGCACCTGGTCCGCGGCGATGGGCGTCGCCGTCCAGCCTTCGATCCGCAGGTTCTGCGTGCCCGCCAGCCCGTACACCGCGCCATCGGCACCGCGGTTCACTGTGCAGCAGTTGTCGCCGGCCCACTCCGGGGGCAGGATATCGCGATGCTGTCCGCTGGCGATCTCGTAGGCGACCAGATGGCGTTTGGCCATGCCGATCCCGACATAGACGAAGCCGTGGTCATCTGCGGCCACGGAACGGGCGTACTGCTCGGTCGCGTCCATGCGGCCCAGATCCTCTCCCTTGCCGGTGGCTGGATCGAAGCGCACCAGCTTGGCGCTGGGATAGGTGCAGCCGTAGAGCTTCCGGTCCGAGCCGAGAGCCAGTTGCCAGATGTACTCCTCGCTCGCACTCGGGCGTCCGAGATCGACCAGCTTGCGCTGCGCCCAGTCGAGCCGCAGCACATGGGCCGTCGGCAGAGTGCCCACGTACACCTGCCCATCTGCCCCCAACGCCAGCGCCCAGGCCCCAATCTCGCCCGCCAGCGGACTCGAGAACACGTCGGTCTTGCCGGTCAGGGGATCGACCGCAACGACATCCAGGACATCGCCGCCATAGATGTGCGAGGCGTAGAGGCGCTCCGTTCCCGCGGTCGGCCCCGGCCCGATCAGCGTCTTCAGGCAACCGCCAAGGCCTACGTAGCGGCCGTGCAGTCGGAACTCCGGCGCCGCCGGCTCGGCGGCCGCGGAGCTCAGCGAGACGACGGCGAGGGTGACCAGAGAGGCTGCGAGATGACCCGTCATGTCGACCTCCTTTCAGCGGTAGCCGATGGCCTGCAGTTGCGCCGCCAAGTCGGCGGGAAGCTCGGCGGGGGCTGCCGTTGTCCGGCTGGCGGCGTCGTTGAGCAGATTGCGTACGAGCCGTTCCGCCACGGGGTTTGCGGCCAGGCGCTCGCGTAGGAGCAACGTGTTCAGCAGCACGCATCCGGCGCCGAACTCGTAGGCGGCCAGGAAAAGCCCGGCGGCGTAGTCACAGGAGCCGTCGTTACCGCCGGCGATGGCCTCGGCCGGGGCGTCCTGGCCGACGAAGGCCAGGTCGGGCAGGATCTCCCGGTAGAGCGCGTAGTCGAGCATGCCGCCGCACGGCAACCCAGCGAAGGCAGCGTGGGGCTTGGCCCATTCGTCTTTGTGGTAGAGCCAGCTCCGCAGCGCCGCCAGGGTGCCCTTGTTGCGCAGCGGCAGCCACGCCGTGGGCAGGTCGCCCTGCCGGAAGACCTCGGCTGCCAGGAAGACACCGACGCTACCGCGGGCCAGATGCGCGGCCAGCTCCGCCCACGCCGCCGCCCCGCCCGGCGCCGGTTTGGCGGCGACGAGAATGACCTCCCGTGTCGTCTGTGGAGCGGCCGTGAAGGGACGCCAGCGGATCCCCTGTCCGGTCAGCCAGCCCGCGAGTTCCTCGTCCTCACCCCAGAGCACGATCTCGGCGCTGACCGGCGGCCACGTCCCCGGATCCTCGACGAAGACATCGGCGCTACCGCCGGTCGGCGCGCCGCCCCGCTCCATGGTGGCGAGGAAGCGATAGTGCCCCGCCGGTGCCTCGACCTCCAGTTCCTCCGCAAAAAACGGCAGCGCCAGCGGCGGTTCGGCCCCCGGCTCGCTCGCCGGTATCGTGACCTGCACGACGCGGTCCAGAACGCGGTTCATGCCAGGGCCGACAAGCTGGACGCGGACCGGGTAGTTGCCCGGCCGCAGGGCGTCCTCGTTGGCCAGCACGGCCTCCAGCCGGACGCGCCCGCCGCGGCGGAGATTGGAGGGCGTCGCAAACAGGCACAGCCGCAGCGGGGCCAGGGCTTCGAACAGCGCATCGGTGGTGCCCGGCTTCAGCTCGCGGAAGGTGGTGAACAGCCCCTCGCCACTCATGCCCTGATCAACGGTCCCGGTCAGGCTGTGGCCGATGACGTTGGGGTTGGCGCGGATGGCATTCAGGCCGAACAGCCGCTCGCGCGCCATCCGTCGCTGACTCTCCAGGAAGAACGCATCGGGCCCCGTGAAGCACTCGGCCAACCGCCAGCGCTCCCAGTCGACCAGGAAGCGCTCCAGCCAGGCGCGGTAGAGCTGGGCGTCCTCCGCCTCGGTCTTGCCGTAGCGTTCGTAGTGCCGGGTCGTGCGCCAGAGGTCCACGGCGCTGCCGACGCCATACTCCGAGATGAACAGCGGCAAGCCGCCGCCCGCCATGCCCCGCAGGGCGGCCACGGTGCCGGCTGTATGCGGCACGTGCTGGTACGGGTGCTGATCCCGCAGCAGGTCCTGCCAGGTGCTCGTACCCGGGTTGCTGACCGCGCCCACCGCGGGCGCGCCGCCGAGGGTCTCGCCGCTCTCGAAGGGGGTCAGGGTGTCGGGATCCGGAGTCGCTCCCGGTGCCAGCCGGCCGTAGCTCCAGGGCCCGGCGGGGTTGGCGGCCACCGAGAATTGCGCCGCGGCGTCGTGGACCACCCCGGCGGCCGTGCGGATGCAGATGGCGGCAGCAGTCGTGTCGCCACCGTGGCTGCCATTGCCGAAGCCCACCACGACGTCCACCGTCTCCCCCTGCGTCACCAGCGCCTGGCCGCTGAAGGTCGACTCCGCACTACCGCCCTGGACGTTGATGAAGCCCCGGTGCAGGGCCAGGCGCCCGTGCAGGACGTGGACATCGGTGGTGGCCCGCTCGGCGATGCTGCGGAAACCGACCTGCAGATCGTAACGACCGGTCTCGGGGCAGGTCCAGCGCACCACGCCGTACTCGCCCTTGGCGCCGGGGTGCAGGGCGAGCTGTCCGGGGGCCCAGGTGATGCCGGAACCGCTGACCGGCGCCGCCGTCGGGTTGTGGGTGACGCAGGGGTCGGTCAGGCCGCTTCCGTGCCACACCTGGAGGCCGTTCGGACTGCCGGCGCCGTCGCGCTCCCATTGGCCGCTGTTCAGCAGCACCAGCCGCGTGTCGTCCAGTTCGCGCACCGCGGGCAGCGTCGCCACCGCATGCCGGAAGACCGCGCCATCGCGGGTCTCGTTGAGCAACCCCCAGATCACGACGCTGGGGTGGTTGCGGTCCCGCCGCACCATGCCCAGCACCGATTCGTCGTAGCGCGCGGCCAGGTACGGCGACGCCTCCATGCACCAGCCGGCATAGGACTCCTCGTAGACCAGCAGACCGATCTCGTCGCAGAGGTCGAGCTGGGTGCGCTTCGGCACGCCGGCGATGAAGCGGATCATGTTGAAGCCCATCACCTTGACATTCAGCAGATCGCGCCGTAGCCAGTCGGGATCCAGCGGCAGCTCAAGCCCCACCGGACAGCAGTTCCCGGTGTGCGAGGAGCGCAGGAACAGGCGCCGCCCGTTGAGGCGGAAGGCGCCGTTTTCGAGGCGGAAATCGCGGAAGCCGCAGCGCACCGACTGCTCATCGAGCGCGGCGGTGCCATCCTGGCGCAAGCGCACCGTCACCCGGTACAGGTACGGGTCGTTGAGCTCCCACAGGCGGGGCTGGCTGACTGTCAGCGTCGTCTCCAGCCGCGACGCGCCGGGCGCCGCGGCACAGGTCAGCGTCGTCGCGGCCAGCGTGCCGCCGGCCGCCGCCGGGGCCACACTGACCTCGAGCTGCACGGGAGTGGCCTGCGCGCGGGCATTGGCCACGCCGATCTCGACCCGCAGCGTGCCGTTCCGCGGATTGGGCCGCACGAAGACGTCCTCGACGCGCACCGCGGGGGCAAGCCGCAACTCCACCGAGTCGACGATGCCGCCCTGGTCCCAGGTGTTGCCGGCGCTGTACGGCAGGGCCTTGTTGCGGTGCGCGGTCTCGCGCAGCACAATGCCCTCGATGGGCTCATGGGTTGGGTTGAGGACGCGGACCGCGAGGCGGTTCGCCGCCCCCGGCGTCACGACCCCGGTCACGTCCAGGGTGAAGGGGCTCTCGCCGCCCTCGTGGCTGCCCACGGCCTGGCCGTTCACCCAGACGTCGGCTTTGTAATCCACGGCCCAGAAGTGCAGCAGGTAGCGGCCCTCGGCATGGGGATGGATCGGCACCGCCAACTCGCGCCAGTACCAGGCCACCCCATGGTAGCCGGGGAATGCGTCCTGGATGATCCACGGTACCCGCGTCGTCACGGCCTCCGGCACCGGGGCGTCGAACCAGCGCTTGGCGATGCCCGCGTTGCCGGGATCCGTCGCCAGCCGCCACTCGCCGTCCAGCGTGATCACGGTCGGCGCCGCCGCGGCGCCCAGGGAAACCCCGCTCAGGAGGACGCTCAGACTGACGTTGGCAACGCTCGCAAGGCAGACCGTCGGGTGCATGTGAACCGCCCTCCCGCAGAGTGAGGAAACGACCACCACGTGCGTCGCAAACCAAAGTAAGCCCGCGTTGTGATACCTCAAGCGGGTCCTGCGGACGGCTGCTACTGCCGGGGGTCCGCAGGGCCGTTCCAGGAAAGGTCCGTGGGGCAGACTGGCGGTGCCTGTCCCTGTACGCCACGCTACGGATCTTGAAACCGCCCTGGCGGGCCCGCCCTCTCCCTTGCGCCGCGCGCGAACCGCGCCACAGTACCTGCGACCAACGCCGTGTCCAGTGCTTCATGTGACAGGGATCCGCCATGCCATATCGGTGCCTCCAGCTCAGCGCCGTCCTCACCCTGGTCATGGCGCTGCGCGCGGCCGCCCAGGAGGGTAACGGCACCGACTGGCCCGGCTACCGCGGCCCGGAGCGTAACGGCACGTCCCGCGAAACCGGCTGGACCCACGCCTGGGGCGCCGCCGGTCCGACCGTGCTTTGGCAGGCCGCCGTCGGCAAGGGCTTCTCTTCCTTCGCGGTGGCCGCTGGACGTGTCTACACTCTGGGAAACTCCGACAACACCGATACCGTCTTCTGCTTCGATGCGGCCAGCGGCAAGACGCTCTGGCAGCACCGTTACCCCTGCGACCCGCAACCCCTGTCATACGAAGGGGGCCCCAGCGCCACCCCGGCCGTCGACCAGGGACGGGTCTTCACCTTCAGCAAGTCCGGCGACCTGTTTTGCCTCGCGGCCGATACCGGGAAGGTGCTCTGGTCGCGGACGTTCGCCCTCTGGCCCAAGCTCGAAGGGGATTGGCAGAACACCTGGCGCTACGCCGGTTCGCCGCTGGCCATGGGGGACCGCCTGATCCTGAGCGTTGGCCAGTGGGGCCTGGCCTTGCAGGTGCAGGACGGCAAGACGATCTGGGAGAGCCCAGCCGGCCATCCCGGCTACTCCTCACCGGTGCCGTACCGCCGTGCGGACGACCGCGCCGCTCTGGCCTTTTTCTCCGCGCATGCGCTGGTGGGGGTTGACGCCGCCGCCGGTCAGCCGCTCTGGAAGATCCCCTGGAACACCCTTTGGGACCTCAACGCCGCCGACCCCATCCTCCACGCGGGCAAGGCTTTCATCGCGTCAGGCAACAACGTCGGCTGCGCCCTGTTCGACCTGACCGCCAACCCGCCGCGCGAGCTCTGGCGCCACAAGGAGCTGCGCACCCCGATGAACGGCGCCGTCCTCTGGCAGGGCTGCCTCTTCGGCTTCGACGAGACCCGCTTCGTCTGCCTGGATTGGGAGACGGGGCAGGTCAAGTGGGAGCAGCCCGACCTGCGCCGCGGCTCACTGATTCTCGCCGACGCCAAACTCATCATCCTCGATGAGCGCGGCAAGCTGGTCATTGCCCATGCCACCCGTGCCGGCTACCAACCCCTGGCCGAGGCGAGTATCCTCAGCGGGCGCTGCTGGACGACGCCCGTCCTGGCGCACGGCCGCATCTACGCCCGCAATGCCGCGGGCGATGTCGTCTGCCTGGACGCCGGGGCCGGCCCCTGAGGGTCGGCGGTGGCAGTCGGGAAAGGGACATAAGGGACCAAAGAGACCAAAGGGACGCGAGGGACCTATCGGGAAGGCCGCTGCGTCCGCTCCAGTTCTGCCACCCCTGCGCAGGAGGCGCATGCCATGCCACACCACCCAGTACCCCATCGCTGGTGCTCGCCCCGGCGGGTCCGTCTGAGCGCCGGGCTGACCCTGGCGCTCCTCGTCCCCCTGGCGGCGGCGCCGACACCCCTCCGTATCGGCTTTGTTGACCAGTCCCTGCCGGGGGCCACCAGCGCCCGCAATGCGGCGGCGCTGGCCTTTGCCCAGACCCAGGGAACCGCGCTCCGCGTGCGGGCCTTACCGGACGGCTCCTGGCAGACGGCGGACAACGCCGTCGCTGCGCCCGAGCAGTTCGACGTCCTCTGGTTCCACGAGGCCGACCAGGCCACCCGCGCCGACCTGAGCGAGGCGGCCGTGGCCGAACTGCGGGGCTATGTGACCGGGGGCGGCTGTGTGCTGCTCTCGGGGGCCGCGGGCCAGCTTGCGCATCTCGTTGGTGCGGAGTCGACGCCGCCGCGCACCCTGGAGGCCACCGACACCCCCTTCGTCAGCGGCCTGCGCGCCAAACCCGAGTGGCGTCAGCACCCGGCCTTCGCCGGACTCGACCCCAGCCAGGACATCCCACTGACCACCCGGGGCTGCATCGCGTTGGCGGACTTCTACGGCACCGATGGACCGCACGGCGACCTCCTTGCCGAAGGCAACGCCTCGCTGGGCGAGCGCCCGCTGGTGGAGTACCGCCTCGGCGCCGGCCGCATCATCCTGGTCGGCTGGCGCCTGGCCGATTTCTCGACGGCGGCCGATGCCTACCGCCCCAATCTCGAACGGCTGTTCGTCAACCTCCTGCAGCACCTGGCTGCCGCCAACACCAACCATGCCACGCTCTGCGCCGGCGCTGGCAAGGGCTCCTATCAGCGCCGTCTCGGCGTGCCCTTCCTGGCCACCGCGACCCCCGGCGAGATCACCGTCTCCGGCAGCGCTTCCCAGACCCTCGTCCTGCTGCGCACCGATCCCGGAACCGGCACCAGCCATCCGGCGGACGGCGCCTTCGTTGAAGAAACCCCCTTTGCGGGCGGCAGCCTCACGGTCACCGCCCTCGCCGCCACCCTCTGTCAACGTCGAACCCCGGCCGCCGACTTCGTGGCCGACCTCCAGACTCGCCAGGCTGAGTTCGACCGCCACGACGCCGAACTGGGCGCTGGCCTGCGTGTCCTCAAACCGGCCGTCGCCGTCAGCGCCGGACCGCTGGCGCCCAGCCAGCTCCCCGACGTCGACCAGAGTGTCATCCTCGGTCGCTCCGCCTTCATGGCCCCCGGCGAGGGACTGGGCAAGGTGGACCCCGTCTATGAACCTATCGCCGATGGTGGCTTCAGCATCCGCAATGGCCCGCGCCGGGAGAACCGGCCCATCGTCCATGGGCAGAACCGCGTCTGGACCGGCGACCGCCCCGTCTTCCGCCTGGATACCGTCACTGGCAACGGCTGTTACGCTGAGGACCGCGCCTTCCCCCTGTGGCCGCGACCCAACGCCGAAGTGGGGAACGTCAACCCCTGCCTGGGTACGCTGCGTCTGGGCGTCCCGGCTGCGGCCGGTACCGTGCTCTGGCTCGATGACGTCGCGACCGTGGCGACGGAGTTCCGCCCGGGCTACACCACCTACGAGATCCGGGCTCCCGACGAGGCCTGGGTTGCCCGCCTGGCGGTGGCGCCCACGGTGGGCGGTCACGGGCTCGTTTGCCAGGTGGAGTTCGACCGCGAGGTGCCTCTGCTGTGGCAGTTCGGTAGCATCTGGTGGCAGGCGGCTGACGTCCGCGACAACCGCGTCGAGTTCCGCAACGGCTACGCCTGCCTGACCGACCCCGGCCTGCCCAACGGACAGGTGTTGGCAGGCTGGGATGGCACGGGCAGCGGGCACGCTCTCGCCGCCCCCTCTGGCCAGACGGCGGAGTTCGCCAGTACGAGGCCGCAGCGGCTCTATCACGTTGTGATAGCATGGGGTGTCAGCAGCGTGGATCCGGCGCGGCTGGCGGCCACGCTGGCCCGCCTGGATACCCCGAACGCGAATGCCTGGCCCGCCGCCCGCGACCAGCTCAAGCTGGCCTGGCGCACGGCCTACATCGACGCCGCTCTTGCTCCGGAACCGCGCCTGCAGACCTGGCTGCAGGCGCCCGCCGCCGAACTCGAGCGCACGCGGCAGTGGTGGGACCAGCGCCGGGCCGAGTTCCAGATCCGCACCCCCGATGTGCATCTCAATGCCCTGATCAACTGGGCGCGCTGCGTCAGCGAGTACCACCGCCAGGGGCCTGGCCTCGTCCTCGGTGGCCAGATCTGGCAGATGTACTCGCACATCTCCACCGGCTGGAACGGCAAACTCTGGGGCGGTGACGCGGCGGCGATCGCCGACAACCTGCGCCTCTACGCCGCCATGCAGGACCCGAGCGGCTTCATCCGCTGGATCTCGCCGTCGCTGGTCGCCTTCAACGCCGAGAACAACACCCCCTACTGGGTTGACCAGGTCTGGCAGTACTACGCCTGGACCGGCGACCGGCAGTTCCTCCAGGATCTGTGGCCGGCGGTTCAGCGTGCCTGTGCCTGGGTGCAGAACACCAACGACGCCGATGGCGATGGGCTCTTCCGCGACGCCTACGAGTACTGGAACTGCGACTCCAACGGCAAGGGCCCCAAGGCGGCCGCGCCGAGCGCCACCGCCTGGGCCATGTTCGACCGTGCCAGCCGCATCGCCGCCACCGTGGGCGAGGCGGCCGAGGCCACCCGTTTCGGCGACCTGGCCAGCAAGACCCGTGCCGCCGTCTTCCGCGAGCTCTGGCGGGAGGACGCCGGCCGTCTCGGTTCGATCGGCGCCGACGGCCTCTGGCGCGGCCACCCGCAGATCTGGGAGGAGTACCTCGCCGCCAATGCCGGACTGCTCGACGCCGACCAGTCCCGCCGCGCCATGCGCTGGATCGCGGGGCACTACGGCTTCGAACCCCAGCCTGGGGTGAACCTGCTGATGTGCAGCGACTGGTGGCCGGTCCGCTGGAGCGTCCAGTGGGTGCCCACCGGCGACACCTGCCTGGCCGCCCTCGCTGGCCTACGCAGCGGCGACGCCGACCTCTGGTGGCCCTACCTGCGCAGCGTGGTCCTCTCCGCCTTCCGCAGCGACTTCCCCGGCATCAACATGGGCATCTCCAACCACGGTGCCGGCGGCGGTGACCGCGAAGACGTCGACTCCGATGACCCGCATGTCCAGGTGGCCGTGCGCGGCCTCTTCGGCATCGAACCCGCCCTCCACGAAGGCCGTCTCCGCGTGCAGCCGTCCTTGCCCTCGGCGTGGCCGGAGGCGAGTCTGCGCCTGCCGGGGTTGGAGGTGGACTACCGGCGCACCGGCTCGCAGGCGACGCTCCGTGTCCGTACCGCGAGGCCCACGGTCAAGGCCCTCCGCGCCCATCCCACCGGACCGGAGATGGTGACCCCGGCCGAGACCGAGTCCATCGTCACCCTCGACCTGGGACCGCCCCCGGCGCCCATCACACCGCCCGTCCAGCCCACCATCCTGGCCCACCAGCAACCGCCCGCCGCCGCGCCGGCGCTGAGCGTCGCCGAGGTCCGCCAACTGGTTCTGGTCGACCTGGCCGGAGCCTACAACCAGACGGTCGAGGAGTTCGGCAGCACCGGCTACATCTTCGACCACGCCGATCAGCCGGCGCCACTCACGTCCTGGTGGGGCAATCCGTCCCTGCGCCTGCCGCCTGGACCCCGCCTCGTCCAGACCAGCCACGGCGTGCGTTTCCTGACCGCCGGGCAGCCCACCATGCGGGCCACGCCGGCCGGCCGCAGAGCGCTGCTGGTGCTGAGCAGTTGGCGCCCTGGCCCGGTGCCGGCCGCGGCCCGGCTGCCCATCGGCGTCTCCTGCCGCCGCCTCTGGCTGCTCCTGGCCGCCTACGTCCACCCGATGAAGAACTACCTCCCCAACGGCGAGGTCTTCCTGCGCTACGCTGACGGCCGGACCGACGTCGTCCAACTCATCCCACCCTTCAACCTCGATGCCTACTTCCAGCACTTCAGCCGCAGCGGCGTCGAGGTCCCCTTCGCTCAGATGGGAGCCTTCAGCGCCGGCTGGACCCCGATCGACCGTGGCAGCGCCCGCGCCCACGCCGACGCCCTCGAGATACCCTGCCGCGCCGACGCCGTCCTGGACAGTCTCGAACTGCGCGCCACCTGCAGCGAGGGCATCATCGGTTTGGCCGGACTGACCCTGCAGGTCACACCGTAGCATGGGGGGATGACCAATGTTGCCCGCGCTCGCCCGACACTCGCTGATGGTTGGCGGTCGTCTGCCGGTTCGTCGCTGGCTCCACGGCTGCGCCTGGCTGCAGCGTCTGCTGCTGGTCGGGGCCTGCTGGTACTGCCTGAACGGCGCTGCGGAGATCTGGGTCCAGACCACCGACGTCGATTTCGGCAACAGCACCCGGACGGGGCTGGTGATCACGGGCAGCGGCGGCGCTGCCGTCCTGACCCTGGATCCTGCCGCTCTGGCCGCGCTGCCGGCGACCGGCACCGTCGTCTCGCCGAGCTTCGACACCGGTATGTACGCCCGGCTGGTTCTGTCCTGGGATGCCGCCACGCCGGCCGGCAGCGGGGTCCGCTTTCAGGTGCGTACCGCCACCACGGAGGCCGGGCTGGCGTCAGCGGTCTGGTGTGGCCCGAGCGGTTCCGAGACCTGGTTCAGCGCGTCCGCGACCGAGGTCGGCCTGGCGGCGGGGGCGCTGGCGCGCTGGCTGCAGTACAAGGCCGAACTGAGCACGGCTGCGGACGGCGCTCTGCCGCAGCTCGAGTCGGTGACGGTGACGTACACCCCTGCCGATGTCCTGGTGACGGCCAACACCACCTGGCCGGAGGATAGTTACGTCGTCGGCAATCTGACGATCAGCAACGCGGCCACCCTGGCTATCGGCGGCGGGTCGACGGTCCGCGTCGACGGCGCACTGCGGCTGAGCGGCAATGCCACGGTGCTCTGTCTGGGCGCGAACACCAGCGCCAAGGTGGGCGGCGCATGGGCGGGGGTCGGCGTCGCGCTCCAGGCTGCTGAGGTCAGTATCGAAGTGGGTTCGGCCATCTCTGCCGACGGCCAGGGCTACAAACCGGTGGCCGGCGGGGTGGGCAATGGGCCCGGCGGTGGCTACGGTGTGGCGGGCACCATTGCCAGCGGGGCAGGCCATGGCGGCGCCGGGGGCGGCAACCCGGCCGGCTACGGTCTGGCTTACGGTTCGGCCGAGGCCCCGGAGGAGCCGGGCTCGGCGGGTGGCGGCTGCGTGAGTGGCGGCCTGGGCGGTCCCGGGGGCGGGGCATTGCGGCTGGTGGTTGCCAGGACCCTCAGCGTCGATGGCCGGATCAGCGCCAACGCCGGAGCGCGGAGTGGGAGCTGGTATCCGGGCGGCGGTGCCGGCGGATCGCTGTGGATCACCGCCGCGACGCTGACCGGCAGCGGGACGCTGCAGGCCAACGGCAGTGCCGGGGGGCTGTACGGCGACGGCGGTGGCGGCGGCGGCGGGCGGATCGCGGTCTACTACGGCACCGACAATGGCTTCACGGGGTTTGCCACGGCGACGACGGCCGCGGGGACGGGCGGTGCCGTCGCCAGCGCGGGCACGATCGCCTTCTTCTGCACGGCGTCCGCAAACCCGCATCTCTATGTCTATCAGCGCTTTGAGCTTCCGCTTGGCGCGGTGCGCTCGTATTCGGCCATCACCACGGATAACGGGGCGACGCTGACGCTGGGCGGCGGCGCGCAGATCACCGTTGACGGCACGATCACGGTGACCGGCGGGTCAACCATCGTCTGCGCCAGCCGGAACGATACCGGCCCGCTGGATGGAGAGTGGCAGGGCGAGGGAGTTCGCGTCCAGGCGGGTGACGTCGTGGTGGCCAGTGGCTCGGCCCTTTCCGCCGATGGTCAGGGCTACAAGCCGGTGGCGGGCGGGGTGGGCAATGGGCCCGGCGGTGGCTACGGTGTGGCGGGCACCATTGCTAGCGGGGCAGGCCACGGCGGCGCCGGGGGCGGCAACCCGGCCGGCTACGGTTTGGCTTACGGTTCGGCCGAGGCCCCGGAGGAGCCGGGCTCGGCGGGTGGCGGCTGCATGAGTGGCGGCCTGGGCGGTCCCGGGGGCGGGGCATTGCGGCTGGTGGTTGCCAGGACCCTCAGCGTCGATGGCCGGATCAGCGCCAACGCCGGAGCGCGGAGCGGGAGCTGGTACCCGGGGGGCGGTGCGGGCGGCTCCATCTGGATCACCGCCGCGACGCTGACCGGCAGCGGGACGCTGCAGGCCGACGGCAGTGCCGGGGGGCTGTACGGCGACGGCGGTGGCGGCGGCGGCGGGCGGATCGCGGTCTACTACGGCGTCGATGGTGGCTTTGGCGGCTTGGCGACGGCAAGCGCCAGCGCCGGGAGCGGCGGCGCTGCCGCCAGCGCCGGCACGATCGCCTTCTTCTGCACGGCCGCGGACCGCCTGCAGCTCACCGTACACCAGTCTTTTGAGCTGCCCGCCGGCTCGACCCGCTCGTATGGCGCCATCACGCTCGACCAGGGGGCGACGCTGGCCATCGGCGGCGGTTCGAGGGTCACGGTGGATGGCACGCTGCGGGTTGCGGGCAACTCGACCGTGCTCTGCCAGGGACGGGATCGGGAGCGCCGGGTTGATGGCCAGTGGGCGGGGCGCGGGGTTGAGATTGAGGCCGGCGATGTCATCGTCGAGAGCGGCTCGAGGATCTCCGCCGACGGGCAGGGTTACACCGCCGTGGCCGCCAGCGTCGGCAATGGCCCCGGTGGCGGCTACGGCGCCATCGGCACGATCGCTCGGGGCGCTGGCCATGGCGGACGCGGCGGCGGTGAACTCGCGGGCTATGGCGACGCCTATGGCGATCCGGGCTTTCCCGTGGACCTGGGGTCCGCCGGCGGCGGCTGCCAGGATGGCGGCCTGGGCGGCGATGGCGGTGGGGCCATCCTGCTGAATGTCGCCGGTACACTCACGCTTGATGGCGCCCTGAGCGCCAACGCCAATCCGGTCCGTGTCGCCTGGTACCCGGGCGGCGGGGCGGGCGGCTCGATCATCGTCAATGCCAGAGCGGTCACCGGCAGCGGTACGGTCAGTGCCGATGGCAGCAACGGGGGGGCCTACGATATCACGCTCAGCGGCGGCGGCGGTGGCGGGCGCATTGCCGTTTACTGGTGGGACAGCCTGGCGCTGCCCGAGGCGCGGATCACGGTCAGCGCGGGCGACAGCAGGTCCGCCTGGCCGGCGCAACCTGGGAGTAAGGTCCTCAGCAGTACCCCCACGTTCCTGTTGCTGGAGCCCGCGGCGGCCTTGACCCACGGCGTGCAAGCGCTGCGCTGGACGGCACTTGCCTGTGACCCGGCAGCGCTGAGCGTCGACTTGTCGGTCTCGCGAGCCGGCCGGGTGGAGAGTCTCGGCAGCGGCCTGGCGGCGCGCGGCGTAGCGCCCTGGGATACCACCCGGCTGCCGGACGGGCTCCAGGAGTTGCGGGCGGTGTTTCGGGACCGCTCCGGAGCGCCGCTCGGGACCGTGGTCCGGGAGGTGATGGTGAACAACGCCGCGGCCTGGCATCGCGGGCGGATCGCGGCGGATGAGACCTGGGATGCCGGCCGGCTGCACATTGTCGAGGGCGCGGTCGAGATCGCGGCCGGAGTGCGCCTGACCCTGCCGCCGGGATGCATCGTGAAGCTCGCCCAAGGCATCGGCATCGCTGTGGCGGAGGGGGCCATCCTGGACGCGTCCGGCAGCGCGGCTGCCGCCGTGGTCCTGACCGCCCTCGCCGATGACTCCGTGGCCGGCGACAGCAATGCCGACGGTGACCGGTCGGCGCCCCGGCCCGGCGACTGGTCCGGTGTGGCGGTGCTGGGCACGGGGCAGTTCGTCACCAACGAGTTCACCGACCTGCGTTACACCTCGAGCCGTCACCTCGGCAGCCTGACGACCGACGAGGTCTGGATGGGGACGAACCTCCATCACGTGACCGGGAACATCGCCGTACCCAGCGGTCTGACACTGACCATCAATCCCGGTGCCGTGGTCAAGTTCGATCCGGGATGCAGCCTCGGGGTGCTGAATGGCGGAACGCTGGTTGCCCGCGGTTCGACGACTCGGGCCATCACCTTTACTTCCATCTGCGATGACACGATCGCCGGCGACAGCAACGGCGACGGCAACCGCACGGCGGCGGCGCCCGGCGACTGGTGTGCGGTCAGCATCGCCGGCGGCACAGCGCTCTTGGAGCACGTGGATCTGCGCTACGGTGGGGCGGCACCCGGCGGCGGGCAGGCGGCCATGCTCAGCGTGACTGACAACGCCAGCCTCACGGTCGATGACAGCTTCCTGCGCGCGGCCTTCTACGACGGTGTCCTCGGCAACAGCGGCACGGCGGTCCTGCGTAACTGCGTGCTCACCGGCAGCGACCGCGCCGTGGTGATCGCCGGCACCGGCACCCTGCGCGTCACCAACTGTACGCTGGATGACAACCGCCTCGGCCTCTTCGTCCACGGCGGTCAGAGCGTCGTGCAGAACACCATTATCAGCAACAGCATCGAGCACGGCATCAGTCGGGATGGCGGCACTTGTGAACTGAGCCATTGTGACGTCTGGGCGCCCGGCGGCACGGGCTACGATGAGGGGATGGGGGATCAGACTGGACGGAATGGCAACCTCTCGGCCGATCCCTTGTACAGGAGCCCTGCCCATGGCGATTTCCGCCTGGGCTACCGCTCGCCTTGCATCGACGCGGCCGACACCTTGGTGGCGCCGGAGACCGACCTGATGGGGGCGCCACGCTACGACGACCCGCGCTGCCCAAACACCGGCGTCCCGGCGCCGGCCGCGGTCGGCGGCATGGTCTACGCCGATCTGGGCGCCTACGAGTTCGTCGAGAACGCCGTTTCCGACATTGACCTGGTGGTCTCCGCCGTGGTCGGCCCTGCCACCGCGGAGGCGGGCCAGACGGCCACGCTCCGCTGGACCGTCCGCAACCGCGGCAGCGCCGCTGCCCGTGGGCCTTGGCATGATACGGTGGCTCTCGTCCGCGCGCTGGACGGCACCCCGGTTGCGATCCGCGTCGGCGAGGTCCTGGTGGGCAGTGGGGTGACCCTCGGCGCGGGCGAGAGCCTGAGCGCCAGCGCCGACGTGCGGGTTCCCGGCGGCGTCGCCGCCGAGTACCGGTGGCAGGTGACCACGAACGGCCGGGGCGAGGTCTTCGAGGGGGCGAACGCCGGCAATAACACGGCGGTCGCGGCGCTCCCGGTCGCCCTGACCCTGCCGGCGCTGACGGTGGGCGGCGGTGCGCTGGCCGGTCAGTTCGCCGGGGTGGGCGAGGAGCACTGGTTTGCGTTCAGGCCGGAGCCGGGGCAGGACATCCAGCTCAATCTCGATCTGGCTGACGAGGGCGGCGCGGTGGAGCTCTACATCGGCGCCGGCTACGTTCCCAGCCCGCAGCACTTCGACAGTCGGCAGACGGAGTGGAGTTCGGCGCACGTCAGCGCGCTGGCACTGGGTACCTCCGCCCAGACCTACTACGTCCTTGTCCGCAACGCCGCGCTCTCCGGCAGCGGCGGCGACTTCACTCTCGACGCCGCGGTTCTCGAGTTCCAACTCACCTCGTGCTCGCCGAGCACGGTTGGGAACAGTGGCGCCGTAACCCTGCGCCTGCGCGGCGGCGACCTCGGCGCGGGGATGAGTTACCAACTGCAGGGCCCCGCGCGGGCGGTTTACGAGGCCACCGCCGTCCAGGCGGTCGACCCGTCGCAGGTCTACGCCACCTTCGACCTGACCGGTGCTGCCCCCGGCCGTTACACGGTGCGCGTCAGCGACGGCGGCCGCACCGCCGCTCTGGACGGGGCCGTGAGCGTGGTCGCCGCCGGGCCGGGCCGTTTCCAGGTCAACGTGGTCATGCCGGCGCTGGTTCGGGTCGGCCGAGTCTTCCGGGCCTACGTCGAATACAGCAACCTCGGCGCTGCGGACCTGGTCACCCCGATTCTCTACGTACGCAGTGTGGACGGGGCCCGGTTCAGCCGTGACCTGAGCGCGCCGCCCACGGTCACCGAGGAGGAGTTCCTGGCGGCGGCGAGCCCTGGTCCAGCCGGCATTCTGCGTCCGGGCCAGCGCGTGAGCGTGCCGTTGCTGGTCCAGGCGATCCGGGGCACGACGCGGCTGGAGGTTTCCTACATCGATGCCGCCAACGCCACCCCGATGGCCTGGGCCTACATGGAGGACCGTCTTGCCAGTACCCATGGCGCCGATCCGCAGTTCCCCGCGGTGCTGGCCGCCATGCAGGCGCGGATCGGCACGACCTGGGGCGACTATGACCGCATGTTGGCGGCCAATGCCAGCCTGCTCCCCGCCGCCCTGGGGGCGCCGGCGGACCTCAACCGGCTGCTCGGACTGCAGTACCGGCGCGTGCAGGCGTCGCTGGGCGCTTCCATCAGCGGCAGCGTGGACGCCTCGGCCCTGGCACGGTCGCCGGCCGGGCTGCGTCTCGGCGCGGTGCCCGACGCCGGGGCGGGCCGCACCTGGTCTACGTACATCCTCAATGACGGTTCGTTCGTCCTGCCCACGGTCAGCGCCGGGACCTACGTGCTGCAGGTGCAGGGCGCCGAGGTGGAGTCGACGGCTCCGGCCACGCTCGCGGTCACGGCCGGCACCCCGCTGGCGGGGGTGGTCGTGACCGTGGCGCGGCAGGAACTCGTCACCGGCACCGTGCGGGATGCCGCGGGGGTCGCGCTGCCGGCCGGTGCTCTGGTCAGCGTTCTTGCCGGGACCGACGTCGTTGGCACCGGCATGACCGACGCATCGGGCCGCTACGAGGTGGTCGGCGTGGTGCCCGGGACCTACCGCTTCGTCGTGATCGCCACAGGCCAGGCGCAGACGACGCGGGACAACGTCGAGGTCGTGACTGGCAACGCCACCGTTGACCTGACCGTGCAGCCACAGGCGGTCATCTGCGGTACGGCGCTGCTGCCCAGCGGCGGCGCCGCCGCCCGGCTGTTTGTGTTCGCCACGCCGAGTGCCGGCGCCGCGCCGCTGGCGCTGTTTAGCGCGGCGGGTGCGGCCGATGGCACCTTCGTGGTGCCCGGTCTGCCCGCGGGTACCTACGACCTCAGCTTCAGCGACTTCAGCGTCGGCGTCCACGAGGCTGCCGTCGCGGGCATCGAGATCGCTGCCGGTGGCCGGCTTGACCTGGGCGGCGTGACCTTGTCGTCGACGGCGCGGGCGGTGGCGGGCAAGGCGGCCGGGGCCGGGGTAAAGGGCCTCTCGATGGCGGGCACTGATGACGACTCCATCTACGAGCCGGGCAGCGCCGAACCGCTGCGCTCGGCCTGGGACCTGAAGGTGCTTGCCGCCAAGAGCTACCTGCGGTTGTCCTTGCTCCCCACCGAGTACGAGCTCTTCGGAGTCGAGGTCTCGACGCTCTGGAACGAGTACATCAGTTCCACGTCGGCCGACCCCGTGTCACGGCTGTCGTACGGCGCGGACTCCCAGATTGTCGAGGGCGCCACCACGCCCTTTGGCAGCGGTTTCCGCAGCTATGACCTGAAGGATGGCACCGAGAACGGCAGGGTACAGCAGATCCGTGCGGCCGTGCTGGCCGGGGTGAAGGCGAAGTTCCGGAGCGGCACGCTGACCTGCGACCAGATCATCGAGAGCAACGGCAGCAAGGTCTTTCTGCTCACGGTCGGGAACTTCCCCGGCCTCGAGTTCAGGTTCGGCGGGACCGGCACCGCCATGCATAACCTCCTGAACCTGACGGGGTATCCCTACACCACCCCGACAGGAGAGACTGATATCAACGACCAGATGGGCTCCTACTCGGGCGCCTACAATATCCCCTCCAATATCGCTGGCGGCGCGGGTACGGCACAGCCCTTCCCGACGCCCGGCTCAGGGTGCGGCCAGCAGTACCATGACACCCGGCACTGGACCGGCCTGGTACGGGCGACGGTTGCCGGCAAGGGTCAGGTCACCCTGCACTACGAGGTCGACTGGGTCGTCAACGACACCATCGACTTCAGACCCGGGGATCTGGGTATCCCCATCCAGCACGCGCTCACCGTGCCCATGGCCTTCCTGGAAACTGTCGGGCAGGCCTTCGACGTGCCCTTCCAGGTGCAGTATCGGGATGAGCGCTTCACGCCACAGACCTTCACCATCGACGAGGGGGAACCCCCGGAGTGTCCGGATCCGGAGCGGCCCCCGAGGCCCGAGACGCCTGGCGGCGGCGGCGGTACCCCAAGCAACGAGGCGACAGACCCCAACGAGCTGGTGGGCCCGGCGGGGGTGGGGCCGCAGGGTTTCGTGCCGGCGGCGCAGGTGTTCCCATATACGATTCACTTCGAGAACATGGCCACGGCGAGCGCCCCAGCGCAGCAGGTCGTGGTTACGACGGTGCTCGACCCGGACCTGGACCGCTCGACCCTGGAGCTGGTGCAGATCCGCTTCAACGATGTGGTCATCGACGTGCCGGCCGGGTTGCAGGAGTACGCCACCGAGGTCAGCGTGGGCAGCGACCCGAATCCGGTGCGCGTGTCGGTCCGCTTCGATGCCGCCAGCGGCCGGATCACCTGGGACCTGCAGTCGGTGGACCCGCTGACGGGCCTGCTGGTGGAGGACCCGCTGGCCGGCTTCCTGCCGCCCAACACCGCCGCCCCGGCGGGGGAAGGGACGGTGTCGTTCACGG